>NZ_AMXD01000038.1 GCF_000310185.1 Thauera aminoaromatica S2 | reverse complement strand
GCCCGCCGCGCGATGCCCCCTTCCGCGCGGCCCTGGGCGAGGACGGCGCCGAGGCCATGGCGGCGCTGCTCGGCGCCCAGCCCGGCGTGCCGGCCGAGCACGCCGCCTACTTCGAGGCATTGCAGCACGACCTGGATCCGCTGCTCGAGCATCCGGGCGGGGCCGAGCGCCTCGCCCACGAACTGCATGTGCGCCGCTTTCAGCCGCTGTCGCGCGCCTCCGGCTGGGAGATCGCCGAGCGCGAGCCGGCCCCGCTGCGTGCCGGGCGCCCTGCACGCAAGGCCATCCCCGGCATCGTGCGGCGTGCGCTCGCCGCCCTGGAGCGACAGCAGCGCGCGGCCGACGCCGTCGCGCGCGAGCTGGACAGCCTCGGGCAGGCGTTCTACCTCGCCTGGTACCAGCGCGGCCTGGCCAGCTTCGACTGCGACGCCGAGGCGGTCGAGCGCTGGCGCGCCGAGGAGTCCGTGCTGCGCGCGAGGATCGCCTTGCAACGCGAGCGCCTCGCCGAGCGGGTCGATGCGCAGGGCATGCCGCGCGGGCGTCCGCTCGAGCGCGTGCGCGCGTTGGTCGAGTGCCTGCTGCCCGGCCACGAGTTGCGACGGGTCGACGGTGTGCGCTTCCATCGCCCGCGCGACCCGGTCCTGCTGCTCGCCGGAGCGGCCTTTGCCGACCCCGGGCGACATGGCACCGACGGTCGCCATCGCGCCGATGGTCGGCTGCACTGCCGGACCAGTACCCGCCTCGCCGAGGGCGGCCCTGCCGCCGCCAAGGATGAGGCCGTGATCGGCGCGATGGCGGGTCTCGATCTGCAGCGCCGTGGCATTCCGGCACCCGCGGCGGGCCTGCTGCGCGAGGCGATGCGCATCGCGCGTGCAGACGGGACAGTCGTTCCCCGTGCAGATGCAACCGACGCCGGCCCCTCGAACGCGCCACCCGCCGGCGGGTCCGGAACCGGTGCTCCCGGCAGCGCGGACCTGGCCCCCGCGGCGATCGCCTGCACGCGCTGGTGTGGCAACCCCTGGCTGCCGCTGCTGCTGCAGTGGCGGGTGTCGTGGAGCGAGCTCGCCGGGGCCGGGGAGGGGGCCGAGGCGCTCGCGGGGTGGCGGCTCGATGCGCGCGGCGACGGGTTCGAGCGCAGCGTCGACGCGGTCCCCGGGCGCGAGCACGTCTTCACCGGCACCTCGCTGATGACCCCCGGCGTGGCCGACGCGCTGCGGCGCCGCCTGGTCGAGGCCGGAATGGAGGTGGCCGCGATCGACGTCCTCGGGCAGAACCTCGACGGCCTGATGGACGGCCTGCTGGCCCGCTGCGCACGACCTGAACTTCCCCCGCTCGAGGCCGACGGCCCGGCGGGGCCGCTGCGTCCCGCGCCGCATGCCGCACAGCTCGAGGCTGCAGAATGGCTTTCGCCGCTGCGCAACGCGAGCCTGCTGCCGCTGCGCGCCGGCCTGCTGCGCATCGAGCGCCTGCGGGTGATCGACGCCTTCGGCCAGTTCATGGAGCTGCGGCCCGAGGGCGGAGGTGCCCTTCCAGTGCTGCTGCCGCCACGCCTGCGCGGGCCCGGCGGGGCTGCGCTGTTCGAGCCGCGTCTGGTGCAGGCCGCCCGCCTGGTGGTGGAATGGCCTGCAAGCGGGTGCGACGAGGGCAGCAAGCCGGGCGGAACCGCGCGGGAGCAGGACGATGCTACAGAGGAGCCCGGCGAGGGCGAGCCGTGCGGCTGGATCCTTCCCGATCGGGTCGGTGGCACGCTCGTGGTGCTCGACGGCGCGGGCAATCTGCTCGGGGCCCTGCAGGCGATGCGCGGCAAGGCGGACGCGCACGGCGTCGGTGGACGCGCCCGCCCGATCGACGGCTTCCGCTGGGTCACGACGCGCGGTCCGCACGCCGCCACGGCAGCGGAGGCGCAGGGCGAGGCCATGCTCGACCCGGCCGATCCTCTGGCCGAAAGCGGCGCCGATCCGGTCGTCCGTGCAGTCGTGCGCGAGCTGCTGCGCTGGCAGGGGGCGAGCGGGGCGCGTCTCGCCGACCTGCTCGACACCTTGCAGCAGGCGGCGGGCGAACTCCTGCCCGACGCCGACGACCCCGCTGTCGGGCTTCTCGTCGGACGGCCGCTGGCGCTGCTGCGCGCGCGCCTGCGGCTCGAGCTCGATGGCGCACCTGCCCACGACCCGGCGAGTGTTCAGGGTGGAGGCCACTGTGGCGGAGTCGGGGCGATCGAGTTTCCGCTGCGCCTGGGCGACTTCGACGGTAGCGCGGGGGACGGGCTCGCGGGCTTCTTCCTGGCCGACGAGCCGGGGCATTTCCACCCGGCCTGGGGCCTGCGCACCGGCGGGGGAAGGCCCGAGCTGCGCGACCGGGCCCAGCCCGTGGTCAGCATCGAGCGCCCGCTCGAGCTCATCCTCCTGATGGACCCGGAGCGCGGTTTCACGGTGACCAGCGCGGTCCTCCCGCGCGCGAGCTTCCGGCCGCCCGGCGCGTGCGAGCGCGTGCGTGCGCGTTCGCTGATGTTCTTCACCGGCCCGGTGCTGGGTGCGCGCGACGAGCTGCGCATGCCGCGGCCGTCGGACCTCTATGGGCAGTGGTCGTGGAACCATCACCCGCGCGTGGGCGTGCGCGAGGAGCGCGAGATCATCGACACCGCGGCGAGCGGCAGCGTCGCCTTCCCGTCCGGGCTCGCGCTGGCCGAGGGCTGGCTGCGGCTCGAAGCGGTCGCGCTGGCGATCGACGGCTTCGGGGTGGTCGAAGCTGCGACCGCCGCGTCGGCGGGCGGGGCCGCGCAGGATGCGGCGGAGGGCTTCGAGCTTCCCAGGGGCGTGCCCGCCACGCTCGTGTGGACGGTGAGCGGCGCCGACGCCATCGAGCTGAGCGCACCGGACGGGCGCGTGCTGCTGCGCACCGCGGTGGCGCCCCTGCCCTCGACCTGGGTGCTGGCGCATCCGCAGGCCGGCCGCTACCGCCTGCGCGCATGGCGTCGGCTCGCCACCTCGGACCGCGACTCGCCACCGGCGTGCCGCATCGCCGAGGTGGCGCTGCGACTGCGGAGGCGGGCATGACGGACGACGCCATGGGGCTGCTGGCCCGCCTCGACAGCCTGGGCGACTTCGTCGTCGGCGCGCGTTCCGCAGCCAATCGGCTGACGCTGCGGATCGACTACCGCGGCGACGCGGCGCTTGCGCGCACGCGCTGGCCGGCGCTCGTCCTGCGTGGCGGGGTCGGCGGCGGGGAGGGCGACCTGGTGCGGAGCGCGGCGCAACTGCGGCGCTGGACCTGCCAGGCGCCGGCGGGCTGGGTTGCGCAGTGGCGGCTGCCGCCGCAGCGGCCGGAGCGCTGCGAGCTATGGTTGCTGCGCCGCGGCGAAGTCCTGCTGCGGCCCGGCGACGCCCTCGAGGTGGTCCTGTCGGGTGCGGTCTCGGACGCGCAGCCCGGCCTTGCGGCGCTCGCGCTCGGGCTGCAGGCGAGCGGCGATGCGGCCGCCACGGCGGCGATTGCGCTGCGGCTCGCCAAGCGTGCATCGGCCGCGGGCGTGCTCGACTTTGCCTGCGTGCCGGACCAGGCCGCGGTGAACCTGCCCGGCGACGTCGTCGAGCTGCGCTGGCGCACCTGCGGGCTGGCGGGCCTGAGCTTGCTGCGTGACGGCCTGTGCATCGCCGAAGGTGTCCCGGACGAAGGGGGGCGGCGCGTCGTGGTGGGGGTTGCGGATGCCGAGTTCGTGCTGCGGGGCTGGGACGGAGCGGGCGAGCGTCACGAGGCGAGATTGCGCGTGCGCGCCTTGCGGCCGGGCTGGCAGCGCTGGCCCTGCGTGCTGGCGACGCGGGAGGGCCGCAGGCTGGCCATGCCCGCCCTCGCCGATACGAGCGCACAAGCGGTGCCGCTGCGCCTGTTCGGAATTGCCGGCGGCAAGTTGTACGCGAGCGTCGCGTTGCCCGGGGTGGGCGGCTCGCGCGTGCTGCTGTGTCGCACGCACCATGCGTTGGGGCCCTGGGAGCCGGTGGGTGCGCAGGGGGTGACCGAGGGGGCAACTGCGGTGGCAACTGAGGGGGCAGGCCCGTTCGTGGCCTTCCCGCCTGGCTGCGAGCGCTTGCCCGGGGCCTTGTTCCGCGGTCGCCTGTGGCTCTTTGGCGGCATGTCCGGCGCGGAGGGGCGCTGCGGAAACAAGGTCTGGAGCCTCGACGTCGGTGCCCGCGAACCGCGCTGGCGGGATCACGGCGAGGCCTCCTGGTGCGCCCGGCGGGCACACGGTGTGGCGGTGTTCGAGGAACGCCTGTGGGTGTTCGGCGGCATCGACTCCGCCGGCGCGCCGCTCGACGACGCCTGGGCGGCGACGCAGAAGCCTGCCGAGGACGAGAAGCCTGCCGAGAATGCCACGGGGCCGGCCCTGGACTGGAAGGAGCAGCCCGCGGGGGGGCCGTGCGAGCGTCCGCGCGGCGCCGCCCAGCCGGCGGTTCACGGTGGGCGGGTGTGGCTGTTCGGCAGGACAGGATCGAAGCGTGCCGCGGAGGAGGGCTGCGAACCGGGGCGGGAGTCCGACCAGGAACGCAGCGAGTGTTTCGACCTGTGGTCGTTCGACGGCCAGCGCTGGGAGCGCAGCTTCCTGCTCGGTGACCTGATCGACGGGCGGGTGCTTGCCGCCGCGCTGGCGAGCGACGGGTGCAGTCTGCACGCCTTCGCATGGCTGGACCGTTGCGGCGAACCGGATGGCGGCGACGCCGAGCGGGTCGAGGCCATCGCGCTGCGCCTGGTGGATGCGCCCGCGAAGCGCTGGGCAGTGCTGCCCTGCGGGGATCTGCAGCGCCTGGTTCCGGCGGAGATCGAGGATTTCCAGGTGCAGGCGCTACGCGCCGGCGCATTGGTGGTCCACCTGCACCCCGCGGAGAACGAATGCGCGGCGGACCGTGCGCTGCGACTGTACTTCCCGGCCTAGGCGCGACGCCGCCGGGATGCGCAAGGGGAGGATGGGATGAGACTGCGATCACTGCACATCTGCCTGGCGCTGCTCGCGCTGGTGCCCACCGTGCTGCCGGCGGCCGAGCGCACGGTGGCTGCGGTGAAACCGGGGAGCGTGGCGTTTGCGGGCAACTCGGCGGTCTCCACGACCCTCCTCGAGGCGCGCGATCCCCCGCCTGCATCGACGGCCGAGGCGGCGACAGGGGGTGAGCACTACTGGCTTCGGCCCGGCAACGGCGTGAGACTGGCGTTCGACCTCGACAGCCTGCCCGTCGGCTTGTCGGCGGCGCAGATGCGGCGCTGCGTGCTGCGCGTGGTGGCGAGCGAGGTGCGATATGTGCGCGAGCACGAGGCGGTCGCCGCCGTGGTCGAGCTGGCGGTGCGGCGCGTGGGCGAGACGCGTCCGCTCGCCGCGCTGCGCGACCTGCGACCCGACCGTCCGGTGTCCCTGAACCCCGACAACGGCCGCCTGTGCGAGGCCGTCGCCGAGGCGGCCGCGGCGCCGGCCCGTCGCCTCGAGCTCGAGCTCTACACTGCCACCGCCAAGGCGAGCAGCCTGCTGCACGGCCGGGCGCCGGCGGAGGACACGATTCGCCACGCCTCGAGTGCGCCGCGCCTGGTCATCCAGTACGCGCCCGACGCGGTGGCGGCCGCGGCTGCGACGGGTTGGCACCAGCCGCAGCACGACGCCGGCCACAGCGGCCGTGGCGATTCCAACCCGGCGCACGGCCCGAGCGGTTTCGAACTGCAAGCGCTGCCCTTGCCCGCCGTCGGCGAGGACGCCGGCCCCGGCGTGCTCGCAGAGCGTCCGCTGCTGTGGCGCGATCAGGTGATCGCGGTGCTAAAGCGGGGCAAGCGCAATTTTCTGGTCGTGCTCGATGGCAAGGGGGCCTTGCTGTGGTCGAGCGAGATCGGCGGCGGGGTCGTGCAGCGCGCTCCGGTCATCGGCCCGCAGGGCTTGCTCTATCTGGTCACCGAGGATGCCGTGCGCGCCTGGGACCTCGAGGCCCGCGGCGCCTTGCGCCACCGCTTTGTGCTACCGGAGCTCGCCCCGCAGATGCCGGTGCGCCTGGCGCCCTTCACCAAACCGACCGTGGGCGAGGACGGCAGCCTCTACCTCGTGCTCGGGGACGGCGTGGATGGCGTGCTCGGCCTCGACGCGCGATTGCGCCCCTTCCTGTTCTTCGGACTGCACGAGGATGCGGGGACGATCACGCCGGGCAGCCCGGCGCTGAGCATCGATGGCCGATACGTGGCGGTCCCGAACGGCGAGGGCGCGGTACTCATCGATCTGCACGACCCCGCCGAGGCCGAGCGCCTCGCCTTCGGCGACGGCGCAGCCGTGTCCGGCTGGAGGCATCACCTGCCGGTGGCCGGCATGCGCGCGGGCGAGTGGATCTTCTCGGGCTACGACGCGGAGGACGGCACGGGAACCGTGTGGGCCTTCGCCGGGCGCGCGCCGCGCTGGCAGGCGAGCGGCGGGACGAGCACGCAGCCGGTGCTGGCGCCCGATGGCCGCGTGTGGTTCGTCCAGGATGGCGCGCTGAACGTGCGTGGATTCGGGCCGGGCGATTCCGGCCGGCGCTTCGGTGACGGGCTGTGCGCAAGCTCGAATCCGGTCATGGATGGCGCAGGCAACCTCTTCTTCTGGTGCAGCGGTACGCTCCACGGCTTCGCGCCCGACGGGCGGGCCTTGTTCGCCGGGCAGCGCTTCGCAGACGGGCCGGAAGAGAACCTCGCGCTCGCGCTCGGTGCGGACGGCAGCCTGTGGACCGCCAACGCGAACGGCGGCGAACTGTTCGTCTTTCGGCCGCGCTTCTCGCCACCGCCGGCGCCGCCTGCGGCCCGGCACCAGCGGCGTTGATGCGGCGCAGGCGTCGTCGAGACGGTGCGGCGCGCTGAAGCGCCGCGCGTCGTACCGTCCAGACAGTGCCGGAAGTTGCGCAGCGTCTTGTGAACAGACCGGTGCGGGGCAGCGCCGGCTGGCCGTCAGGTCACCACCGTCGGCCCTTCCATGCCGCTGTGCCTGCGGATGCCGGCGACCTCGTCGGCGATGCGGATGAGCGCGCCGAGCGCCTGCTGCACCGGCTGGTCGTGGCGGGCCGGGTCGGCATCAAACCGCTCCAGGTACACGCGCAGCGTGGCGCCCTCGGTGCCGGTGCCCGACAGGCGGAACACGATGCGGCTGCCGTCGGCGAACAGCAGGCGCACGCCCTGGCGGGTGCTGACCGAGCCGTCGACCGGGTCGGTGTAGGCGAAGTCGTCGGCGCTGGCGATGCGCAGGCCGTCGCCGCAGTCGCGTCCGGCGAGCGCGGGCAGGCTCGCGCGCAGCTCGGCCATCAGCGCGTCGGCGCGCTCGCTGGGGATGCCCTCCCAGTCGTGGCGCGAGTAGTAGTGGCGGCCGAAGCGCGCCCAGTGCGCGCGCACCAGATCTTCCACCGAGCGCCCGGTGGTGGCGAGCAGGTTGAGCCAGAACAGCACCGCCCACAGGCCGTCCTTTTCGCGCACGTGGTTCGAGCCGGTGCCGTAGCTCTCCTCGCCGCACAGCGTGGCCTGGCCGGCGTCGAGCAGGTTGCCGAAGAACTTCCAGCCGGTCGGCGTCTCGTGGCAGGGGATGCCGAGCGCCGCGGCGACCTTGTCGGCGGCGCGCGAGGTCGGCATCGAGCGCGCGATGCCGGCCAGCCCGGCGCGATAGCCGGGCACCCGGGTGGCGTGCTCGGCGAGCACCGCCAGGCTGTCGGACGGGGTGACCACGAAGTCGCGGCCGAGGATCATGTTGCGGTCGGCGTCGCCGTCCGAGGCCGCGCCGAAGTCGGGCGCGCCGGGGCCGGACATCGCCGCCATCAGCTCGGCGGCGTGCGCCGGATTGGGGTCGGGATGGTGGCCGCCGAAATCCTCCAGCGGCTCGCCGTTGATTACGGTGCCGGCGGGGGCGCCGAGCCGGCCTTCGAGGATCGCGCGCGCGTACGGCCCGCTCACCGCGCTCATGGCGTCGAAGCGCATGCGGTGGCCGGCGGCGAACCAGGCGCGCATGGCGTCGAAGTCGAAGAGCTGCTGCATCAGCTCGGCGTAGTCGGCGACCGGGTCGATCACCTCCACGGTCATGCCGCCCAGGGTGCGCGTGCCGAGGGTGTCGAAGTCGATGTCCGCGCCCGCGTCCTCGATGCGGTACTCGGCAATCTCCGTGCTGCGCGCGTAGATCGCCTCGGTGAGCTTCTCCGGCGCGGGGCCGCCGTTGGCGGCGTTGTACTTGATGCCGAAGTCGCCCTCCGGGCCGCCCGGGTTGTGGCTGGCTGACAGGATCAGCCCGCCGAAGGCGCCACGACCGCGGATCACCGCGCTCACCGCCGGCGTCGACAGCAGCCCACCCCGGCCCACCAGCACGCGGGCGAAGCCGTTGGCCGCCGCCATGCGCAGGATGGTGCGGACCGCGACGCGGTTGTGGAAGCGGCCGTCACCCCCCAGCACCAGGGTCTGGCCTTCGTGGCCGGGCAGGGTGTCGAACACCGCCTGCACGAAGTTCTCGAGGTAGTGCGGCTGCTGGAAGACGGCGACCTTCTTGCGCAGGCCGGAGGTGCCGGGGCGCTGGCCGGGGAAGGGGCGGGTGGGGACGGTCTGGATGCTCATGGATGCTCGCGGCGGTTTGTGGGCGCGGAAGGCCTGGCGGTGGCCGACGCGGGTCGCGTCGGCGCGTCGTGGAGGGGCGGCCTCGGAAGGCCGGTATTGAACGTGTTTGCGGCGAAGTTCTCAAGTGCTGCGCGGGGTCGGCGCGTGCGCGCAGCCACGCGGGACGATGGGACGCCGCCGCGGTGCATCGCGGTCAGCGGCTCATGGCTTGCGGATTCGATCGCTGATGATGCCCAAGCCTGCCGCCACGGCGACGATCAAACCCGGCAGCGGCGGCCAGCCGAGCTTTCCGCTCCAGGCGATCACGATCAGCGCTGCCGCGGGCGCGACGACCGCCGCGACGAACAGGTTGAACAAGGCATGCCACATTTCGGCACCCCATCGGCGGTGGTCCGGACGAGCGCAGGGGCGGGAAGGCTTGATCGGGATTGGTTAATCGTGGTCTGTCCCCGTTTTCCGTTCACGGCGTTGGATGTTTCTTGACCCACTCGCGCAGGGCGTCGTTCATTCGCGTCTGCCACCCCGGCCCGCCCGAGCGGAAGGCCTCGAGGATGTCGTGGTCGATGCGGATCGCGACCTGCTCCTTGGTGCCTGATCCGACAGGCCGTCCGCGCTTGCGCCGCGCAGCCTCGATTCCTGCGGCCAGCTCGACTGCAGTGGCGGGACGGTCATCCTCATCCGAGCCGTCCCACACAAAATCCTGCGCTGGCGGGATGGCGCGTACCGCCTCGAGCACAGCCTTACGTTTCATCGCATTCGTTTTCGAGCCACTCATCGCATACCTCGCGTTCTTCCCTGCTTGCCCGGCGAAAGCTGGCTTGATCACACATGCCGCGAATTCAGCGACTCGGCCAGCATCGAGACCAGCATCGTGTTCATGCTGACACCCTCCTGTCTCGCGCGTGCGATGAGGCGCATGTGCAGGCTCTTGGGTATGCGGGCCACGAATCTCCCGGATTCGCCCCCTGCGCCCGGCTCGGGAATGGCGTCGCCACACTCCGCGGCGACCTTCAACCATGCGGCGGCCGCGGCATAGCCGTCTTCGATGGCGGCCTCGGGGGTTTCGCCGTCGCCCATGCAGCCCGGCAGATCGGGAAACGTCGCAAGCCAGCCGCCTCCCTCATCGGGCGACAAGGGGCGAATCTCGACCGGGTACTGTCGTTCGTTGGTCATTCGTCATCTCCTTGACCGGACTGGATCAGCCGAACCCGTTGCCGGATGTAGATCGGCTTGATCGGCCGATGAGCAGGAATGCTCACCTTCTTGCCTGCGGCGTTACGTACGATGTGATGGCTTCCGCCGGGGCAATGAATCGTCAAACCGTAGGCCCGCACGACTGTTTCCACCTGCTCGATCCGTCAGTCACGCGGGTTGGCCACCATGGCATCGAGCAGCTTCTGCGCTTTGGTCATTCTTGAGTCGTGATACTAAATATAGTGTCAATCAACCCGTCGTCAACCTGGGGCCGCGACGTTCACCCCTGCAAGCGATACGCGCCGCCCTCGTGCGCCACCATGCCGAGCTCTTCCAGCGCTTCGAGCACCGCCTGCACGCCGGCGCGGGGTGTGCGCTTGAAGCGGGCGGCGATGGCCTCGGCGGGGAGCGGCTGGTGGGCGAGCGCGCTGCGCACGGCGGCGACCTGTTCGCGCATGTTCTTGGGCCAGGTCGCCTTGCCGGCGGCGGGGGCGGCGGCCGAAGCGGCGTCTGCCTCGGCGTCGGCGACGGGGGCGGCGCCGCCTTCGAGCTCGGCTTCGAGCTGCTCGGGCGCGGCGGCTGGCCGGGCGTGTGCGGCGCCGGGGTTCTGGTAGTCGGGGCGCAGCCAGCGCACGTGGCCGCGGGCTTCTTCGGCGGCGCGGGCGGCGTTGAGTTCGACCAGGCGGCGCAGCAGTTCTTCCTCGGCGGCGGCCTGGGCTTCGGGCTTGTCGGGCACCGGCGTGGTTGCGCCGGGCTTGCCGACGAGTTGCGCGGCGAGGTCGTTCCAGCCGTAGGCCTCGAACACCGCGCTGTCGAGCGCGTCGTGCAGCTCGCGCAGCACCGACACCAGGCCCTGCTCGTGGATGGTGCGTTCCTTGGGTGTGAGCGTGTCGCCGGCGCGCAACTTTTCGAGCACGTTGTACATGCCGGTGAGCGTCAGCTCGGGGTGCTGCGCCTGCTGGCGCTTGCGGTGGGCGTCGAGCTGCTCGGCGAGGTCGCGGATGCGGGCGGCTTGCGCGGGCGTGGGGTCGGGGAAGGGGAAGGTTTCGAAGCAGGCGCTGTTGTTATACCTCGGGTCGTTACCTACGCCCAGTCGGCCACCTGCCGCAAGAGCCCAAGCTACGTGAACTCGGGAAGATAACGATCCGAGTGCGAGCGCGTCATTCAGGGTGATTGCGATCAAGCCCTGATCAGGCAGCAGGCGCTCCTCGAGAAACAGGAATGTCCTGTGCTTCGCAGTCATCACGGTGGCGATGTATCGACCAAGCCCAAGTTTTGCTTGGCGAAGATCGGGCCTCGCCTCCGCGAAAGTCCACCACTTTGCTCTGTAGGCCGCCCTTTGAGATTGCTCCCGCTCGGGCTTCACTCCGTTGAGGACGCGCTGGAATGCTCCGGGAAACTTCCGGCGTGATTCCTCCTCGGAAAGCCCGAAGAAGTCGATCGCATAGACGCCTCTTGGCCGCGCGGCCAAGTCTTTCCCATTACGAAGCTCCTTCACCGCGTGAGGTTCGGCAGTAATCAGCGGATCGTCTGGTTCGACCCAAAAACCGGAGCCCATCAACGTGACACCGCGGAATCCAACTCGAGCATTCGCTCGGAGGCGGCGGGCGTTACCGGTGTCCGCGCCAACCTGAAGATCTGCGAACAGGCGTCCACTCCGACCATGTAGTACCACGTCCACGGAGTCCTGTTCCGTTTCGTTTTCAACCTTCACCTGCACCAAGTGGCCATCTTGCTCACCACCAATCGCCACCGTCATCGCAATCCTCACCGCCGCCCCGTCTGCCGCATCCACCCAGGGGTGATCCGGAATCGCGAACGCCAGCGACAGCGGGTTCTTCGCCTCGAGCTGCGCCTGCACGACGCGGCGGTTGAAGGTCTGCTTGATGCTGTTGGTGGTGATGAAGCCGAAGCGGCGCGCCTTTTCCGCGCGCACGGTCTCAGCGGCGATGTGCCACCAGTACATGACGAAGTCGGCGGATTCCGGCACCTCGGGCCAGGTGCGGCGAACCGCGTCCACATAGCCGTCGCCGAGCGCGCGGCGCATGGTGGCGGCACCGATGAACGGCGGATTCCCCACGATGTAATCCGCCTGCGGCCATTCCGCCTTGCGCGGGTTCACGTAGCGCATCTGCACCACCTGCGCGGTCTCGTCCGGGATGTCCTCGCCGGTGATCGGGCTCTTCCGGTAGCTCACGCCGTCCCAGCGCGTGACCGGGCGTCCCGCCTCGTCGGTGACCGGTTCCTCGCGCTCGTACTCGATCAGCGCGTCGCGGTGCTGGATGTTGCGGAAGTCGCGCAGCACCGGCTCGGGCGGGGTCACCGAGCCGTGGGTGCGGAAGTGCCATTGCAGGTAGCCGATCCACAGCACCATCTCGGCGATGCGGGCGGCGCGCGGGTTGATCTCGAGGCCGAGGAACTGCTGCGGATCAACGGTGACGCCTTCGAGTTCGAGCAGGCCCTGGGATTCGCCGAGGTCGTGCAGCAGGTTGAGCACTTCGCCTTCGAGGCGCTTGAGGTGTTCCAGCGTCACATACAAAAAATTTCCGCTGCCGCAGGCGGGGTCGAGCACGCGCACGGTGCACAGGTGGCGGTGGAAAGTGCGGATCTCGGCGACCGCCTCCTTGTGCTTGCCCTGCTGCTCGTAGGTGAGCGCGGCCGCCTGCACTTCGCGCCATTCCGCGCGCAGCGGTTCGATGACGGTGGGCAGCACCAGGCGTTCGACGTAGGCGCGCGGGGTGTAGTGGGCGCCGAGCTTGTGGCGTTCGCGCGGGTCGAGCGCGCGCTCGAGCAGGGTGCCGAAGATGGCGGGTTCGACGTAGCGCCAGTCGGCCTTCGATGCCTTCAGCAACAGCTCGAGCTGGTCGCGGTCGAGCGGGATGGCGCTGGCCTCGGAAAACAGGCCGCCGTTGAAGCGCAGCACCTTGTTGCGCAGGATCGGCGAGAAGCCGCCGGTGTTCATGTTCTGCCACAGGTGTTCGAGCATGGGCGCGAAGGTGTGCGGCTGGCCCGCGAGGCTTTCGAGCAGTTCGGTGAAGGCGCGCGGCGGCAGCAGGCCGATGTCCTCGGCGAACATGGTGAACAGCGCGCGCATCAGGAAGCCGGCGACCTGTTGCGGGGCGTGGCCGGCGGCTTCGAGCGAGCGCGCGAGCGAGGCCAGGCGGTCGGCGATCTCGCGCGTGACGCGCGCCGAGCGGCGGGCGGGGTCGAGCGCGAGCGGGTCGAGCCAGACTTCGCGCAGGCGCTGGCGGATGTCTTCGCGGTGCAGGTCGTCGAGGCGGATGCGGTGGCTGCGCGGGTCGGGGTAGGGCGTGTAGGTGGCGCCCGAGCGGCTGAATTCGGCGTAGAGCTCGATGTTGCGGCCAACGTCGACGACCAGGATGAAGGGCGGCCGGCCCTCGTCGGCGGGCAGGGCGCGGGCGTACTGGTCGGCCTGGTTGTGGGCGCGCAGCATGGCCTTGTCCCAGCCCGAGCTGTCGAGCGTCTTGCCCGACTGCTTGGCCTCGCACACGAAGGCGCCGCGGCGGTAGAGGTCGATGAAGCCGTTGCTGGCGCTGCCGTCGGGCTGGCGCATCAGCACCCGGCGCTCGAACACGTAGGCGTTGTCGCGGGTGTCCTCGCCGGCAGGGTCGGGGCGCGGCAGCGCGAGCAGTTCGCACAGCTCGGCGAGGAAGAGCTGGTAGTTGGCGCGCTCGCTGCCACCGGCGCGCTGCCAGCGCGCGATGAAGGCGTCGAGGGCGGCGGGGCTGGCGCTGTCGGCGGGCTGGGGCAAGGTGGATGACGAGGTCACGGGGTGGTCATGCATGCGGGTTGGGGTGCGGGGATTGTAGCGGGCGGGGTGGTGTCAGGACTTGTGGGTTTGCACTGCACGCGCGGCGAAGGCAAGGGCGGGGAAGTGGTCGCAGTGAGGTCGGGGTGTGGTGAATTGGACGTGCATGTACAAAAATGTCGGACAGATTCCGTCGTCTTCGTGGATCGTGCCGATAGCCGGCGGGTGATCAGCCTTCGCAAGGCCAAGCAACGAGAGGTCAAACGCTATGCCGAAGCTTAAGACGGGAACCCTGCATCCGAGCGCCGAGGAAGATGCAGCCATCACGGCCGCTGCGTTGTCGGATCCGGATGCCATCCCCTATACGGATGCGGAGTGGGAGGCGGCCAAACCGACGATCCGCTGCGGCAGGCCGCCGGCCGCTGTAACCAAGGAACGCATCACGATCCGCTTGTCGCGCGACGTGGTGGAGCAGTTCCGCGCGACGGGGGATGGCTGGCAGACGCGGATGGATGCCGCGCTCAAGGACTGGTTGAAGACGCACTCGCCGGCTTGAGACGTTTGCGCGGTAGGTGATGCGTATGGCACGCACACAATTCTTGTAAGCGTTCGTGGGGCGTGGTGCGCAGGTTGGGTGTCGTGCTCTCTTCCTCCCGGGAAGGCGTGCCGTGCTGGTCCGACCACCATCCGGAGCCTGCAAGCCACGCGCTTAGGACAAGCAGCCTGAGATGGAGACAACACAGATGCCTGCAGATACCTGCATGCGCTGGGCACTCGCCCTGTCACTGATGTGCTCCGCAACCGTGGCGCAGGCTGCCACGGTCTGGGTCGGGCGCTTCCCCGCCGGCGCCTCGGGCCTGCCCGAGCCCTGGCGCGTGCAGCAGCTCGACGCGCGCGTCGCGCCCACGCGGTACACACTCAAGACCTGGGATGGCGTGGTCGCGATCGAGGCGGTCGCCGAGCGCAGCATGGCCCTGCTCGGCCGCCCGCTCGAGGTCGACCTCGAGGCCACGCCGCACCTGTGCTGGCTGTGGCGCGTCGATGCGCCGCTCGTCACCGCGGACATGAGGACCAAGGCTGGCGACGACTACGCGGCGCGGGTGTATGTGAGCTTCAAGGTGGCGCCCGAGGCGCTCGGCTTGGCCACCCGGGCCAAGCTGGCGCTGGCGCGCTCGATCTACGGCGACCAGGTGCCGGACGCGGCGCTCAACTACGTGTGGGACAACCGCCAGCCGGTCGGCACCCTGATGCCCAACGCCTACACCGACCGCACGCGCATGATCGTGCTGCGCTCGGGCGCGGGGGATGCCGGGGCCTGGGTCGTCGAGCGGCGCGATGTGGCGGAAGACTTCAAGCGCGCCTTCGGTGATCTGCCGGCGCAGCTCGGCGGGATTGCCCTGGCGTCCGATACGGACAACACCGGCGAGCGGGCACGCGCAGGGTTTGCGGAGTTCCGCTTCGTGTCGCGCGACGAGATCTGTGCGGCGCCCGATCCAGCGACGAAGCGCGATGATCGGGTTGCACCCGACAGGAGCGAGCGATGAGCAAGGCAGGCGCACAGGCTGCGGCCCCGCCGTGGGACGACGCGTCGATCAGCGCCATCCGGCGCGACATGCTGCGCTTTGCCCGCATGCAGCTGCGCGACAGCGGGGCGGCGGAGGACATGGTTCAGGAGGCGCTGATGGCGGCGATGCGGAGCGCAAAGAGCTTTGCCGGGCGGTCTGCCTTCAAGACCTGGATGTTCGCGATCCTGCGCAACAAGATCGTCGACCACATCCGCGCGTCCTCGCGTGAGATCTGCAGCTCGGATCTCGTCGGGTCCTCGGATCTGGACGCCGGGCTGGAAGAGTTCGACGTGCTGTTCAAGCAAGGGGGGCACTGGAACCCCGACGATCGCCCCGCGACCTGGTCCGATCCGGAAGCCGCCTTCGAGCAGGACGCGTTCTGGCAAGTGTTCGACCTCTGCATGAACAAGCTTCCCGAGCACATCGCCCGCGTCTACACGATGCGCGAGCTGCTGGAGCTCGAGACCGCCGAGATTTGCGCGGAGCTGGGCATCACCCCCAACAACTGCTTCGTGATCCTGCACCGTGCGCGGCTCGGGCTGCGGGAGTGTCTGGAGAACCGCTGGTTCCAGGGAGAGTCCCGATGAAGATGATGAACTGCAAGGACGCGACCCGGCTCATGTCCGAACGCTACGAGCGCACGCTGAGCCTGCGCGAGCGCCTGGCGCTGAAGGTGCACACGGCGATGTGCAGGGGCTGCTCGAACTACGGGCTGCATCTCGACGTGCTGCGCCTCGCCGCCAGGCGCCTGCGCGAGGGCTGCGAGGGTGGCGAGCGCTGAGCATCAGCGCAGCAGCAACGTCGGGATCGTCGCTGCGCGCAGCAGGTCGGTGGTCTTGCTGCCGACGAGCACCGCGCGCAGCGGCGAGTGGGCGTAGGCGCCCATCAGCAGCATTTGGATCACGCGGATCAGCAGCGCGAGCGGGAATAGGCCCGCCAACAGCGTTTTCCCGCCGGCCTCTGCCACAGGTAAAATGCGATCGAAATATGCATTAAGCAATTCTGTTGGCAGCCCGACCCTGCTGTGCAAAATCTTCGAGAACGCTCGCTGAAGTCGCTCTCCTTAAAAGTAACTTATCTGTTACCATTGGCAAGCAATGCCCTACCATCTCAGAGAGCTTGTTTTACCTGATGGCAGCAGTCCCTACGCCGACTGGTTTTCAACGCTCGACCCCATCGCGGCCGCGAAGGTTACGGTAGCAGCGGCAAGAATGGAGCTGGGCAACCTCTCGAACGTCGAGTGGTTTCGGGGCATCGGTGAGTACAAGATCGATTGGGGCCCTGGATACCGCATCTACCTGGAGAAGGATGGGCTCGAGATCGTCGTGCTGCTCGGTGGCGGGAGCAAGAAGCGCCAGCAGGGCGATATCGACGAAGCGGTGGCCTTGTGGGAGGACTACAAGCGCCGCAAGGCCCGGATGAATAAAGGAGCCTGACCATGGCACTGACCCGCGACTTCAAGCAGACCGTCGCTGCACGGGTGCAGCGCGACCCCGCGTTCGCGCAGGCGCTGCTCGACGAGGCGATCACCCTGTTCATCAACGGTGAGCCCGACACCGCAAAGCTGGTTTTGCGAGACCTTGTGAACGCGACCCTTGGCTTCGAGTCCCTCGCCGAGGAGATCCACAAGCCCGCGAAAAGCCTGCACCGGATGCTGTCGGCGTCGGGCAATCCGACGATGAGCAACATCTCGGCGATCTTTGCCGCCATCAAGCGGGCGCTCGGGGTCGAAGTGCGGACGACCGTCGTCGTGGCATGAGTGCGGGCGCGCACCGAGACGTGCGCTCGCACCGTCGGGTGTGACGGTGCAGGGCGCGCGCGTCAGTCTGCGGCTGCCCCCGCACCCCCGCCCACATCCCCCAGAAACGCCATGTCCGCACGCACGAACCCGAGCAGCAGGGCCGCCAGCGCCGGGTAGACGTCGAAGCGCGGCCGCGCCTGCTGGCAGCGGGCGACGAAGTGCGGCAGCCAGTCCAGCAGCGCGGTGCGCAGGAAATCCGCCTGGGTCGCGGCTGCGGTGGGGAGGTCGCTGGCCCCCGAGTCCTTCTCCGCCACCTCCGCCATCACCGCCAGCGCCACGGCGAGGTGGTCGGCGGGTTCGCGGAAGTCGGCCTGGATCGCCAGCTTGCGCGCGGTGAGGAACTCGCGCATGCGCGCCTCCGCCGCGCCGTAGAGCGGCGAGGCGGCGTCCTTGCCCGCGTAGGCCGAGGCGTAGGGCAGGGCGCTGGTCGTGCCGTCGAGCAGGAAGAGCTGGGCGAAGTCCGCGGCCAGCTCCAGGCGTGGCAGTTGCTCCGCGCGCAGCGCGGCGACGGCGTCGTCGAGGCGCTGCACCTCGGCGGCGAGGCCCAACTCGGCCAGCCCCGCGAAGGGGGCGAAGCCCCCGTCCGCGAAGTGGCTGCGGAACAGCTCGTCGGTGACCTCCTGCGCGTACAGCCGGGAGAACCAGCCGTACAGCCCGGCGCGCTGCGTGCTCGCGAACCGCCATTCCGCGGGCGAGAGGGGCGGGGGTGTTCCTGCCTGCGATCGCGCGTCCATCACGCCTTCACCTCCCGGCCTTCCGGATCGACCTCGATCGGGCCGCCGAAGGACGTCACCCGCGGCGGGGTGCCGACGAACTTCTCGATCTGCACCAGGCAGGTGTTGGCGCTGGTGGCCTGCGCCAGGCTGGAGGTGCCGATGTCGAGCGTCAGCGTGTTGGGGTCGCCGTAGGTGTCGAGCGCGCCGATCTCCGGACCGGTCGGTCCGTACCAGGCGCCTTCCTGGATGCGCACCACGCCGCGCGGGAAGTTGTCCGACACGTGCGCGCCGGCCAGCAACTGGCCGCGGTCGTTGAAGACGCGCACCAGGTCGCCGTGGGCGATGCCGCGCGCGGCGGCGTCCTCGGGGCCGATGAACACCGGCTCGCGGCCGGCGATGGCGTAGGTCTCGCGCAGCGGCTCGGATTCGCACAGCTGCGAGTGCAGGCGCTTGTCCGGGTGCACCGACTGCAGCCACAGCGGGAAGCGGTCGGAGCCGGGGCCGCCGTGCGAGCGCTCGGTCTTCTCCATCCACACCGGGTGGCCCTTGCAGTCGGCGTAGCCGTAGCGCTCGATCTTGCGGCTGAAGATCTCGATGAAGCCCGACGGCGTGCCGAGCGCGTTGACCTCGGCGTCGTCGCGGAAGTCGGCGTGGCGCACCCAGGGCTTGCCCTCGGGGAACAGCACGTAACCCTTCTGCCAGAACTCGGCGAACGGCGGCATGGCGATGTCCTTGAGGCCGTTCTCCTTGCGGCAGTCCTCGTAGATCTTCTCGATCCACTGCATCTCGTCCATGCCGCGGGTGTATTCGGCGTCGCGGTTGAAGCGCCGGGTGAGGCCGCGGAAGATCTCGAAGTCGGGGCGCGAGTGGAAGAGCGGGTCGATGAGCTTTTGCATCGCGAGGATGCCGCGGTTGCTGTACGAGCCGTAGCCGTCGAGGTCGTTGCGCTCGAAGGGCGTGCACGCCGGCAGCACGATGTCGGCGAAGCGGCAGGTGGCGGTCCAGTTGTAGTCGATGGCGACCACGGTCTCGAGCTTCTGCCAGGCTTCCTTCATGCGGTTGCGCTGGGGCTGGCGATGCCACTGGTTGCAGCCGCTGAAGATCGCCATCTTGTAGGGCGGCAGCTTGACCTTGCCGCCGTTGAAGTCGATCTCCTTGCCCGGCTCGAGCAGGGCGTCGATGACGCGAGCGATCGGCACCACCGCGCTGTAGCCCTTGTAGTCGGTGTTGTCGTGCCTGGGCTTGCGGCCGGGGTCGAGGTTGAGCGGGAAGGCGCCGGGCATGGCGGCGCCCGACGAGGACACGCCCACCGAGCTGTAGTGGTGCGCGTAGCTGATGCCGCCGCCGGGCAGGCCGATCTGGCCGAGCATGGCGGCGAGCACCGCGCCCATCCAGTAGGGCTGCTCGCCGTGCTGCTGGCGCTGCACCGCCCAGCCGAAGATGAGCTGGGTGCGGTGCCTGGCCATCAGGCGGGCGAGCTCGCGGATGCGATCAGAAGGCACGCCGCAAATCTTCTCCGCCCACTCGGGCGTCTTCTCGACCTTGTCCTCGGTCTTGCCTTGGAGGTAGGGCAGGAACTGGTCGAAGCCGAGGGTGTAGGTGTCGAGGAATTTCTGGTCGTGCAGGTTTTCCTTCACCAGCGTGTGCGCGATGGCGAGCATCAGCGCCACGTCGGTCATCGGGTTGATGTACTGGTGCTCGGCAGCGCCGAGGTAGTTCAGCGTCTTGCTCTTGACCGGATCGATGCAGATCACCTGGATCGACTTGTCGGCAACCTTGGCCTTGAGCTGCTCGAAGTAGGCGTAGGACTCGTGGGTCTCGGTGTTCCAGCCCACCTGCAGGTTCTTGATCGGGTCGTTGGCCCAGAACACGACGAGCTTGCTCTCCTTGAGGATCACGTCCCACGAGGTACCTTGCGAGTACACCTCGGTCGAGCCGAGCACGTAGGGCAGGATCATCTGCCCGGCGCCGGTCGAGTAGTCGCCGATGGTACCGACGCTGCGGCCGTGCATGCCGACGCCGCGCACCATGTGGTTGCCGCAGCTATGCACCTGGCCGACCGAGCGCCAGCCCACGCCGCCGGTGTGCAGCGCCCACGGGCCGTAGTTTTTCTGGATGCGCTCGAGTTCTTCGTAGAACAGGTCGAGCGCCTCGTCCCAGCTCACGCGCACGAAGCGGTTGTCGCCGCGCTGGCTGGTGTCGCTGAGGTGGCGCTTGCGGTACCAGTCCAGGCGCACCATCGGGTAGCGCACGCGGGACGGGCTGTAGATCAGGCCGAGCAGGCCCTTGACCATCTCCGTCGGATGCTTGTCGTGCTCGAAGGGGCGGATATCGACCACGCGGTCGCCGACCACCTTGGCGCGGATGGCGCCGAAGTGCGAGCCGGAGATCTTCCAGGTGGTGATGTCGTCGCCGACCGCGGCCGCCTCGCCGGCCGCGAGGGCCGGGGCGGCGGTGAGCAGACCGGGCGCGACCAGCGCGCTGCCCGACATCGCCGCCATGGCCTTGAGGAAACCTCGCCGAGAGTAGTTCATGGTGTTCAACTCCTGATCAGGGACGCGCGGTCTGCAGGGCGGCATCGGGCGAACCGGCGCCATGCGACTTGCTGAAATCGGACGAATGGGTCTGGAGGTACTTGAGCACCACGCGGGCGGTGTCGTCGTCCATGCTGGTGAAGCCGACCATGCCGCCGAACAGGCCCGGCCAGGTGTTGGCGTCGAAGTGCGCTTCGTCGGGCTGGCGGTGGCACACGCTGCAGCTGCTGCTGTAGCTGGCGCGGGCGATCGACCACACCGGTTCGACGCTGTCGAGCACGCTGCCCTTGCGCATCCACGCGGTGGCGGTGACCTGCTGCCATTCGAGGCCGGTCATCGGGTCTTCCCGGGTGTCGAGCACCTTCACGAAGCTCGTGTCCTGCGCGACGTCCTTGTCGAAGGTGGCGCTGGTGATGTTGAGGCCGAAGTGGCTGTACCAGACGCGACCATAGCCCTTGTTCTTGCGCCACAGCGCGAACTCGACCCGCTGCGCGTCGCCCTTGGTCTCGAGCACCTTGACCTGGGTGGCGACCTCGACCGAGCCGATGCGCTTGCTCAGACCTTCGTCGGCGAAGAGTTCCTGCGGCACCACCAGGAAGTAGTCCTTGCCCGTAGCCACGCTCTGTCCGGAGGCGGAGGACACCAGGGTGTCGAAGGCCGGGTTGCGCGCGCCCTTCATCTCGGGCAACTGGTGGGCGACGCCCTTGTGGCAGTCGACGCAGCTCTGGTTGCGCTCGGCGGCCTTGCGCATCGCCACCTGCGAGGCGGGGCGCATCTTGTCGAAGTTCATGTCCTTGTAGTCGTGGCAGGCACGGCATTCCTTCGAGCCGTTGGCCGCGAAGCGCTTCCACTCGCGCTGCGCCAGCACGATGCGGTGCTCCTTGAACTTCTCGCGGGTGTCGATGGTGCCGAGGAGCTGGCCGAGCACCTCGCGGCTGGCCTGCATCTTGCGCGCCACCTTGTCGGTGAAGTCGTGCGGCACGTGGCAGTCCGGGCAGCGCGCGCGCACGCCGCTGCGGTTGTTCCAGTGCACCGTCTTCTGCAGCTCGGGCAGCAGGTTGTCGTGCATGGTGTGGCAGCTCAGGCAGAACTCTTCCTTGTTGGTGGCTTCCATGGCGGTGTTGAAGCCTTGCCAGGCCAGCACGCCGGCGATGAAGCCGCCGGTGACCAGCACGCCGAGGCCGATCCGAACCGATGGCTTGAGGAAGAGGTCCCGCAAGGACCTGAGTAGATTCTTCATTTCAATGCTCCTGCTTGTTGTCCGGTTCCCGGGCCTGCGGCCCTGCCGCGAGGCCTGTGTTGCAGCGTGGAGGGATCAGGACGGGGGGCCGAAGAACAGGATCTGCAGGAACCAGACCACGAATCCGTAGGCCGCGATCGCCAGCACCATGGTGATGGGCAGGCCGACGAAGGCGAGCAGCAGGAACCTGCGCCACTCGCCCGGGCGCTGGGGCGCCTGGGTACCCGATGGGGCGGAATGCCCGCTTGCTTGATTGTTCACGTCTCGATCTCCGCGTTGATGCGTTCTCCGGACGAGGCCGGAGGCGACGCGCGCGTGGCGCGGGATCGGCTCGGGCTGGGGATGGTCCGGTACTAAAGCCACACCCTGATCATAGATATCGGGTGTTAACGCCGAGGGGAAATTTGTGAATGGAAAGGAGCGCTGGTGTTAATGGCATTAACACAAGCCTCTTTTCACCCGGAAAGCCGCCCGGCGGTGGCCACGAATACCGGCGCAAAGCCGCCGCCCGGCGTGCGGAAGTTGGTCGTCTGTCCCTTGTACAGCCGCGCAGCGACCAGGCGGATCGCGCCGGCATACGCATACGCGCGGACATCGAGCTTGAGATCGCTGCGTTGGCCATCAACGGCGACGCGCCGTGCGGAGGGAAGGGCGAGGTCTTGCGCGACGTAGCCGCCGGCGAGAATCTCCTGCCAGACGCGCTGCGTGAGCTTGTCTCCCCGATAGGTCGCACGACTGCCGAAACCGGCGAAGGGTTTGAAGAACAGGCCGCGCCGTGCTGCCCACAACGCTCCTGCGCGTTCCGGGGTGACTTCGACCGTGCGCGGGACCCCTGCGAGCAGGCGGTCGACAAGGGGCTGTGGCACGCCGAGTTCGGCAAGCCGTGCGGCATCGCTCAGGACGGTGAGGTTGCGCTTGTCCGCGTAGAGCGCGTGCGCACGCGGGTGGGGGGTCAGCACGACCGCGCCGGTCTCGTAGGCTGCGCGCAGGGGCGCCAGCGCTGGAGCCTGCAGGTAGAAATCGGTGAGGCGGTTGTAAACCAGGTCGATCGGCGCGCCGCCATGCAGCAGGCGGCCCGACTCGAACGACAGCTCGGCCGGGTCGCAGATCACGGCATCGATGCCGGCGCCGCGGAAGAGCTGGCGAAAGAGCAGGAACTCGGGATACAGGTATTGGCCCGTGGGATGTTCGTCGACGATGGCGACGCGGGCGGGCTTGCCGCTTCGCCCCTGCAGCGACCAGTCGGCGAGGAAGTCGTCCAGCCAGCGCTGGTCGAGCGTCCCGAGCGCTGCGGTCGGGCGCAGGAAGGGCTGGATCTGCTCGCAGCAGGCTTTTTGCGCGCGTGCCAGTGCCCCGTTGAGCAGGGCTCCGCCGGCGTTGGTGTTGATCTCGATGAGCTGCGGGCCGGCTTCGCCCAGGTGAAAGTCGAAACCCATGAACACCGATTTCGGTCCGAGCGCGATGCGGGCGATCGGCGGTGCGCGATCGAGCGCGATCGCCTGACAGGCCGGCAGCGTCAGGACCGATTCGACCGCGCCGATGAGGTCCGCCATGGCCGCCAGGGTTGCGGGCGCGATGAACACGGCGGTCGCGGAGAAGAGCTGCGGCCGGCTGCGGCCGATCTCGGCGGCGAGCCCGAGCAGGCTGGGCTCCGCCTCGAGCTGCTGGCGCAGGCGCTCGGGATCGAGGCTGCGGCAGTCGCAGCCCCGGTTGATCGCCTCGGCCATGTCGCGCGCGCCGGCGTACGGGGTGAAGCTGAAATCGCTCGCTTCCATGTTCATCCCTTTCTGCAAGCCCGTCCGGGCTGTTGCATGCCCATTGGAACACGACCCGGGTGGCCCCGGTCCCCGGCTTCGGATACCGTACCCCCTATCGGCCGAGGTCGTCGAGGAGCACGTCCGCACCCGCATCGCCGATCCGGCGATGACCGATGATGCCGAGCGCACCAAAGGCGCCGACGAACTGATCGGCGTCCTGCGCACCTATCTGAAGCGAGCCCCGCCATGCAAACCGAGAACCTGTCCGCGTGGACCCACGACCACGTCTTCGATACCGGCAACGCGCTCGCCGAGCGCAGCACGCGGGTGGTGATGTGGATCACCGCCGCGGCGATGGTGATCGAGATCACCGCCGGCTGGTGGTTCTCAACTCGATGGCGCTGCTGGCCGATGGCTGGCACATGAGCTCGCACGCCTTCGCGATCGGTGTTTCCGCGCTGGCCTATGCCGCCGCGCGGCGCTACGCGCAGGACCGGCGCTTCGCCTTCGGCACGTGGAAGATCGAGATCCTGGGCGGCTTCGCCAGTGCCATCTTCCTGCTCGGCGTGGCGGCGATGATGGTCGTCGGCTCGATCGAGCGCATCGTGTCGCCGCAAGCCATCCAGTACCGCGAGGCGATCGCGGTCGCCATCCTGGGGCTGGCGGTCAACCTCGTGTGCGCGCTGATCCTGGGCAGGGCGCATCATCACGGCCACGACCATCACCATCACCACCACGGCCACGGTCACGGCCACTCGCACGGCCACGGTCACGAGCATCCCGGTCATGCCCACGATCACCCCCATCACGACCTCAACCTCAAGTCGGCCTACCTCCACGTCATCGCCGACGCGGCGACCTCGGTGCTGGCCATCGTCGCGCTCGTTGGCGGTTGGATCTACGGCTGGTCCTGGCTGGATCCGGTGATGGGCATCGTCGGCGCGGTGCTGGTCGCCGTCTGGGCCAAGGGCCTGCTGGTCGAGACGGGCCGGGTGCTGCTCGATCGCGAGATGGATCACCCGGTCGTCGCCGAGATCCGTGAAGCGGTCGAATCCGCACCGGAGGCGGGCGAAACCCGGATCACCGACCTGCACGTCTGGCGCGTCGGCAAGGCGGCCTACTCGTGCGCCGTCGCGGTGGTGACATCCGATGCCGCGCTCACCCCCGACGCCGTACGCGCCCGCCTGGCGGAGCACGAGGAGATCGTGCACTCCACGATCGAGATCCATCACCATGGCGGTTCCCGGGGAGCCCTTGTCGAGGCCGCTCCGTGCGGCGGCGACGGTGCGCCCGCCCGCTTGGCACCGATGCCGGGGGCGCGATTAAATTGGGTGCTTCGGCGCCGTGGGTGACCGAATCGATCGATCTTTCCATCGACTTCGCCGGGCTGGCGGGTACAGGAGACAAGAAATGAGAAACATCCAGATTTTCGAGCTTTCGCAGGGTGGTAGCGGCGCGGTCGCGGACGAGTCGATGGCTGATTTCGCCGCCGACGTGGCGTGGGCGATGGGGCAGGGCGCACACATCGAGCGCTTCGGCTTTGCCGAGCAGCCGGACGAGTTTGCGCGGAATGCGGTTGTCGAGGACTTCGTCGAGCGCTCCGGATATGACGCCCTGCCGCTGGCCCTGGTCGACGGCGAGCTGGCCGTGGCCGGCCGCCATCCCACGCGCAGCGAGCTCGCGCGCTGGGCCGGGCTGGCGCAGCCGATTCCGGCGGGGGGGTGCTGCTCGGGCGGCCATTGCGGCTGAGCTTGGGACGGGCCCTTCATTCGACCGCCTGCGCGCGGTCTATTCAAGCAGCAGCGCCGGAAGGCGCGAATGCGGCGGGTGGGGTGGCACGGAGGCCCGAAATGGGGCAAGGCGGTCCCGGGCGCCGGCGACGCGCGCGATCATGCCGGCTGTGAGCACTTGGGCGCGTGCGGGAGGGGGCTTCGATGGTCAAGGCTTGCCATGAGCTGCGTGTCTCCCTGGACAGCATCCGGTCCTTGGGCCCTCCGGATGCCGGTGCACTTGGGGGGACGTTGCCGGCGGACATCGCGGAGGAACTTCTCACTCAGGCACGTTCGGCCGACGAGCGTGCGGCGCTAGTGATCCGGTTCGTGGTGCCCGACGCCGACGCGGCGTGCGCCGATGCGATCGCGGCGCGGGTGCACACGCATTTCGCGCGCGCTGCGCAGCGTCACGCGCTGCAGATCCGCGACATCTTCCGCTTCGCGCGGGTGTCGACCGCGGTCGGTCTGCTTTGCGTGGTGCTGCTGCTCGCCTGCGCACAGGCGATCCCCGAGGACGCGGGGAAGCTGATGAACGGGGTGCGCGAGAGCCTGAACATCTTCGCCTGGGTGGCGATGTGGCGACCCGCCGAGCTGTGGCTGTACGCCCATCTGCCCGAACGCCACTGGCGCCGCCTCTCCCTGCGCCTCGGCCAGGCGAAGGTGGGCGTGGAGCGACCGGCCGCGACGATTACTCGCGCAAGCGCATCGGGAACGCCTCGCGGCCCTGCCTCCGAGACCGTCGCCGCAACCTGAACGGACTCCCCGTTCCCCCGGACCGAGCCACCCTGTCCGCCCCTGCCGCCGGCAGTCGGCGCCGGTTCAGTCCAGGCGCGCGTGCTGCAGGATGCCCTCGATCACGCGCGCGGTCTGCAGCAGGCGCTTGACCGACTCGCGGGTGAACTCGTAGGTGGTCTCGTCGACGCCGCTCCGCAGCACCGCCCAGCGCCCGTCCTCGGTGCGTCCGAGCTTGCCGCGCTCGCGCAGCTTTTCCAGCTTGCGCCGCACGGTCTCCTTCGGCAGCCCTGACACCTGCACCAGATCGGCGAGGCGAACCGGGCGTGCCTCGCCGAGCAGGAAGCCGTCGGGCGCGAGCAGGTCCGCCGGCTGCGCGCCGGGATGCATGGCATGCGCGACGCTGAGGTGCGCGACCAGGCCCCACAACAGGGCGCTCTCCGCGTCGATCTCGAGCAAGTTGATGATGCGTCGCATGTGATCGACCAGGTGGCGGTTACTCGCAAAGGCCACCATCGCGAAGGTCTTCTCGAAGCGCCGGTCGAAATCGTCCATCTCGATGTCTCCAGACGAGCGGCGGCCCGAAATGGGCCGTTTGCCGCCGATTTTCCCTGCGCCCGATTTATCCTGCAACGCCTTTTCGACCCAATCCAGTTCCAGCTGCCGGAGGCCGCACTTGAAGCTGATCCTGTCGGGCCTGAGTCCGGAAACGGATCTCGCCAACCTCACCAAGCGCATGAGCCGTTTCGGCCCGGTGCGTGGCGTCCGACCGGTCCGCGAGGGCGATCCGCAGCGCCCATGGTTCATCGTCGACCTCGACCTGCCGCACGGCGCCGCGGTTGCGGTCGCGCGCCGCATCGACGGCATCTATTTCAACGGCCGCTTCCTGCACGCGAGCGTGATGCTCCCGATCGGATCCGATAGATGAAGACGTTACGCCTTGCCCTGCCGTGTGCGCTCATGCTGGGCCTGAGCGCCTGTTCCACCACTCCGGCGCTGCGCGCACCGGAGGATTACCCCCGGCTCGACGTCAAGGCCGACGAGCCCAACACCCTCGTGTTCGTCAAGCCGGGCATCGAGCTGAGCCGCTACACGAAGGTCTTCGTCGCCCCGGTGGCCGTGCAGATCGGTGAAGAGGGGGCGCGTCACGATGTCGGCGACGCCGAGGCGCGTGCGGTGGCGGCGTTCGCCGAGCGGGTGCTGAAGGAGAAACTGTCGCGAACCCGGCAACTCGTCACCGCGCCCGCGCCGGGCGTGCTGAGCGTGCGCTTCCGCATCATCGGGCTCGAGCCGACGAGCGGTGCCCAGATGGTGATGATGGTGCCGCCCTTCGCCCTCATCAACATGGTGAGCCCGAAGGGGCTCTTCATCGGCTCGGTCACCGTCGGCGGCGAACTCTACGAGGGGCTGGCCAGCACGCCCAGCGTCGCCTTCGTCGCCACCCGCAGCCGGCCGGGCATCGACGCCGCCTCGGCGTTCGGGCGCTGGTCGGCCGCCGAGAAGGTGCTGGAGAACGCCGCCGAGCGCCTGGCGACGGACCTCGATCGACCCTGAGCCCTCGGCTGCGCATGCGCCGTCCTGATTGCCGTCTCCCTAGAAGGAAACCTGACATGAAAATTCGTCCGTTTGTCTGCAGCCTGGCGCTGTGCCTGGGCCTTTCCGCGCCGAACGCGGGGGCCGAACCCGCACAGGGCGACGAGATGGAGCGTGCCCGCTGCAGTGGCATCATCGATCTTTTCGTAGCGGCCGACCCAGCGCTCGAGAAGGACGAACAGGCGCTGGCCGCCGCCCAGGATCGTGCCTACGTCTTCCTGATGTGGGCCCATGGCTACCTGAGCGGCCGCGACGGCATCGACTTCGCCCGCCGGCCGCTGAACCAGGACGGCATCACCGCGCTGGTGGGCGAGATCTACGCGGTGTGCAGGAACGACGAGGCGCGTCTGTTCCTCGATGCGATGAAGGAGATCCGCTGATGAGCGAACCGGCCTTCAACTTTCGTCACGGCAAGCGCGGCGACGCGCGCCGGCAACTCGCCGCGCTGGGCCTCGCCCTGGTCCTGCTCGCGGGCCTGTGGCCGCAACCGGCCGAGGCGCAATCGCCACGCGCACGCGAGCGGCGGGTGGAGCGTTCGCTGGCGGCCAAGGATGCGATCCGGCATCGGCAGATGAAACGGGCCTATGTCGCCGGCGCGGTCGCGCAGCATCGGCGCGAGCGGATCCGGGACCGTTACGAGGACCGCTATTACCGCGACCGTTACGAGCGCTACGACCGTCGCGACGATGACGATCTCAGCCGCGTGTTGATCGGGGTCGCAGTCGGCGCGGTCGCCACGAGCATCATCATGAACAGTCACCAGGATGGGGACGCACGATGACGATCCGATCTGCAACCCGTTACCTTGCCGGCGTCGTCCTTTGCGCCGGGCTGGCCTTGGGTGCGCATGCCGGAACGCCCGAGGAGGACGCGACCCTCGGTCTGATCCGCGAGCAGTTCCAGGATGTGGACCTGCGCCGCGTGATCGAGGTCAGCGCCAGCATGAAGCTCGACGAGCAGGGTGCGAAGCGCTTCTGGCCGATCTATCGCGCCTACCTGGCCGAGATCGTCGCCTTGCGTGACCGTCAGATCGACACGCTTGCCGAGTACGCCAGGCAGCTCGACGCGGGCTGGATCGACGACCCCACGGCGCGCACCTCGCTGGCACGCTCGCTCGCGCTGGAGCAGGCCCGGGTGGACGCCCGCCACCACATGATCCGGAAGGCGGGTGAGGTGATCACGCCCATCCAGACGCTGCGGCTGTATCAGCTTGAACTGGCGATGGATGCGTCGATCGGCAGTCGTGTGCTCCAGCAGATCCCCCTGGCGAAGTAGGCAGTGGCCGGCCAGCCGAAGCGATGTTCGCAGCCGAGTGCCTGCAGGCGGGCGCCTGTTGCGTCGGCCTGGCCCATTTTGGGACGAACGCGGACATGGGGCATGCGGGCCGGATTAAGCTGCGCAAATCGGTTTCGCCCGTCCCGCATGGCCGGTTTCGGTCGTGCCTGTCGCCACGCTCATGGGATCCTTTCAATGAATACCAGGCTTGCCCTCTTCGCCGGGCTGATCGGCTTGTCGCTGACGGGTTGCGGTGGCCACGAAGTCGTACGGCCTACGGTGGACGTCTCCATCGGCCAGCAGCTCATCGACCTCAAGCGTGCGCGCGAGGCGGGCGCCCTCTCGGACCGCGAGTACGAGCGCCAGCGCGAACGCCTGATCGACAGCGTGGAGTGAACCATGCGCACGAAAGCTTATCCCTTGCTGGCCGTCCTCGGTTGCCTGCTGTTGGCGAGCTGCGGCGGGGACACCTATGTGAAGGTGCAGGGCACCACGACGATCTCGAAGGGGCAGGAGCTGGCCGACCTGCAGCGCGCGCTCGACGAGGGTGCGATCGATCGCGGCGACTACGATCTGCTGCGCAAGCGGATACTGGACCGACCCAACTGACGATCGGTCCCGCGTCGTGCGTGCCCCGCATGCACGCGTCGTGTAAACAGGCCTTGCGCGATGAGCACGTCTGGTGGCTGCGCCGCGCCGGCAGTGCGCACGCGACCCGCGCCCCGACCGCCCGCATCCGACCAGAAGAAATTCATGCGCATTCAAAAATCAGTTTTCGCGCTGACTACCGCGCTGCTTTGCCTGTCGTTGGCCGCCTGCAGCGAGCGGCCCGCGCCCGTTGCGGCGGTGGAGGCGACGCGTCCGGCGCCGATTCTCACCGTCGGACGGCGCACGGCGGACGAGGCCTTGCGCCTGCCGGGGCGGGTGCGTGCAGCCAGGCGCGCCGAGTTGTCGTTCGACGTGCCCGGCTTCGTCGACTCCTTCAGCCTGGAGGAGGGGCGGCGGGTGAAGGCTGGGGAGGTGGTCGCGCGCCTTGACGACCGCATCTACCGCTCGCGTCTGGACGCCGCGCGTGCGGAGTTCGAGCGTGCGCGGAACGATCTCGCGCGCTATCAGCGCCTGTGGGAAAGCGAGCAGGCGGTCGCCCGCGCCGAGGTCGACGACCGCCGCGCCCGCCTCGAAGCCGCGCGCACCAGCCTCGCCGCCGCCGAGCGCGATCTCGCCGACACTGCGATCAAGGCGCCTTTCGAGGGCGTGATCACCCGCCGCCGCATCGAGCCCTTCACCAATGTGCAGGCCAAGCAGCCGATCGCCGAGCTGCAGGACCTGCGCGCGCTCGAGGTCGTGGTGAATGTGCCCGAGCGTCTGGTGCGCCGCATGCGGCCGCAGCAAGCTGCGGTCGCATTTCTCGAGGGCGAGCGCAGCGTGGAGGGCGACCGCGCCGCGCCGGGGCAGGTGCTGAGGCTCGAGCTGCAGTCCTTCGCCGCCGAGGCCGACGCGCTGACGCAGACCTATGCGGTGGTGCTCGCGGTGCGCTCGGTGCCTGCCGGCGTCAACCTGCTGCCGGGGATGGCGGTGAGCCTGGAACCGGCGGCGGACGCCGGCGGGGCGCCCGCGGCGGACGCCGCCATCACCGTCCCGCTCGCCGCCGTGGCCGCCGACGCGCAGGGCC
>NZ_AMXD01000037.1 GCF_000310185.1 Thauera aminoaromatica S2 | reverse complement strand
GCTGGCCGCCGTGGGGCTGGCCGGACGCGAGCAGGCGTGGCCCGCCGAGCTGTCGGGCGGGCAGGCCCAGCGCGTCGCGCTGGCCCGCGCCCTGGCACGCGAGCCGGAGCTGCTGTTTGCCGACGAGCCTTTCTCGGCGCTGGATGCGATCACCCGTGCCGAGATGCAGCGCCTGCTGGTGGACGTCGTGCACCGCTGGCATGCGGCAGTGCTGCTCGTGACCCACGACATCGACGAAGCCATCCTGGTGGCCGACCGCATCCTGCTGATGGCCGGCAAGCCCGGCCACATCCACCGCGAGTGGGCCGTCGACATCCCGCATCCGCGTGAGGACCACGCCGAAGCGGTCACCACGCTGCGGATGCAGATCCTGGCCGCCCTGCGCACGACGACTGAGGGCGCTGCCTCCACATCTGCAGCGGCGCCAACACCTACCCATTCCTGAACAGGGGCCAGAAACCATGAATTGCAACCCCGCCGCCCGCCCGCACATCTGCCTGTCGTCCGACTGCGGCTGCGGCATGACCCGCCGCGACTTCCTGCGCCTGTCCGCCCTGACCGGCGCCGGCCTGGCCGTGCCCATGCTGCGCGCGGGCGACGCCATGGCTCAAGCCAGTACGGGCGACGATGTGCCGGTGAAGATCGGCTATCTGCCGATCACCGATGCCACGCCACTGCTGGTCGCCCATGCACGCAAGCTGTTCGAGGCCGAAGGCCTGCGCACCGAGGCGCCGCGCCTGTTCCGCAGCTGGGCACAGATCGTCGAGGCCTTCGTCTCCGGCCAGGTGAACGTCATCCACCTGCTGTCGCCGACCACCTTGTGGGTGCGCTATGGCACCAGGTTCCCGGCCAAGGTGGTGGCCTGGAACCACATGAACGGCTCGGCGCTCACCGTCGCGCATGACATCAACACGGTGGCGGACCTCGGCGGCAAGACGGTGGCGATCCCGTTCTGGTACTCGATCCACAACATCCTGCTGCAGAAGCTGCTGGTTGCGAACGGCCTGACCGCGGTGACCCGGCCGCGCGGCAGTTCGATCGCGGCCAACGAGGTCAACCTGGTCGTGCTGCCGCCGGCGGAGATGGTGTCGGCGCTGGCGGGCAAGGGCATCGCCGGCTTCATCGTCGCCGACCCGTTCAACGCCGCGGCGGAGATCAACAGAGTGGGCAAGGTGCTGCGCTTCTCCGGCGACGTGTGGAAGGACCACGCCTGCTGCGTGACCTTTCTTGCGGAGCGCGACATCGCCGAGCGCCCGCAGTGGGCGCAGCGCGTCACCACCGCCATCGTCAAGGCGCAACTGTGGACGCGCAGCAACCAGCTCGACGCCGCCAAGCTGCTTGCCACCTCCGGTGACAACCGCTACACGCCGCACTCGGTCGAGGTGCTGGCCAAGGTGTTGTCCGCCACCGACTACACGGCCTACGAGGACAGCGGCGTCGCCCGCAACAAGGGCTGGCACCAGCGCCGTGTCGACTTCCAGCCCTACCCCTTCCCGTCCTACACGGAAGAACTGGTGCGCAGTCTGCTCACCACCAAGGTCGAGGGCGATGCCAGCTTCCTGGCCAAGCTGGACCCCGCCTTCGTTGCCCGCGATCTGGTCGATGAGCGCTTCGTGCGCGAGGCGATCGCCGCGGTGGGCGGCCCGCAGGCCTTCGGTCTGCCAGCCAACCTGCTGCGGCAAGAAACCATCGTGGCCTGAAGCGCATGTCTGCACCCTTGATACTGCCTGTGCTCGGCCTCGGGCTGGCTGCCGCCTTTTGGGCAGCGACCACGCTGCTGCTGGCGACCGAGACGCCGATCCTCGCAAACTTCGCCCCGGTGGAAGCGCTGCGCGCCCTGGGCCGCCTGGTCGTTGATCCGCTGATGTGGGATCACATCGGCGTCAGCCTGCAGCGGGTTGCCGTTGGTCTCGCGGTGGCGCTCGCCATCGGCGTGCCACTGGGCATCCTCACCGGAGTGTCACGGGCGTTCGCGCACACGACCACGCCGCTGTTCCAGTTCCTGCGCATGATCTCGCCGCTGTCGTGGATGCCGATTGCGGTGATGGTGCTGGGGGTGGGCGATGCGCCGGTGTACTTCCTGCTTGCCTTCGCTGCCGTATGGCCGATCCTGCTCAACACGGCGGCAGGCGTCGCCCAGCTCGACCGCAACTGGCTGATGCTGGCGCGCAGCCTGTCGGCAACACGCTCCGAGACGATCTTCCGCGTCGTACTCCCCGGCATCGTTGCCCACATCCTGAGCGGGGTACGGCTGGCGATCGGCATCATCTGGATCATCCTGGTGCCGGCGGAGATGCTCGGCGTGTCGGCCGGTCTGGGCTACTTCATCCTCGACGCCCGCGACCGCCTCGCCTATCCGGATCTGATGGCGGCGATCCTGATCATCGGCGCACTGGGTTTCGCGCTCGACTACGCCGCGCGCTGGCTCTACCAGCACTGGCTGCACAAGCGCTGAGCGCTCCGGGAGGGGTGGGGCGCCCCCGTGACGCGCTGATTCAGCGACCATCGCGGCCAATCAATGAGGGCTCCGCAAAATGAACGCCGCACCCCCGCCGCAACAGCGCCCCGCCCTTCCCACCTTCGGCGAGGCCTTCCTGTACTGGCTGAAGCTCGGCTTCATCAGCTTCGGCGGCCCCGCCGGGCAGATCGCCATCATGCATCAGGAGCTGGTGGAGAGACGGCGCTGGATCTCCGAGCACCGCTTCCTGCACGCCCTCAACTACTGCATGCTGCTGCCCGGTCCCGAGGCGCAGCAACTCGCCATCTACATCGGCTGGCTGCTGCACCGCACCTGGGGCGGTATCGTCGCCGGCGTCCTGTTCGTGCTGCCTTCTCTCTTCATCCTCGCGGCGCTCACGTACGTCTATCTGGCCTTCGGCGATCTCACCTTCGTGCAGGGGGTGTTCAACGGCATCAAGCCGGCGGTGGTGGCCATCGTGGTGTTCGCCGCCTGGCGCATCGGCTCGCGCGCGCTGAAGAACAACATCCTGTGGGCGCTGGCGGCCCTGTCCTTTATCGCGATCTTCGTCTTCCGCGTGCCCTTTCCCTACATTGTCGTCGCGGCCGGCATTCTGGGTTTCATCGGCGGCAAGGTGGCCCCGGACAAATTCAAGGTCGGCGGCGGGCACGGCGCCTCGGACAAGAATTACGGGCCGGCCCTCATCGACGACGACACCCCGCCCATCGCCCATACGCGCTTTCGCTGGTCCTATCTCATCACCCTCTTGGTGATGGCGCTGGCGATCTGGGCGGTGGCCATGGCCTTGCTGGGCCACCCGGTGTTGCAGGACATGGGGGAGTTCTTCACCAAGGCGGCACTCGTCACCTTCGGTGGCGCCTACGCGGTATTGCCTTATGTCTATCAGGGCGGTGTCGAACACTATCAGTGGCTGACCGCCACGCAGATGATCGACGGCCTGGCCTTGGGCGAAACCACGCCGGGGCCGCTCATCATGGTGGTGTCCTTCGTCGGCTTCGTCGGCGCGTGGACCAAGGAGATCTTCGGTCCCGACGCCCTGCTGCTGGCAGGGTTCGTGGGCGCCTCGGTGGCCACCTTCTTCACCTTTCTGCCCAGCTTCGTCTTCATCCTGGCCGGCGCACCCCTGGTGGAATCCACCCACGGCAACCTGAAGTTCACCGCGCCGCTCACCGGCATCACCGCCGCCGTGGTGGGCGTGATTCTCAACCTGGCCCTCTTTTTCGGCTGGCACGTGATCTTCCCCCATGCCACCGACGCCGCGCCGTTCTCCGGCGGCTTCGAGTGGTTCTACGCGCTGATCTCGGTGGCGGCCTTCATCGCGCTGTGGAAGTATAAGCAGGACATCATGAAAGTGATCGGCGCCTGCGCCGCCATCGGCCTCGTTTACACGTACCTGGCGTGACGACTCCGCCGCATTTCCAGAAATGGAGGATGGAACATGCAATGGGTCACCCGCGAACGCCCCAAGATCGACCGGATCGCCTGCCCCTGGCTGGTCACGCGCTTCATCGATGAGGCTCCCGAGTTCCTCTACGTGCCGGCTGGCGACGTGCTGAAGAAGGTCCCTCGCCTGCGCTGTTTGAAATGATGCTGCTGCCCGCGGGAACCGCGCCCGAGGCGCGCCTGCTGCTGATCGGCCGCGCCCTGCGGGCCTTCACCGACGGCTTTGTGGCCATTCTGCTGCCGGTTTATCTGCTCACGCTCGGGTTCGGCACGTGGGAGGTCGGGCTGATCAGCACCGTCACCCTGCTCGGATCGGCGCTGGCGACCCTGGCCGTCGGGCAGTGGGGACATCGTTTCCCGCAGCGCCGGCTACTCCTCGCCGCTGCTTGCCTGATGGCCGCCACGGGTCTGCTGCTGGCCGGCCTGGGCGGTATCGGCGCCTTCTGGCCGCTGCTGATCGTCGCCTTCGTCGGTACGATGAACCCGAGCTCCGGCGACGTCAGCGTCTTCCTGCCGCTGGAGCATGCGCGGCTGGCCGAATCGGCGCAAGGCGAGGCGCGCACGTTCCTGTTCGCGCGCTACACCTTCGTCGGCGCCTTGTGTGCCGCGACCGGTTCGCTGGCGACAGTGATCCCGCAAGTGTTGACGGATGCCGGCCTGGCCCCGATCGACGCGTTGCGCCTGATGTTCGTCGCCTACGGGCTAACCGGCGTCGCGATCTTCGTCCTGTATCGCGCCGTGCCGGACCACCCCGTGCATGAGCATGCGTCGCCCGCGCCGCTGGGGCCTTCGCGCGGCATCGTGGTCAAACTGGCGGCGCTGTTCTCGGTCGATGCCTTCGCCGGAGGCTTGATCGTCAATACCTTGCTCGCGCTCTGGCTGTTCGAGCGTTTCGGCCTCTCGCTCGCCGCCGCCGGCCAGTTCTTCTTCTGGGCCGGGCTGCTGTCGGCCGGCTCCCAACTCGCCGCCCCCTGGGTGGCGCGCCGCATTGGCCTGATCAACACGATGGTGTTTACCCACATCCCGTCGAGCGTCTGCCTGATCCTCGCTGCCTTCGCCGATAGCCTGCCGGAGGCGCTCGCGCTGCTGTTCCTGCGCAGCGCCCTGTCGCAGATGGACGTGCCGACGCGCTCGGCCTTCGTCATGGCGGTGGTGACGCCGTCCGAGCGCGCCGCAGCGGCGAGCTTCACCACCGTTCCCAGGAGCCTCGCCGCTGCAGCGAGCCCCGCCATCGGCGGTGCCCTGTTCGCCGCCGGCTGGCTGGCGGCGCCGCTGGTGACCTGCGGGCTGCTCAAGATCGCCTATGACTTTGCACTCTGGCGCGCGTTTCGGAAGTACGAGAAACCCTCCTCTTGAGAGTGCTTGTGCGTAAGCACATGGCGCGCCCTGACGAACGATTCTTTCCGTTTCGTGAGCTGACACCATCACCGCCGCCGTGGTGGGGGTGATCCTCAACCTGGCGCCGTTCTTCGGCTGGCACGTGATCTTCCCGCGCGCGACCGAAGCCGCACCGTTCTGCGGCGGCTTCGAGTGGCTCTACGCGCTGATCTCGCCAGCGGCCTTCATCGCGCTGTGGAAGTACAAGCAGGATGTCATGAAGGTGATTGCGGCATGCGCCACCGTCGGGCTCGTTCAGGCCCTGCTCTGAGGGGCCCTGCTCTGAGGGGCCCTGCGCCGGCAGGAAGAAGCCGCCTACTTGTGGCTCATGCCTGCCCCGGCGTCAGCAGGTGACGCGCCAGGTTGTGCGCGTGTCGCCGCAGTTCGGGCACCGCGATGGCCTCCCAGTAGCGCGCGCGAAGCATGGGCCCGACGTAGTGCAGGCCCGAGACCTTGAGACCGTCTGCACCGACCACATGGTAGCCGGCGTCCACATCGATGCCGATGTGCAGAGGATCCGCGCGCACGCAGCCCTCGTCGCGCAGTTGTGCGACCAAGGGCGAAGCGGTGAGACGGTCGATGTCGTAGTCAGGCCCGGTGCAGTTCACCACCGCAGCGACGTCCCACTCGCGCGCCTCGCTCCCGCCACGCGGCCTGACGATGACCCGCACGCCCGGTCCGTGCTCGTGCATCTGCAGAACCTGCCCCGCAACGACCGCGGCCTGACCGGACGCCAGCATTCCGCGCAGGCGCCGGTAAGCGGTGGGTGCCAGGCGATGGCGATGGATGTCCCACCACGGGCCTACACGCGAGAGAAAACGCCGGCGCTCCATCTCCGGCAGGCGGCGCCAGATCTCCGGCGTATGCGGGCGCAAGGCGTTGACGACGTCGCGCCAGTTGCAGCCCTGGCGCTGCCGAAGGCGGACCTGGCGCCGTATGGCTCGCAAGTAGGCAAAGGTGGTCGGCGGCAGGTCTTCGAGATAGCCCGGGAAAGTCGTCGTTGGCGGCGGTTGCGGAAGCGTACGGTGGCCCTTTGGCAGCAAACCACGTCGCGACAGCAGAAACACCTTGCGCTCATCGTCCCGACTGGTGAGACGAAACAGGGCATCGATCGCGGTGTGTCCGGTGCCAAGGACCACAACAGGTCCGCCCGCGGGGATCTGGTCCATCGCCGCATAATCCCATGGGTTGCCGATATAGCGACTCGAGCCGGCGAGGGCATCGGCGAAGTGCAAGGGCTGCGCGCCCAGATGCCCGAGCGCAAGCACCACCTGATCGGCCTGCCGCGTGACGCCATCGTCCAGTTCGATCTGCAGAAGTGGCGAGGCCTGTTTTCGGCGTACCGCAACGGCCTGGGCGCGAATGCGGGTGAAGGGCGTGCGGCTCCCCCGCTCGGCGACCTGCAGCGTGTGCTCGAGATAGTCGCCAAAAAGCCGCCGCGGCACGAACGATCCCTCATTGAACGCGGGATCGATGTCGCGACAGTAGGCGAGGAAATGCCCCGGCTCATCGGCGAGCGCGCTCATGTTGCCCGCCGGCACGTTGAGCAGCATGCTGTCGTCCCAGATGCGGTACGCCAACCCGCGCGCGGCACGCCGATGCTGTTCGATCAGCGTGACACGCAACTGCCCCGGCCTCGCCTCGCGCAGCAGATGGACGGCGGTGAGCGTACCGCTGAAGCCACCACCAATGATGAAGATTTCCTGCGGACACGATGCGGCCATTGCTCGACTCTCGGTGACTCAGAAGGCGAAGCGGTCCAGCACATGGCGTTCGGCGCGCATGATCGCCGCCCGCTGCGCCGGCAGGCCATAGGCATGGCCCTGGAGGTGCACGCCCTCGGGCAGGGCACCGTCCAGTTTGCGCTCCAGCCGCGTGACGACGATGTCCGCACGCTCGCGCAGCGTTGCCAGCCATTCCAGGCGCGCCCGCCAGTCGTCGGCAATGAACAGTCGCGCGCTGTCGATCTTGACGAACTGAGCCGGCACCAGGCTGGAGAGCGCTTGCCACTGCATCGGCGAATCGACGTTGATCGCCACCTGGAAACCATTGTTGCGGTAGTTGCGCAGCACGAAGGCGAGCAGCTCGGGCTGGCTGCTGGCAGCGAGCGGCGTTTCGATGACGATGCGCTCCGGCGCCAGGCCGAGGGCATCGACCACCTTGCGGAACGCGGCACCGTGATCGCCGCTGACGGCGGCGAGCAGGCGCCCGTGCACGTTGAGGAACAACAGGCTGTCGCGGTCCACCGAGGTCACGAAGTTCAGCGCATGCGCGGTACGCGCCAGACGATCGAGCGCAATCAGGCGGTCGTCGTCGGCGTTGGCCGAAAACAGGGTCCACGGCGAAAGCGACCGCTCGCCGCTGCCCAGGATGCGCAGATAGGCCTCGTAGCCCGTGATGGCCCCGGTGCCGGGGATGACGATAGGCTGGAAGACACTCGACAACTCGCAGCCGAACCAGTCGCCGACCACACCACCTTCCGGCAGACGGCGGAGTTGCCGCCCGCCATCCCGCGCCAGTGGCAGGCGGTCCAGAAAGACTCGGGTACGCTCCGCCAGCGCGCGCGATGGTCCGCCCGGATCTTGATCCATTTTCTGGTCTCCTCATGCACGGGCCCGATCGGGCCCACCTGTCAGGTCAAGGCGTCGGCCCAGATGTTGCGTGCCCACGCCAGCGCGTACTTGCCTTCCAGATCGTTGGCCACTGCCGACAGCCCGCCCGCGCCCTTGACCGGCAGCAGCGTGTTCTCCTGCGTGTCGAACTTGTGGATCGACGCCACGTGCACGACGTCGCGGTCGGAGACGAAGCTGTAGCAGGTGTTGGCGATGATCGGCGTCGGGTTCGGCTCCAGCCCGGTGAGGCTGGCGATGACCGCATCCGCCGCCACCTTGGCGTGGTTGTTGGCCATGAAGCCCGACTTGGGCATCCCGGGCGCGGTGGCGATGGCATCGCCGATCAGGTGCACGCCCGGCACCGCGGTCGACTCGAAGCTGCGGAAATCGACCCCCGCCCAGCGCCCGCCCACATTGGCGAAGGGGCTGGCGATGAGGCCGCTGCGCTGCGGCGGGATGACGTTGAAGAGCTCGGCGCGGACGCTCTCGAACTCGAACTTCCCGACATTGGCGCGCACGTCGAAGTCCTGCAGCACGCTGTCGGGGCGATATTCGATGATGCCCTTGTAGCGCTCCTCCCAGGCCTGCAGGAACAGCGCCTTCTTGGAGGTGATCTCGGGGTTGCCGTCCAGGATCAGCACCTTGGAGCGCGGCTTGTGCTGCTTGAAGTAGTGGGCGACGACGCTGGCGCGTTCGTAAGGCCCGGGCGGGCAGCGGTAGGGCGCCTTGGGGATCGAGATCGCGAAGACCCCGCCATCCGGCAGTTCTTCCAGGCGCTTGCGCAGCGCCACGGTCTGCGCACCGGCCTTCCACGCGTGCAGCACCTGCTGGCGGGCGTCGGCGTTGTTCAGGCCCGGGATCTGCTCGTAGAGAAAGTCGATGCCGGGCGCGACGACGAGCCGGTCCCAGGGCAGCGGATCGCCCTTGGCCAGACGGACTTCGCGCTTGTCCACGTCGATGGCCACCGCCTCGTCGCGCACCAGGCGCACGCCGTACCGGGCCAGGCCATCGTAGGCGAGGGTGATGTCCTCGATCCGCTTGACACCCGCCAGCACCAGGTTGCTGATCGGGCAGGAGACGAAGTTCTGGTTGCGCTCGACCAGGGTCACCTCGAGGCGGGGCTCCCACTTCTTCAGATACTTGGCGGCGGTGGCGCCGCCGAAGCCGCCGCCGATGACGACGACGCGCCCCGGCGCGGCGCGGCCGACGGGGGTCGCGCATGCGCCGACGCCCACGCCGGCACCGAGCGCAAGGGCCAGGCCACCGGCCGACCGGATGAAACCGCGACGATCGATTGTGCTCATGCCCGCCTCCTCAGCGCTTTGCCTGGGCGGCGAACCACTGCGCCAGCCGTTGCAGTTCTTCATCCGTGTAGCCCTTGGCATGCTGATGCATGACGGTCGCCGGGCGCACATCGCGCTTGAACTCGATGAGCAGCGTGTAGAGCTCGTCGGCGTTCCGTCCTGCAAGGCTCGTCATGCCGGCCTGGGCGTGACCGTCGGTGCCGTGGCAGGCCGCGCAGGCGGCCGCCCATACGCGCACAGGGCGATCGTCGGGCGCGGCCTGCACCGAAAAGGGCAAAGCGAGCGCAGCAGCGGCCGCAAGGGCCGCGAGTGCGCGAGTTGCGATGGGCATGTCGGTTCTCTCCGCAGGGGTTGAACGAGGCGGATGCTCGCTGATCCGCCCCCGAAACTGAAAGAAGAAATTCTGCTTAGTTATCCTGGTCCGCAGACCAGGCCCGCGCCGCCCCCTCTCAGGATCGACGTCTCCAGCGTGCGAACGCCAGCAGCAGCACCGCACCGAGGACCGTGCCGGCCCCCAGCCCCGCCCAGCTGCCGACCGGCACGGGATTGCGCACCGCGATGTAGAGCAGCGCGACGGGCAAGGCGATCGCGAAGGCGATGTTTCCACCATCGCGGGTGCGCACGAGCAGCGCGCAGACGGCGTAGAGAAAGCGAATCAGCCCGACCAGCAGCAGCGCCAGCAGGAAATTGCCGAAGAAGTCCGTCACTACGTGCTCCTTGATCAGGTCTCGCCAGCTCGGGCCGGGACCGGCCCCAAGGCGGGACCCGCATTGTATGCAAGCAGCGGCGCGGACGAGTGACCGTCGCGCGGGAGGAGTCCGCACCACACGAAGCCGCGCCATTCGCCGCAGGACGCTGGCCAGCCGGATCGCACGAGGGTTCGATTAGCAGAAAAGCGAATAAGCAACGCGGTTTTTATTATTTTTTTGCCCTGCAGCAACTGACTAGACTCGCTTTCATCCCCTTTGAAAGGAGTCCGACATGGCTCGCAAAGCCCGCCCGATACCCGTCCGCTGCCGCGCCAGCGCCACGCGCCGGGCCAATCGCCGAGACGGTCGCGAGGCCCGCCACGCCCACCGCTTCGAGCCGATCGTGGAGCAAGGCTGATGTCCACCGCCAAGACCTTCCGCGTACTGCCCGGCTTCGGGCCCACGCTCGGCTACACCCTCGCCTACCTGTCGCTGCTGGTGCTGATCCCGCTCGCGGCGGTGTTCCTGAAGACGGCCGAGCTGACTTTCGCCGAGTTCTGGAACGTCGTCACCGCACCGCGGGTGGTGGCCTCCTACAAGCTGTCCTTCGGCATGTCCCTGCTCGCCGCCGCGATCAACGCCGTGTTCGGGCTGATGCTGGCATGGGCGCTGGTGCGCTACTCCTTCCCCGGCAAGAAGCTGATCGACGCCCTGGTCGACCTGCCCTTCGCGCTACCCACCGCGGTGGCCGGCATCGCGCTGACCGCGCTGTACGCGAAGAACGGCTGGATCGGCCAGTTCCTCGAGCCGCTCGGCATCCAGGTCGCGTTCAAGCCGCTCGGCGTGCTGGTGGCGCTGGTCTTCATCGGCCTGCCCTTCGTGGTGCGCACGGTGCAGCCCATCCTGGAAGACCTCGACACCGAACTCGAAGAAGCCGCCACCAGCCTCGGCGCGCAGCGCTGGCAGGCCTTCCGCCACGTCATCCTGCCGATCGTGTTCCCGGCGCTCCTGACCGGCTTCGCGCTCGCCTTCGCGCGTGCGGTGGGTGAATACGGCTCGGTGATCTTCATCGCCGGCAACATCCCCATGGTGTCGGAGATCACCCCGCTGATGATCATCACCAAGCTCGAGCAGTACGACTACACCGGCGCCACCGCGATCGCCACCGTGATGCTGATCCTGTCCTTCACCCTGCTGCTGCTCATCAACGGCCTGCAGGCGTGGACCGCCAAACGAACCGGGAGGGACCGCTGACATGGCCGGCGCCACCACACTCCGCCTGGGCGCGGCCCAGGCCATCGGTCAGACGCGCTTCGAGGCGCGCGCGGCGACGCGCGAGACGGCGCTGGTGAAGTGGCTGATCCTCGGCACCGCCCTCACCTTCTTCGCGGTGTTCCTGCTCATGCCGCTGATCGCGGTCTTCGTCGAGGCGCTGCGCAAGGGCTGGGAGACCTACGCCAGCGCGCTGGTCGACCCGGACGCGCTGTCCGCGCTGCGCCTGACCCTGCTCGCCGCGGCGATCGCGCTGCCGCTGAACCTGGTGTTCGGCGTGTGCGCGGCGTGGGCGATCGCCAAGTTCGAGTTCCGCGGCAAGCACTTCCTGATCACGCTCATCGACCTGCCCTTCTCGGTGTCGCCGGTGATCGCCGGCCTGATCTACGTGCTGGTGTTCGGCGCTCAGGGCTGGTTCGGGCCGTGGCTGGCGGAGCACGACGTGAAGATCATCTTCGCGGTGCCGGGCATCGTGCTCGCCACCGTGTTCGTGACCTTCCCCTTCATCGCCCGCGAGCTGATCCCGCTCATGCAGGCGCAGGGCAAGGAGGAAGAGGAAGCCGCGGTGGTGCTCGGCGCCAACGGCCTGCAGACCTTCTGGCACGTCACCCTGCCGAACGTGAAGTGGGGCCTGCTGTATGGCGTGATCCTCACCAACGCACGCGCGATGGGCGAGTTCGGCGCGGTGTCGGTGGTGTCCGGGCACATCCGCGGCGAGACCAACACGCTGCCGCTGCACGTCGAGATCCTCTACAACGAGTACCAGTTCGCCGCCGCGTTCGCGGTGGCCTCGCTGCTCGCCCTGCTGGCGCTGGTCACCCTGGGCATCAAGACCTGGATCGAGCACCGCGCCGCGCACGCGCAACACGACCTTCACGAAGGACAGCCATGAGCATCCAGGTTCGCAACATCCACAAGCGCTTCGGCAGCTTCATCGCCCTCGACGACGTGTCGCTCGACTTTCCCACCGGCGAGCTGGTGGCGCTGCTCGGCCCCTCGGGCTGCGGCAAGACCACGCTGCTGCGCGTGATCGCCGGACTCGAATCGGCCGATGCCGGCCAGGTGCTGCTCGACGGCGACGACGCCTCGGGCACGCATGTGCGCGATCGCCAGGTGGGCTTCGTGTTCCAGCACTACGCGCTGTTCCGCCACATGAGCGTGTTCGACAACGTCGCCTTCGGGCTGCGCATGAAGCCGCGCGGCCAGCGGCCGACGGAGAAGCAGATCGCCGGGAAGGTGCACGCGCTGCTCGACCTCGTGCAGCTCGACTGGCTCGCCGACCGCTTCCCGGCCCAGCTCTCCGGCGGCCAGCGCCAGCGCATCGCGCTCGCGCGCGCGCTCGCGGTGGAGCCGCGCGTGCTGCTGCTCGACGAGCCCTTCGGCGCGCTCGACGCCAAGGTGCGCAAGGAGCTGCGGCGCTGGCTGCGCAAGCTGCACGACGAGCTGCACGTCACCTCGATCTTCGTCACCCACGACCAGGAAGAGGCACTCGAAGTCGCCGACCGCGTGGTGCTGATGAACCAGGGCGCGGTCGAGCAGATCGGCACGCCGGAAGAGGTCTACCGCCGACCGGCGACGCCCTTCGTATATGGTTTTCTCGGCGCGGTGAACCTGTTCCACGGCCGCGTCGACGGCGAGGGCCTGCGCGTCGGCGACGCGCGCCTGCCACAGCAGGCGCGCGGCTTCGGCGAGGGCGCCGAGGTGCTGGCCTTCGCTCGCCCGCACGAGCTCGACATCGTGCCGGACGCCGGCGCGGGCGAGGGCATCGCGGCACGGGTGAGCCGCGTCCTGGCCTTCGGGATCACGGCGCGCGTCGAGCTCGATGGCCTGAACGGCGCCCAGGGCCAGCATTTCGAGGTGGAGATCACGCGCGAGCGCGTCGACCGCCTCGGTCTCGCGGAAGGACAGGCCGTGCGCCTGCTACCCTCGCACCTGAGCCTGTTCGAATCGCGACAGGCCGCCACGACGGCCGGAGCCGCCCGATGAATTTCCAGCAGTTGCGCATCATCCGCGAGACCGTACGGCGCGGCTTCAACCTCACCGAGGTGGCGAACGCGCTGTTCACCTCGCAGTCGGGGGTGTCCAAGCACATCAAGGACCTCGAGGACGAGCTCGGCATCGAGCTCTTCGTGCGCAAGGGCAAGCGCCTGCTCGGCCTCACCCCGCCCGGCGAGGAGCTGGTGGTGATGGTCGAGCGCATGCTGCTCGACGCTGCCAACATCAAGCACCTCGCCGAGCAGTACCGCGGCCGCGACCAGGGCCAGCTCACTGTGGTGACCACGCACACCCAGGCGCGCTACGCGCTGCCCAAGGTGGTGGCGGCCTTCAAACGCGCCTACCCACGCGTGCTGCTCAAGCTGCACCAGGGCAGCCCGCACGAGATCGTGCAGATGCTGCTCGACGGCGAGGCCGACATCGGCGTGGCCACCGAGGCGCTGGCCGAGGTGCCGGAGCTGGCCTCCTTCCCCTACTACGGCTGGCAGCACGCGGTGGTCGTGCCCGCCGGGCACCCGCTCGAAGAAGCGCACCCGCTGACCCTGGAGGCGATCGCCACGCATCCGCTCATCACCTACCACGAGGGCTTCACCGGCCGCACCCGCATCGACCAGACCTTCGCCCGCGCCGGGCTGACGCCCGGCGTGGTGATGTCGGCGCTCGACGCCGACGTGATCAAGACCTATGTGGAGCTCGGGCTGGGCGTGGGCATCCTGGCCTCGATGGCCTTCAACCCGGCGCGCGACCCGGGCCTGCGCAAGCTCGACAGCGACCACCTGTTCGCCGAGAACGTCACCCGCATCGCGGTGCGTCGCGGCCACTACCTGCGCGGCTTCGCCTACCGCTTCATCGAGCTGTGCGCGCCCGAGCTGACCGAGGCCGTGGTGGCCGAAGCGGTGGGCGGCGGCGGCTGACGAACCGCCTGGGTCGGCTGCGCCCGCCCATCGTCCGCGCAAGCGCGGCGCCGGGGCGGCGGGCCTGGTGTGCCCCAAGCGCGGCGCCCCCGCCACCGGGTCTCAGCCGCGGTGGTAACGCTGCGGCACGAAGGGTGTGCTCGCAACCTCCACCGGCACCGGCTTGCCGCGCACCATCGCGGCAAGCTGCGTGCCCGGCTTGGCGAGCGCGCTCTCCACGTAGCCCATCGCCACCGGCGCCTCGAGCGTCGGTCCGAAGCTGCCGCTGGTCACCACGCCGACCTTGCGGCCGTCGGCGTCCACCAGCTCGGCGCCCTCGCGCACCGGCACGCGCGCGTTCGGGCGCAGGCCCACGCGCTTGCGCGCCACGCCCTGGGCAATATGCTCGAACACCACCGCAGCACCCGGGTAGCCGCCCGGACGTGCGCCATCGGCGCGACGCACCTTGGACAGCGCCCACAGCAGGCTGCTCTCCACCGGCGAGGTGTTCTGGTCGAGGTCGTGGCCGTACAGGCACAGGCCGGCTTCCAGGCGCAGCGAGTCGCGCGCACCCAGGCCGATCGGGGCGACTTCGGGGTGGCTCAGCAGCTCTTTCGCCAGCGCCTCGGCCTTGTCGGCCGGCACCGAGATCTCGAAGCCGTCCTCGCCGGTGTAGCCCGAGCGGCTGATGTAGCACTCGGCGCCGACCAGGGTGACGGTGGCGGTGTTCATGAACACCATCCTTGCGGTCTCGGGCGCCAGGCGCGTCATCACCGCACCCGCCGCCGGCCCCTGCAGCGCCAGCAGGGCGCGGTCGGCCAGCACCTCGACCTTGCAGCGGCCAGACAGGTGCTGCTGCATGTGTGCGATGTCCTGCTCCTTGCAGGCCGCATTGACGACGACGAACAGCCGGCCGTCGCCGAAGTTGGCGACCATCAGGTCGTCCATCACGCCGCCCCGCTCGTTGAGGAAGAGCGCGTAGCGCTGCATGCCCACGGGCAGGTCGACGATGTCCACCGGAACCAGGGTTTCCAGCGCTGCCGCGGCGTCGGGGCCGACGAGCATGACCTGACCCATGTGCGAGACGTCGAAGAGACCGGCCTGGCTGCGGGTATGGTTGTGCTCCTTGAGGATCCCGTCGGGGTACTGCACCGGCATCTCGTAGCCGGCAAAGGGCACCATTCTGGCGCCGAGGGAGACATGCAGGTCGTACAGCGGGGTGCGCAGCATGGGCGCGGCGGAGTCGTGGTCGCTCATCGTGTGTCCTTTGTGCAGTGGCAGGGGGTGGTCAGCATTCGATCACGTTCACGGCGAGGCCGCCGCGCGCGGTTTCCTTGTATTTCAGCTTCATGTCGGCGCCGGTGTCGCGCATGGTCTTGATGACCTTGTCGAGCGACACGAAGTGGGTGCCGTCGCCGCGCAGCGCCATGCGCGCGGCGTTGATCGCCTTGATCGAGCCCATCGCGTTGCGCTCGATGCAAGGCACCTGGACCAAGCCGCCGACCGGGTCGCAGGTCAGGCCCAGATTGTGCTCCATCCCGATCTCGGCCGCGTTCTCGACCTGCTCCGGCGTACCGCCGAGGACCTCGGCGAGCGCGCCGGCCGCCATCGAGCACGCCACGCCGACCTCGCCCTGGCAGCCGACCTCGGCGCCGGAGATCGAGGCGTTCTCCTTGTACAGGATGCCGATCGCCGCCGCGGTGAGCAGGAAGCGGATCACGCCCTCCTCGCTCGCGCCCGGCACGAAGCGGCTGTAGTAGTGCAGCACCGCGGGCACGATACCGGCGGCGCCGTTGGTGGGCGCGGTGACGACGCGCCCACCGGCGGCGTTCTCCTCGTTCACCGCAAGCGCGTAGAGGTTGACCCAGTCCATGGTCGTCAGCGGATCGCGCAGGCTCGCCTCCGGGTTGGCGGAGAGCTTGCGGTACAGTTCGGCCGCGCGCCGCCTCACCTTCAGGCCGCCCGGCATGATGCCCTCGCGCTCGCAACCGCGGCGCACGCACAGCTGCATCACGTCCCAGATGCGCAGCAGGCCCGCGCGGGTCTCGGCGTCGCTGCGCCACGCGCGCTCGTTCTCCAGCATGAGCTGGCTGATCGAGAGCTGCTTGTCGCGGCACTGCGCGAGCAGCTCGGCGCCGGAGCGGAAGGGGTGCGCAAGCGGCGTGGTGTCGACGACGATGCGGTCGGCGCCGGCGGCGGTCTCATCGACGACGAAGCCGCCGCCGACCGAGTAGTACACCTTGCTCGCCAGCACCCGCCCGGCCGCGTCGAACGCGGTGATCCGCATGCCATTCGGATGATAGGGGAGCACCTGGCGGCGATGCATGAGCAGATGCTCGCGCTCGACGAACGGGATCGCATGCGTGCCGGCCAGCAGCAGCCGGCGTTCGCCGCGGATGCGCCCGAGCCTGGCATCGACCTGGTCGGGGTCGACCCGGTCGGGGACCTCGCCCTCCAGGCCGAGCAGCACCGCCTTGTCGCTGCCGTGGCCCTTGCCGGTGGCGCCGAGCGAACCGTAGAGCTCGGCCTTCACGCCGCCGACCTGCCCGAGCAGGCCGGCCTCGGCGAGCCCGCTCGCGAACACCTGCGCCGCACGCATCGGCCCCACCGTATGCGAGGACGACGGCCCGATGCCGATCTTGAACAGGTCGAAGACGCTGATGGCCATGGCGACGCCTCCGCGCTCAGCGCCCGTACACCGGGAAGCGGGCGCACAGCGCCGACACTTTCGCCCGCACCGCCTCGATGACCGCCGGGTTTTCGATGTCGTCGAGGATGTCGCAGATCCAGCCGGCGAGCTCGGTGACCTCGGCGACACCGAAGCCGCGCGTGGTGGCCGCCGGCGTGCCGATGCGGATGCCGCTGGTGACGAAGGGCGACTGCGGGTCGTTGGGGACGGTGTTCTTGTTCACCGTGATGTGCGCTGCACCCAGCGCTGCGTCGGCGGCCTTGCCGGTGATGCCCCTGGCGATCAGGTCGACCAGGAACAGGTGGTCGTCGGTGCCGCCGGAGACGATCCTGTAGCCGCGCTCGACGAACACGCCCGCCATCGCGCGCGCGTTGGCGATCACCTGCTTCTGGTACTCGGCGAACGCAGGCTCGAGCGCCTCCTTGAAGGCCACCGCCTTGGCGGCGATGACGTGCATCAGCGGCCCGCCCTGGGTGCCGGGGAAGACCATCGAGGCGATCTTCTTCTCGATGTCCGGGTTGGCGCGGCCGACGATGATGCCGCCGCGCGGGCCGCGCAGGGTCTTGTGGGTGGTGCTGGTGACGATGTCGGCGAAAGGCACCGGGTTGGGGTAGAGCCCGGCGGCCACCAGGCCGGCAACGTGGGCCATGTCGACGAACAGCAGCGCGCCGACCTTGTCGGCGATGGCGCGGAAGCGCGCGAAGTCGAGGTGGCGGGCGTAGGCCGAGAAGCCGGCGACGATCATCTTCGGCTTGCATTCGACGGCCTGGGCCTCAAGCGCGTCGTAGTCGATCACGCCGTCGTCGGTCACGCCGTACTGCACCGCGTTGAAGATCTTGCCGGAGAAGTTCACCTTGGCGCCGTGCGTGAGGTGGCCGCCATGGGCGAGGCTCATGCCGAGGATGGTGTCGTGCGGCTGCAACAGCGCGAGATACACCGCGGCGTTGGCCTGCGAGCCCGAGTGCGGCTGCACGTTCGCCCAGTCGGCCGCGAAGAGCTGCCTGGCGCGGTCGATGGCGAGCTGCTCGACCACGTCCACATGCTCGCAGCCGCCGTAGTAGCGCTTGCCGGGGTAGCCCTCGGCGTACTTGTTGGTGAGCACCGTGCCCTGCGCCTGCATCACGCGCGGGCTGGCGTAGTTCTCGGAGGCGATGAGCTCGATGTGGTCTTCCTGGCGCTGGCGCTCGGCCTCGATGGCGGTCCAGAGTTCGGCATCGTAGCCGTCGATCTGCATGTGCTTGTCGAACATGGGAGTCTCCTGAAGGGATGGGGTACGACGGGCGGGATGCGCGACACCCCGCCCATCGAGGGAAGCTCAACGGCCCGGGCGCGCGCCCGCCGCGCGGGCATCCTCGCCATCGGCACCACCGCTGGCGAAGTACTCGCGGCTGAGGCTGACGATGACCGGCGACAGCAGCAGCAGCGAGATGAGGTTGGGGATCGCCATCAGCGCGTTCAGCGTGTCGGCGACCAGCCAGGCGAAGTCGAGACTCAGGGTGGCGCCAAAGAACACCGCGATGGTCCACAGGATGCGGAAGGGCTTCTCGCTGACCGTGCCGACCAGATACTCCCAGCACTTCTCGCCGTAGTAGGCCCAGCCGAGGATGGTGGTGAAGGCGAACACCGCCAGCGACGCGGCGAGCAGGTACTTGCCCACGCCCGGCATCGCCGCCTCGAAGGCCTGCGAGCTCAGCACCGCGCCGGAGGCACCCGAGGTCCACACGCCGGTGACCATGATCGCCAGGCCGGTCATCGTGCACACGATGATGGTGTCGATGAAGGTACCCATCATGCCGATCAGCCCGGAGAACACCGGGTTGCTGGTGGCCCCCGCGGCCTGCGCGATGCCGGCGGTGCCCAGGCCGGCCTCGTTGGAGAAGATGCCGCGCGCGACGCCCTTCTGGATCGCCATCATGACCGTGGAGCCGAGGAAGCCGCCGGTCGCCGCGGTGGGGTTGAAGGCCTGCGTGAAGATGGTGGCGAAGGCATCGGGGATGCGGTCGGCGAACACGAACAGGATCACGCCCACGCACAGGATGTAGCCGATGCACATGAAGGGCACCAGCCACTCGGCCACCGCGCCGATGCGCTTGATGCCGCCCAGCACCACCGCGCCGGTGAGGATGACGAGCACGACGCCGGTGACCCAGGTGTCGACGCCGAAGGCGTTGTGCACCGCGCTGGCGATGCCGTTGGCCTGAACCATGTTGCCGATGCCGAAACCGGCCAGGCCGCCGAAGATGGCGAAGGCCGTGCCCAGCCAGCGCCAGTGCTTGCCGAGACCGTTCTTGATCGCGTACATCGGGCCGCCGGCGTGCTCGCCCTTGTCGTCGACCTCGCGGTACTTCACCGCGAGCACGACCTCGCCATACTTGGTGGCCATGCCGACGAAGGCGGTCATCCACATCCAGAACAGCGCACCCGGGCCGCCGACCGCAATCGCGGTGGCGACGCCGGCGATGTTGCCCGTGCCCACGGTGGCCGACAGCGCGGTCATCAGCGCGGCGAAGGGCGTGATCTCGCCTTCGGCCTTCGCGCCGGGCGCCCGGCTCTTCCAGATCATGCGGAAGCCGTAGGGAATCTTGAAGATCGGCATGAAGCCGAGGCGGAGTTGCAGGTAGAGGCCGGTACCCAGAATCAGCACGATCATGGGCACGCCCCAGACGATGCCATTGAGCCAGCTGAAGAAGTCGTTGATGAACTGCATGGTGTCTCCGTCTTTATTGTCGTTTTAGGGCTCGCCGGGCGCGACGCTTGCTGCGCCTTGATGTCCCGCTCGGGCCGGTGCGTCCGCCCACACGGGCGGGCGGAGGTGCTCGGTCAGCTCAAACCTTCGCCTCCAGCTTCAGATCGACCATCAGCTCGTTGGCCAGCGCCTCGAGCGCCGCCTGCAGCGCGGCGGGCGACACGCCGGCCGGTACGCGCAGCTCGAGCTCGGCGCGGAACATCGCCTCGCCGCTGAACGAGCCACTCTCGCAGGCGCTGTCCATGCGCTCGATGCTCGCGCCGTGCTGCGCCAGCACCGCAGAGATGTCGCGCACGATGCCGGGGCGGTCGTGGGCGAGCAGCTCCATGCGGATCACTGCGCCGCTCGCCGCAGCGCCGCTGGCGCCGCGTTCGACGCTCAGGCTCAGGCCAGCGGACGACAGCGCGCGCAGCGCTGCCTCGAGGCGGTCGGCATCCGCAGCAGCCACATCGAGGCGCACGATGCCGGCGAACTTGCCGGCCAGGTGCGCCATGCTGCTGTCCAGCCAGTTGGCGCCGCTGGCGGCCGCGCACTCGGCGAGCGCGTTGACCAGGCCCGGGCGATCCTCGCCGACCAGGGTGACGATGAAGGGGATGTTCATGAGCGGGACTCCTCAGGCTTGTTCGTAGTCGGACAGCGGCGGGCAGGCGCACACCAGGTTGCGGTCGCCATACACGTTGTCCACCCGGCCGACCGGCGACCAGTACTTGTTGCCACGCAGACTGGCCACCGGATAGGCGGCGACCTCGCGGCTGTAGGGGTGCGACCACTCGCCGGCGATGGCTTCGGCGGTGTGCGGGGCGTTCACCAGCGGGTTGTCCCTGGGGTCGTACTCGCCGCTGGCGACCTTGGCGATCTCCTCGCGGATCGCGATCATCGCGTCGCAGAAGCGGTCGAGCTCGGCCTTCGATTCGCTCTCGGTCGGCTCGATCATCAGCGTGCCTGGCACCGGGAAGGACATCGTCGGCGCGTGGAAGCCGAAGTCCATCAGGCGCTTGGCGACGTCATCGACGCTGATGCCGGTGCTGTCCTTGAGCGGACGCAGGTCGAGGATGCACTCGTGCGCGACCAGGCCGTTCTCGCCGCGATAGAGCACCGGGTAGTGCGGCTCGAGGCGCTGTGCGATGTAGTTGGCGTTGAGGATCGCCGTCACCGTGGCATGGCGCAGGCCCTCGCGGCCCATCAGCGTGATGTAGGTCCAGGTGATGGGCAGGATGCTGGCGCTGCCCCAGGGCGCGGCCGCCACTGCGCCGATGCCCTCGAGGCCCACCGATCCGTGGCCAGGCAGGAAGGGGGCGAGGTGCGCCTTGACGCCGATCGGGCCGACGCCCGGGCCGCCGCCGCCGTGCGGGATGCAGAAGGTCTTGTGCAGGTTCAGGTGCGAGACGTCGCCGCCGAACTGGCCCGGGCCGCACAGGCCGACCATGGCGTTGAGGTTGGCGCCGTCGATGTACACCTGGCCGCCGTGGGCGTGCACGATGTCGGTGATCTCGCGCACCGCGGTCTCGAACACGCCGTGGATGGACGGGTAGGTGATCATGATCGCGGCGAGCTGGTCGGCGTGCTGCGCCGCCTTGGCCCTGAGGTCGGCGACGTCGACGTTGCCGTTGGCGTCGCAGGCGACCACCACCACGCGCATGCCGGCCATGTTCGCCGTGGCCGGGTTGGTGCCGTGCGCGGAGCTCGGGATCAGGCACACGTCGCGGTGGCCTTCGCCGCGGCTGGCGTGATAGGCGCGGATCGCCAGCAGGCCGGCGTATTCGCCCTGCGAGCCGGCGTTGGGCTGCAGCGACACCGCGTCGTAGCCGGTGCAGGCGCACAGCATCTGCTCGAGCTCGGCGGTGAGCTGGGCGTAGCCCTGCGTCTGGTCGGCCGGTGCGAAGGGGTGCAGGCCGCCGAACTCGGGCCAGGTCACCGGGATCATCTCGGTGGTGGCGTTGAGCTTCATGGTGCACGAGCCGAGCGGGATCATCGTGCGGTCGAGCGCGAGGTCCTTGTCGGCCAGGCTGCGCAGGTAGCGCAGCATGCGGGTCTCGGACTGGTAGGCGCTGAACACCGGGTGGGTCAGGAAGGCGGAGCTGCGCAGCTGCGCGGCCGGCAGCGCCTCCTGCACCAGGCTCTCGACGGCATCGAAGTCGGGCGCTGCGACGCCGCTGCCGAACACCGCCCACAGCGCCTCGACATCGGCGCGGCGGGTGGTCTCGTCGAGCGCGATGCCGACCGTGCCGGCGTCGATCTCGCGCAGGTTCATGCCCGCTGCGCGCGCGGCGGCATGCACCGCGGCGGCGTCGGCGACACGCACGGTGATCGTGTCGAAGAAGGCCGTCGTCGGCACGTCGATGCCGAGGCGGCGCAGGCCGGCAGCCAGGGTCGCGGTGAGGCGATGGACCCGGCGCGCGATCGTCGTCAGCCCGGCCGGGCCGTGGTAGCAGGCGTACATGCTGGCCATGATCGCGAGCAGCGCCTGCGCGGTGCAGATGTTGGAGGTGGCCTTCTCGCGGCGGATGTGCTGCTCGCGGGTCTGCATCGCCAGGCGGTAGGCCTTGTTGCCGTGGCTGTCGATCGACACGCCGACCACGCGCCCGGGCATCACGCGCTTGTGCTCGTCGCGGGTGGCGAAGTACGCCGCGTGCGGACCACCGAAGCCCATCGGGATGCCGAAGCGCTGGGTCGAGCCGATGGCGACGTCGGCGCCGAACTCGCCCGGCGGCTTGAGCAGCGTCAGCGCCAGCAGGTCGGCGGCGACCACCACCAGCGCCTTCCTGTCGTGCGCGGCAGCGACGATGGCGGCGTGGTCGACCACCTCGCCGGTGCTCGCCGGATACTGCAGCAGCACGCCGAAGACCTCGTGCGCGGCCAGTTCGGTCGCGGCGTCGCCGACGATGACCTCGAAGCCGAGCGGCTCGGCGCGGGTGCGCACCACCTCGATGGTCTGCGGGTGGCAGTCGCGCGAGACGAAGAAGGCCTTCGACTTGCTCTTCGACAGGCGCTGGCAGAAGGCCATGGCCTCGGCCGCGGCGGTGGCCTCGTCGAGCAGCGAGGCGTTGGCGATCTCCAGGCCGGTGAGGTCGGTGACCATGGTCTGGAAGTTCAGCAACGCTTCCAGGCGGCCCTGCGAGATCTCGGGCTGGTACGGGGTGTAGGCGGTGTACCAGGCCGGGTTCTCGAGCACGTTGCGCAGGATGACCGTGGGCGTGAAGGTGTCGTGGTAGCCGGTGCCGATGAACGAGCGCAGCACCCGGTTCGTGCCCGCGATCGCGCGCAGCAGCGCCAGCGTCTCGGGCTCGCTGCGGCCTTCGGGCAGGGCCAGCGGTGCAGCCGACAGGATGGAGGCGGGGATGACCTTGTCGATCAGCTGGTCGAGCGAGTCGAGGCCGAGCACGTCGAGCATGGCGCGCGTCTCGGCGGCGTCCGGGCCCACGTGGCGGCCGACGAAGTCGTCGCGCTGTTCGAGCTGCGCGAGCGTCGCGGGGAAGCGGGTGTCGTGGATGTTCATGGCGAGGGCGGTCCGTTTAGGGTCGAGCAGGCGGGCGTGATCAGGCGGTGAGCTTCTCGTAGGCGGCCTGGTCCAGCAGCGCGTCGGCCGCCGACGGATCGTCGAGGCGGATGCGGATGAACCAGCCTGCGCCGAGCGGATCCTCGTTGACCGTGGCGGGCGCATCGACCAGCGCCGGATTCACCTCCAGGACGGTGCCGGCCAGCGGCATCTTCAGCTCGCCGGCGGCCTTGACCGACTCGATGACCGCCGCCTCGTCGCCACGCGCGAAGCTCGCGCCCACGTCGGGCAACTGCACGAAGACGATGTCGCCGAGCGCGTTCTGCGCGTAGTCGGTGATGCCGACGGTCGCGCTGTCGCCCTCGATGCGCAGCCATTCGTGGTCTTCGGTAAATTTCAGGATGCTCATGATGTCTCCCACACTCGAATTGATCGGACAGGCCGCGGATCGCGGTTGCAGGGCGCATCTTAACGGCGCGACTCCATTTGCAAAGTTGATAGTTGAAATGAAATAATTAATCTTATAAATGCACTCGAGCCCATGCTGAACCTGCCGACGGAGCTTCTCCGCACCTTCATCAAAGCCGTGGATCTGGGCAGCTTCACGCGCGCAGGCGACGCGGTGGGACGCACGCAATCGGCGGTCAGCCTGCAGATGCGGCGCCTGGAGGAGTTGCTCGGCGCCCAGCTCTTCGAGCGCGGCACCCACCGCGTCAAGCTCACCGAGGAGGGCGCCACGCTGGCCGGCTACGCGCGCCGGCTGCTGGCCCTGAACGACGAGGCGGTGGCGAGCCTGCGCCGACCACGGGTGGCGGGATGCGTGCGCCTGGGGGCTCCGCACGAATACATGGCCTCGCTGCTGCCGACGATCCTCGGCAAGTTCGCACAGTCGCACCCTGGCGTGACCCTCGAGGTCACCTGCGACCTGAGCAAGAACCTGCTCGAGCGCCAGCAGAAGGGCGAATTCGACCTCGTCATCGCCTTGCACGATCAGGGTCAGTCGGACGGGGGCACCCAGGTCCATACCGAACCGCTGGTGTGGATCGGCAGCGTGGACCACGCGCGTCACGAGCAACAGCCGCTGTCGCTGGTGCTGGCCCCGCCCCCCTGCATCTATCGCAACCGCATCCTGCAGACCCTGGGACGGCTGGACCGTGGCTGGCGGATCGCCTACACCAGCTCCAGCTACAGCGGCATCCTCGCCGCGGTGCGCGCGGGGCTGGGCGTGACCCTGCTGGCGGAGAGCACCGTGCCGACGGGTGTGCGCAGGCTGGGCGAGCGGGAAGGTTTTCCCGAAATGGGCGCGCTCGACGTGTGCGTGCACGGCAGCCGCGAGAACGCGTCGGAAGCGGCCGACTGCCTGGCCGAGTACGTTGCGTGCAGTTTCGGCTGAGCAAGGCCCGCTCGACTCGCCACATCGGCGGCATCCGCGCCCTGACCTGCAGCAACCGGGTCGAGACCTGCAGCGCCCGCATCGAGCACGACGACGGACGCATCGAGGTGATGAGCCGGGCGCTGCACGAGCCCCCGGTCGAACCGATTCGGCATCCGGCATCCTGGCGCCGCCGCCTGCGTTCGGCACCGCTTCGAAGCCCGAGGAGGGCGCGCTGGACAGGCCTTTGATCACTCAATAACCTGCTCTCTGTTTCCGATCGATCGGACGGGAATCGAAACCAGAAAATGCACAAGCCCGACGGTCGCGATCGAACGCTGCCGACACCGGGCAAGGAGACAGACAACATGCAAAATCACGCTCGGACTCGCCGCGCGGCGGGCTCGCTTCTTGCCATCACCGTCGCACTCGGCGGCCTCTCCTTCCCCTGCGCCTCGTCGTTCGCAGAGTCCGCGGTTCGCCCTGCGGTGGCGGCGAAGGGCACAGCCGATACCGTGACGATTCGGCGTGACTCCTACGGCGTTCCGCACGTCTATGCGAACTCGGAATTCGGCCTGTTCTACGGCTACGGCCATTCGGTGGCGCAGGACCGCCTGTTCCAGATGGAAATGGCGCGGCGCAGCACCCAGGGCACGGTCGCCGAGGTGTTGGGCGACAAGTTCCTCGCCTTCGACAAGGCCACCCGTGCCAACTATTGGCCGGCCTCCATCCATGGGCAGATCGCACGCCTGCCGAAGGTCGACCGCGACATTCTCGAGGGCTACGCGGCGGGCATGAATGCCTGGCTGGCGAGGGTGAAGGCCGATCCCGAAACGTGGATGCCGAAGCAGTTCCGCGATTTCGGCTTCGAGCCGGGGCCGTGGACCGCATATGACGTGGCGATGGTGTTCGTCGGCACGATGGCGAACCGTTTCTCCGACTTCAACACCGAACTCGACAACCTCGCGCTGCGCACTGCGCTGATCGACAAGCACGGCGAGGCGAAGGGGAAGCAGATTTTCGACCAGTTGAAGTGGATCGTGGACCCCGAGACGCCGACCACGATCGCGCCGGAGGAAGGCGAATACGCGGTCAGTCTGGCGACTCGGGCCGCCGCTGCGCCCCTCGCCTATGCGCTGCCGCGCTACGACGACGTACCGCCCACGCTGGCCCGCCTGGCGAAGACGCCCGACGGCGCGCTGGCCGGCGGAACGCCGGAAGCGCAGCGCGAGCTGCTGCTGGCCGAACTGGGTACGCTGGGCATGACCGGCCAGGCCGGCTTCCCGGCGGCGAGCAACATGTGGATCATCGGCCGCAAGCTTGCGCGCGGAGCCAGCTCCATCCTGCTCAACGGCCCCCAGTTCGGCTGGTTCTCCCCGGCCTACACCTACGGCATCGGCCTGCACGGCGCCGGCTTCGATCTGGTGGGCAACACGCCGTTCGCCTATCCGAGCGTGCTGTTCGGCACCAACGGGCGTATCAGCTGGGGCTCCACCGCCGGCTTTGGCGACGGTGTGGACATCTTCGTCGAGAAGCTCGACCCTGCCGACCCGACGCGCTACCAGCACAAGGGCGAGTGGCGCACGATGGAAAAGCGCACCGAAACGATCGCGGTGAAGGGCGGCGAAGCGGTGACGCTCGACGTGTTCCGTACGGTGCATGGCATGGTGGTGAAGTCCGACCCGGCCAGGGGCGTGGCCTACGCCAAGCAGCGCACCTGGGACGGGCTGGAACTGCAGTCGCTGATGGCGTGGACGCGCAAGGGTCAGTCGCAGAACTGGGCACAATGGCTGAAGCAGGCCGAACGTCACGCGCTGACCATCAACTGGTACTACGCGGATGCCGACGGCAACATCGGCTATGCGCATACCGGCAAGTATCCGGAACGCAAGCCCGGCCACGACCTGCGCCTGCCGGTGCCGGGCACCGGCGAAATGGACTGGAACGGCCTGCTCTCCTTCGACACCAACCCCAAGATCTACAACCCGCGCCAGGGCTACATCGCCAACTGGAACAACCCGCCGATCAAGGGCTATCCCAACCCGGACATGATCTGGCTGTCGTGGGGCGCCGCCGACCGGCTCAACGAGCTCGAGGAGCGCCTGCGCGCAAAGGGTCCCATGGACGCCGAGGGCATGTGGAGCCTGCTCAAACCCACCAGCCTGGCCGACGTCAATGCGCGCTACTTCCTGCCGGTGCTGCGTGATGCGGTCGCGCCGCTGCCCGTGGGCGATGCGCGCAAGGCGCTGGTCGCCGCATTGCAGGACTGGGACGGCATGAACGCCGACGACAACCGTGACGGCGTCTACGATCATGCTGCGCCGGCCATCCTCGATGCCTGGCTGGGTGCGATGCTGAAGGCGACGTTCGCCGACGAGGTGCCGGCGGACTTCATGCGCTACTTCGGCGCCACCGGCTACCCGACGCCCGACCGTCCGCCGGCCGGCTCGATCAACATCCAGGTCGGCACCAAGCTGCTCTACCAGGTGCTGCGCGGCAAGTCGGCCAGCGTGCCGCAGCAGTACGACTTTCTCAACGGTCGCGACGCGCTCGACGTCGTGCGCGAGGCGCTCGGCCAGGCGGCGGACAAGCTGGCCGCGGAGTACGGCGGCGCGGCGCCGGCGAACTGGAAGGTGCCGGTCGCGCGGCTGCGCTACTTCACCAACAACTTCATGGGCATCCCGCAGGCCCTCGAGATCGAGGGGGCGCAGACGCACGTGGTGATGAACCGCGGTACCGAGAACAACATGGTGGCGCTGGGCGGCGGCGCAGTGCGGGCCTGGGATGTGCTAGGGCCGGGTCAGAGCGGCTTCATCGACCTGCAGGGGATGCGCTCGCAGCACTACGCGGATCAGCTCGAGCTGTTCGACACCTTCGGCCGCAAGGCTCTGCCATGGTCGGCGCGAGACGTACGGCGCGCGACGCAGTCGGTCGAGCGGCTGGTGCTGCCGAAGCGCTGATCGAGCGCGAATCGCCCGGCCTCGAAGGGCCGGGCTGCAGGCTCAGGCGGCGAACGCCGCCAGGGCCTCGCTCAGCGCGTCCGGGGTGACATCCTCGGCCAGGGTGGCGACCGTCTGCCCATCGACCACGATGCTCGCACCCTCGACGGCGAACGGAGTGCCCGCCTTCAGCGCCGCCACCACCGCGCCCGCCTCGCGCGGCGAGGCGAAGCCCTCGCCCTGCAGCAGCAGGCGGCTGTCAGCGTCGACCAGCTTGAAGTGGAAGCGGCCGTCGGCCTCGCGGTACTGCTTGAACTGGGGCTGTGCGGTCTTCGCCTTCTCGGCCTTGGCCTCGCCCGCCACGCTGGCAAGATTGCGCAGGCCCACCGCGCGGCGCAGCTCGCCGAGGAAGGGGGTGGCGATCGCGCGCGCCTTGGCGGCGCCCTCGTGCAGATGCTTCTCGATGCGCGCCGGCTCGGCGACGAGCGCCAGGTAGTGCTCGCGCATCGGCGCCACCGCGGCCTCGATCTGCTCGAACAGCGCCTGCTTGGCCTCGCCCCAGGCGATGCCCTCGTCGAAGGCGGTACGCATCGCGCGCGTCTCCTCGGCGGTCGAGAAGGCCTGGTAAAGCTGGAACAGCGCCGAGCCGTCGGCATCCTTGGGCTCGCCCGGCGCCCTGGAGTCGGTGACGATGGAGAAGATCAGCTTCTTCAGCTCGGCAGTGGGCGCGAACAGCGGGATGGTGTTGTCGTAACTCTTGCTCATCTTGCGGCCGTCCAGCCCGGGCAGGGTGGCGACCGAGGCGTCGATGGCGGCCTCGGGCAGCACGAAGTGCTCGCCGTAGAGGTGGTTGAAGCTGCCCGCCATGTCGCGCGCCATCTCGATGTGCTGGATCTGGTCGCGCCCGACCGGCACCGAGTGCGCCTTGAACATCAGGATGTCGGCGGCCATCAGCACCGGGTACATGTAGAGGCCCATGTTGACCCCGGCGTCCGGATCGACGCCATCGGCGGTGTTCTTGTCCACCGCCGCCTTGTAGGCGTGGGCGCGGTTGAGCAGGCCCTTGCCGCACACGCAGGTGAGCAGCCAGGTGAGCTCGGGGATCTCGGGGATGTCGGACTGGCGATAGAACCACACGCGGTCGGTGTCCAGGCCGGCGGCGATCCAGGTGGCGGCGATCTCCAGCGTCGAGCGCTGAACGCGCAGCGGGTCGGTGGTCTTGATCAGCGCGTGGTAGTCGGCCAGGAAGTAGAAGCTCTCGACGCCGGGCTGGCGGCTGGCGGCGACTGCCGGACGGATGGCGCCGGCGTAGTTGCCGAGGTGGGGCGTGCCCGAGGTGGTGATCCCGGTGAGGACGCGCTGGACAGACATGGATCGCTCCGGCTCAAACTGGACAGGGAGCGCGAGTTTAACGGCTTCGGCGCGCGCGCATAAGGCGCGGGCGCAGCTCGCTCACTCCTGCCAGCGCAGCGACAGGCGTGCGCCGCCCTGCGGCACGAGATCGACCCAGTGTTCCTGGCGCGCGCCGGCATAGGACGCGGAGATCCGGTAGCGCCCCGGCGCGGGCACATCGACCTGACCGATCGGCCCGCAGGACGCCTCGACGCGCTGCCCGGAGAGCGGCTCGTCGACCCGCGTCTCGACGTCGGTGACCCAGCCGCCCGCGGTGGTGGAGAAGAACACGGTCAGCGCATGCATGCCGATCTCGGCGCGCATGCGCTCGGACTCCTCGAGCCCGATGCCGCCGCACTCCAGCCGGAGCACGGGCGCATCGTCCACCACCGGCTGCGTCCATCCCGGGGCGGCGAGCGCAAGCAGGGCAAGGGCGGCGAACACGCGTTTGCAAGGTTTCATCATTGGGTGCGACTCCGGGAACCGCCCGAATCAGGCTTCCGCATTGTTCCCGGCTCCCCGCGGGGAGGCAAGGATCGGACTGCAAGCGGGTGACGCAGTCGCACCGCCCGCGCAGCATTTACGTGGATCTTGCGTTCCTTTAGACGCGATCTTTACCAAAGGTGGGGAAATTGTCACAGTCATTCGAGCGGATCTCGGCGACCCTTCAGGCACATCCCGCCCTCCCATCCCGTGGGGCGACTGCATGCACACGACCAGCTCGATAGAGAAGACGACCGAACCGATGAAAACCCTGCTCCTCGCCCTGGCCCTGTCCGCCGTGGGCACGGCTCAAGCCGCCGTATGCCAACTCAGCGACGTGAAGGTGACCGGCGTCAGCATCTACAGCGGAACGACGCGGGACGCGGCGCTTGCCCCGATCCCGATCGACACCCTGCCGGTCAGCGCCGCCGCCTGTGCCGGCGCGTTCAGCGGCAACGACGGCCACTACCCCCAGACCAATCTCGGCTACGCGGGCGACGGACTGCTCAACGGCGGCGCCCAGATGGGCAGCAAGTCGGTCCTGTTCCCGGGCGGGGCCTTCATCAGCGAGCACTACCCGCTCCAGGACCTGCGCGGCGACGGCACGACCGACGACCCGGGCTGGATCATGCTGGGAAAGTCGGAAACACAGGGCGGGCGCTGGCAGTTCTCCCCGAGCGCGATCGGCGGTGACCGCTCGGTGGTCCTCGACTCCTTCTTCAGCGTGACCGAAACCAGTGCCGGCAAGGGAACGTGGTCCTTCACGCCGGATGCGGAAGCGGCACGGCGCGCCGCCTCCGTCCTTGGAGGCAACTGGATCGACCAGTTCGCGATCTCGTTCAAGGCGGGGAACGGCTTCGCCCTGTACAGCTTCACCTCCGCACTCTTCGATGCTGCGACACCGAAGGCGAGCGACCCGCTGCTGAACTGGTTCGGCAGCTACGATCTGACCGAGACCTTGATCAACCGAGGCGGCAACCCGGCGGGGCTGTCCCACGTCACGCTGTGGGTGCGCGACCCTGCGACAAGCCCGGATCCGGTCCCCGCGACCAATGCGGTGCCCGAACCCGGCTCGCTGGGCCTGCTCGCCCTCGCCCTCGTCGGCCTGGGCTTGCGGCGTCGCGGCTGACCCTGGCGGGTGCCGCGCGGGTCCGGGGCGGCACCCGGCGCCCCCCTGCGCATCCACCCCGCGGATGCACG
>NZ_AMXD01000036.1 GCF_000310185.1 Thauera aminoaromatica S2 | reverse complement strand
AGCGCGGCTTCGTCCCAGGGCCGGCCGGCGAGCGCGGCCTCGGTGGCGGTGGCGCGCCTGGGCGTCGCCGCCATGCCGCCGAAGGCGATGCGCGGAGCGTGGATCCGGCCCGCGCGCAGCTCGAGCGCGAAGCCGGCGCATACCGCGGAGATGTCGGAGTCGAAGCGCTTGGCCAGCTTCCAGCTGCGCAAGCGTCGCGCGGGTGCGGGCGGCGGCAGTTCGATCGCCTCGACGATCTCGTCGGCGGCGAGGTCCTTCTTCATGTAGTCGAGATAGAAGTCCTCCAGCGCCAGGCTGCGCCGGCCGCGCACGCTCGCGAGCACCACGCGCGCGCCGAGCGCGATCAGCGCGGGCATCGAGTCGCCGATCGGCGAGCCGTTGGCGACGTTGCCGCCGAGCGTGCCGGCGTTGCGCACCGGCGGCGAGGCGAAGCGCTCCCGCAGCTCGGCCAGCTCCGGGTGCAGGCGGACGAGCGCGGCGAAGGCGGCCGTGAGCGAAGCCGCTGCGCCGATGCGCAGGCCGCCGGCGTGCGGCACGATCGCGCGCAGGGCGGCGACCTCGCCGGTGTGGATCAGGGTGTCGAGCCGGCGCAGGCCCTTGTTGACCCACAGGCCGATGTCGGTGCCGCCGGCGAGCAGGGTGGCCGCGGGGTGGCGGCTGCGCAGGGCGAGGAGTTCGTCCACGCTGCGCGGGGCGACGAAGCGGCCGCCCTCGTGGCCGAAATCGAGCGTGTCGTCGCGGCGCAGCGCGAGCAGGGCGGTGCGCAGGCGATCGCGGTCGAGCAGGCGCGACGGGGCGTCGAACATGCGCTCGCCGGCCTCCACGATCGGCCGATAGCCCGTGCAGCGGCACAGGTTGCCGGCGAGCGCGCTGCGGATGCGGGCGGGATCCGCGGCGGCCTCGCCCTGCGCGTGACGGTCCTCGTACAGCGCCCACAGCGACATCGTGAAGCCGGGGGTGCAGAAGCCGCATTGCGAGCCGTGGCAATCGACCATCGCCTGCTGCACCGGGTGCAGGGCGCCACCGGCGAGGCTGCGCAGGTGTTCGACGGTGAACACCGCCTTGCCGTCGAGCGTGGCCAGGAAGCGGATGCAGGCGTTGACCGCGTACAGGCGCGGCGCGTCCGCGGGGTCGTCGGCGAGCTCGCCCACCACCACGGTGCAGGCGCCGCAGTCGCCCTCGTTGCAGCCTTCCTTGGTGCCGACGAGGCCGCGCGCGCCGCGCAGCCAGGCGAGCAGGCTGGTGGTGGGGGCGAGGTCGGTGATCGACACCGCCTCGCCGTCGAGCAGGATGCGTATCGTCTGGCTGTCCATCTTCGGATCCCGGGGGCGCAGGCCCGAAGATGGTAGCGCGTTCGGCGCCGCCTCAGTGCGCCAGCGCCGGCTCGATCGCCTCGGCGCTGGCGCTGCGGCGGCCGCCGTTGAGGAAGAGGTTGAGCGTCACCGCGGTGATCGCCGCGAGCAGGATGCCGCTGTGCAGCAGGGGTTCGAGCGCGTGCGGCATCTGCTGGAAGAACTTCGGCGCCACCATCGGGATCATGCCGGCGCCCACCGACAGCGCGACGATGTAGAGGTTGAAGCGGTTGTTGCGCAGGTCGGCCGCGAGCAGGATCTTGATGCCGGTGGCGGCGACCATGCCGAACATCACCAGGCCGGCGCCGCCGAGTACGTACTGCGGCACCGAGGCGATGATCAGCGCCATCTTGGGGAAGAGGCCGAAGGCCATCAGGATCGCGCCGCCCGCCACGCACACCCAGCGGCTCTTGACGCCGGTGACGCCGACCAGGCCGACGTTCTGCGAGAAGCTGGTGTGCGGGAAGGTGTTCAGGAAGCCGCCGATCAGGGTGCCGAGGCCGTCGGTGCGCAGGCCGCGGGTGAGGTCGTCGCGCGACAGCCGGCGGCCGGTGAGCTCGCCGAGCGCGAGGAACATGCCGAGCGACTCGACCATCACGACCACCATCACCAGGCACATGGTGGCGATCGAGATCGGGTCGAAGATCGGCGCGCCGAAGTGCAGCGGCGTCACGATCGACACCCAGGGCGCGTCGGCGAGGCCGTCGAAGCCGACCTTGCCGAGCGCGATCGCGATCGCGAAGCCCACGCCCATGCCGACCAGCACCGCCACGTTGGACAGGAAGCCACGACCGTAGCGGGTGATCGCCAGCACCACGACCAGCACGATGGCGGCGATGGCGAGGTATTCCGGGGCACCGTAGGCGGGGTTGTCCACCATCAGTCCGGTCGCCGCGTCGCGGATGCGCGGCTGGCCGCCGGCCGACCAGTTGATCGCCACCGGCATCAGCGAGAGGCCGATCACCGCGATGATCGAGCCGGTGACCACGGGCGGGAACAGCGGCAGCGCGCGCGCCACCAGGGGCGCGAACAGGATGCCGAAGAGGCCGGCGGCGATGCCCGCGCCGAGGATGGCGTTGATGCCGAGCGCGGGGTTGCCCGCCATCGCCACCATCGGCCCGACCGCGGCGAAGGTGACGCCCATCATGATCGGCAGGCGGATGCCGAAGCGGCCGACTCCGAGCGCCTGGATGATGGTGACCAGGCCGCAACACAGCAGGTCGGCGTTGATGAGAAAGGCGATCTGGTCCTTGGGCAGCTTGAGCGCGCCGCCGACGATCAGCGGTACCGCGATCGCGCCGGCGTACATCACCAGCACGTGCTGCAGGGCGAGGGTGAACAGGCGCCCGCCGGGCGGGCACTGGTCTACCGGGTCGAGTTCGAGCGGCCGGCTCGTGCGGGTTTGATCGGACATCGTGGCGTCTCCTTGTCGTTATGGACCGATGAGTCCAGTCTAGGATCGCGCCGTGATATGGAAACCCTTATGGGCTTATAGGACGGATCAGGGGATCCGTATGGTGTGTGCGGGGAGGGGGAGGCGTGGTGGGGCAGGGGAAGGAGAGCGGGAGCCTGCGGCGGAAGGGCGAAGGCGGTCTCTCGGGCGCCGCATCGCGACTTGCGTCGCTCCCACGAAAACCGTCGCGTCTCGGGACACGCCGCATCGCGACTTGCGTCGCTCCCACGAAAACCGTCGCGTCTCGGGACACGCCGGATCGCGACTTGCGTCGCTCCCACGAAAACCCCCGCGTCTCGGGACACGCCGGATCGCGACTCGCGTCGCTCCCACACGAACCGCCGCGCCTCGGGAGGTGGTCGTAGGAGCGACGCAAGTCGCGATTCCCGCGCTTGCGCTGCGATCACCCCGCGACGCTCACAGGGCTTCGATCACCCCGTGGCGGTCGAGTTGCACCTCGTCGCAGTTGTGTCCCGGGCCGCTGCGGTCGATGACGAGGAAGTCGCACACCCCTTCGAGCGCGAGCAGCGGGTGGTGCCACACGCCGGTGGCGTAGTTCACCCCCTGGTCGGCGCGGGCGAGGAAGACCTTCAGGTCCTCGGCCGCGGGCGGCGCGCCGGCGGGGGCGACGACGACGAGGTAGGGCTTGCCCGACATCGGGACGAAGGCCTGCGAGGCGAGCGGGTGGCGCTCCATCATCTGCACCGTGAAGGGCAGGCTGCGCGGCTGGCCGCGGAAGATGGAGACGATCACGCGCCCGTCGGGCCCGGGCTCGATGTTGGCGAGGTCGTGGTAGCGCTCGGTGTTGCCGGCGTTGATGGTGAAGTGGCGGACCGCGTCGCTGACCTCGACGACCTCGCCATAGGGGGCGAAGGCCTCGCGGGTGAGCGGATGGACGGCGAGCGGGAGGGGGGCAGCGGTGCGCATGACGGGGTCTCGGTGACGGTTGGGGGGCGTGTGTCCGCCGGAGGGGGCTGAGAGGGGGGATCGCGACTCGCGTCGCTCCTACGCGAACCGACGCGGCTCCGGCAGCACCGGTGGGATCGCGACTCGCGTCGCTCCTACGAGAACCGACGCGGCTCCGGCAGCACCGGTAGGAGCGACGCAAGTCGCGATTGGCGGTTTCGGCAGCACGGGCAGGAGCGACGCAAGTCGCGATGGTCGGCGCGGGCATCCGTGGCGGCGCGAGCGCGGCCGCCGCCGGTCTCACTTCGCCTCGACCTTGCCCCACAGGCGCAGGCGCGAGACGCCGCCGTCGGGGAAGATGTTGAAGCGGACGTGGGTGATCGGCCCCAGTTTCGCGACCTGCTCCGTAAAGGTATGGATCGCGTCCATCTCCAGCTTCTGCTCGGGCAGCAGGGTCTGCCAGAACATCGACTGGGTGGTGATCGAGCGGTCGGTGCCGCCGCTGACGTAGGCGGCCTGCACCGAGCAGCGGTCGGGGTAGTTGCCCTTGAAGAAGGCGGTGTCGACCTCGATGCGCTCGACCGTGCCGGGGGCGCCGAGCTCGAGCACGCACCAGTCGTTGCCGGGCTCGCGGCGGCGTCGGGTCTCCCAGCCGTCGCCCATGTTCATGCCGCGCCCGGGCAGCAGCAGGGCGGCGGCGGATGAGCCGAAGCTGGCGTCGTTCCACGACAGCGCGCGGCCGCCGTTCTCCATCGCTACCAGGTCGACCAGCTCGCTGCCGGCGGCCTTGGCCGCGAGTGTGCCCACCGGGCGGCCGTAGACGCGCAGGCGGGCGATGCCGCCGTCGGGGTACATGTTCACGCGCAGGTGGGTCCACGCCGCGGTGCTGGCGCACTCGAGAAGGTGGTGGCTGTTGGGGCCCATCGGGCTGGCGGGGAGGATCTCGGTCCACTCGGCCGCCTGCAGGGCGGCGACGTCGTCGGTCTCGGACACGCAGGCCTCGATCGACACCGCGGGCGGGTAGTTGCCGGTGAAGTGGGAGGTGTCGACGTCGAAGCCGCGGATCACGCCCTTGACGCCGAGTTTCACGAGCGCCCAGTCGTGGCCGGCGACGCGCTTCCTGCGCGACTCCCAGCCGTCCATCCACTTGCCGTTGGTGTCGAACTTGCCGGGGACGAACTGCGCGGGTTCGGGGTTGAGCATGCGGCCGACTTCGGCGAAGAAGTCGTCGGAGGCGGCGATCGCCTTGGCGCCGAGGCGCGGGTTGGCGAGGTCGACCGAGCGCAGCGCCCAGTCGGGCAGCTCGGCAGCGGGGGCGAAGACGGGGGCGCCGGGGGTGTGGCTGGCCATGGGGGTTCTCCTTTGGGTTCGGGTCGTGAGGCAGGCGGGAAAGAGCCGGGAGTCGCTCGGGAAATCGCGGTCTGTCCCCGATTTCCCGATTTCCCCCCGGCTTACTTCGCTTGGTAGGGGTGGCGCTCGATCCAGTGGCGGGCGACGTCGACGCGACGGCACACCCACACGCGGTCGTGCTTCTCGATGTGGTCGAGGAAGCGCTGCAGGGCGCGGAAGCGGCCCGGGCGGCCGAGCAGGCGGCAGTGCATGCCGATCGACATCATCGCGGGACGCTCCTCGCCCTCGGCGTACATCACGTCGAAGGCGTCACGCAGGTATTCGAAGAACTCGTCGCCGTGCGAGAAGCCCTGCGGCAGCGCGAAGCGCATGTCGTTGGTGTCGAGCGTGTAGGGCACCACCAGATGCGGCACGGTCTCGCCGTCGGTCCTTCTCACCTCGGTCCACAACGGCAGGTCGTCGCCGTAATAGTCCGAGTCGTACAGGAAGCCGCCGTGGTCGGCGACCAGGCGGCGGGTGTTCGGGGAGTCGCGGCCGGTGTACCAGCCCAGTGCGCGCGTGCCGGTGAGGCGCTCGATGATCTCCATGCCGATCTTCATGTGCTCGCGCTCGATCTCCTCGGGCACGTTCTGGTAGTGGATCCAGCGCCAGCCGTGGCAGGCGATCTCGTGGCCGAGCTCCTTGAAGGCGGCGGTGAGCTCGGGGTGGCGCTCGAGTGCCATCGACACGCCGAAGATCGTCAGCGGCAGGCCGCGGCGCTCGAACTCGCGCAGGAAGCGCCAAACGCCCACGCGCGAGCCGTACTCGTAGATGCCCTCCATCGACAGGTGGCGGTCGGGGTAGCTCGCGGCATTGAAGAGCTCGGAGAGGAACTGCTCGCTGCCGGCGTCGCCGTGCAACACGCAGTGCTCGCCGCCTTCCTCGTAGTTGAGCACGAACTGCACCGCGATGCGGGCGCGGCCTGGCCAGTCGGCGTGGGGCGGGTTGCGGCCGTAGCCGACGAGGTCGCGGGGGTAGGTCGGGTTCGAGGTCATGGTGTTCTGTCCAGACAGGCGATCAGGGATTCAACAGGCCAATCGGCCTTGGGGGGCGTGTGGGAGCGACGCCAGTCGCGATCCGGGCGATGACTTGGCGCCGAATGTCGGCTTCGCACGGGCGGGGGCGTTTGATCGCGACTGGCGTCGCTCTCACGGAACCGACCTCGCCTGCCTCGCCGCGCGCTAGGCGCGACGCGCGTTTGATCGCGACTTGCGTCGCTCCTACCGCGCGGCTGCGTTGGCGGGGTGCTCCTGCAGGAGCGACGCAAGTCGCGCTTCCCGCGCCGAGATGCCGACCACCCGCGCCCTCGCGGCGGCCGTTCAGCTGTTCGTCCCGAACATCGCATCCAGCCGGAAGCGGGCGATCTTGCCGATCTCGGCCAGGCAGGTGCGGAATTCGGCGTCGCGCACGTTGGCCAGGCGGGCCTCGACGCGGTCCAGGATCTGGTGGCGGGTGAGGCCCTTGACCGCGACCACGAAGGGAAAGCCGAAGCGCGCGCGGTAGTCCTGGTTGAGCCGGCGCAGGCGCTGGAGCTCTTCCTTGCTGCACTGGTCGAGCCCGGCGCCGCGCTGCTCGCCGGTGGAGGCGGTGGTCAGCGTGCCTTCCTCGGCCTCCTTGCCGGCGAGCTCGGGGTGGGCGCAGATGAGGCCGAGCTGCTCGGCAGGGTCGGCGGTGTCGACCACCAGGCACATCGCGGCGTGCAGCGCGTCGATGCTGGCGAAGGGACCGGCGCTCCAGGCACGCTCGGCGATCCACGGCGAGTGCTCGAAGATGCCTTCGAGGCGGGCGACGAAGGCGTCCTGCGCCAGGCGGGAGAGTTCATCCAGGGCGGCGTCCAGCGCGGCGGCCGGGCGGTCGGGGGCGGTGGTTGGGGCGGTGGCGGGGGTGCTCATGGTGTCTCTTCCTGTCCTGTTCCTGTCGTTCAGTCCGCGGTGCGCGCGCCCTGGGCGAACCAGATGGCGATCTTCTCGCGCTCCTCTTCGGTGATGGCGGTGAGGTTGCCGAGCGGCATGTAGCCGCTGGCCACGGTCTGCGCGCTCATCACGGCATGGGCGGCGATCTGCTCGGGCGTCTGCAGCATCACGCCCTTGGGCGCCTGGGCGAAGCCCTCGAAGGTCGGCTTGTCGGCGTGGCAGGCGATGCAGCGCTGGGCCATGATCGCCTTGACGGTGGCGAAGCTCACCTTCTCGCCGCCGGCATCGACCTGCTTCGGTGCCATCAGCACCATCAGCAGCGCGATCAGCGCGACGCCGGCCGCCGGCAGCCACCACTTGACCTGGCCGCGGTGGCGCAGCACGAAGAACTGGCGGATCAGCACCCCGGCCACCATCAGCACGCCGAGCACCAGCCAGCCCTTGGCGTTGGCGTAGGTCATCGGGTAATGGTTGCTGATCATGATGAACAGCACCGGCAGCGTGAAGTAGGTGTTATGCACCGAGCGCTGCTTGCCGACGATGCCCGGCATCGGATCGACCTGCTCGCCGCGGCGGATCTGCTCGACCATCTTCTTCTGCCCGGGGATGATGTGGAAGAAGACGTTGGCCGCCATCATGGTGCCGAGCATGGCGCCGACGTGGATGTAGGCGCCGCGGGCCGAGAACACCTGGTGCAGCACGTAGTTCGCCACCATCACGAAGACGAACACGATCGCGGCGAGCACGCCGTCCTTGCCGATCATGTTGCGGCACAGCAGGTCGTAGAACACCCAGCCGGCGACCAGGAAGGTGATCGAGATGCCGACCGCGGCGGCAGGCGAGAGCGCCATCACGCTGCTGTCGATCAGGTAGCTCGAGGCGCCGATCCAGTAGATGACGGCCATCATGCCCATGCCCGACAGCCAGGTGGTGTAGGCCTCCCACTTCGACCAGTGCAGGTCCTGGGTGAGCGGCTCGCCCTTGGGGCCGGTGAGGTATTTCTGGCTGTGGTAGAAGCCGCCGCCATGCACCGCCCACAGCTCGCCGAACACGCCGCGCTTGGCGTCGTTCGGGTTCTTCGGCGGCTTCAGCGAGTTGTCCAGCATGACGAAGTAGAAGGACGCGCCGATCCAGGCGATGCCGGCGATCAGGTGCAGCCAGCGGACCAGCAGGTTGGCCCAGTCGAGCAGGTAGGCTTCCATGGTCTGTTCTCTTGTTCTCGATTCGGTTCGGTGTGGAGGTGGAAGCGCCGGGTTCAGCTGCCGCGGTAGGTGGAATAGCTCCACGGCGACACCAGCAGGGGCACGTGGTAGTGCTCGGCGACATCGGCGATGCCGAAGCGCAGCGCGACCTCGTCCACGAACGGCGGCTCGGGCAGGTTCAGGCCCAGCGCGCGGAAGTAGTCGCCGGCGGCGAAGACGATCTCGTACTTGCCGGCCTCGAGTGCGGCGCCTTCGAGCAGCGGCTTGTCGCAGCGGCCGTCGTGGTTGGTGACGCTGCGCGCGACTTCGCGGCGCTCGCCGTCGAGCCGGTACACGGTGACGGTGATGCCGGTTCCGGGCTTGCCGTGGGCGGTGTCGAGGACGTGGGTGGTCAGGCGGCCCATGCGCTTGTCTCCTGGTCTGGTGCGGGGCTGGGGGAATCGTGTGAGACGCAGTGTAAGCCGGGTCCGTGTTAACGGAACGCATATGTCCTTATATGTGATATATGCTCTCGCGTATCTGTCTGCTGGCGGCCAGTCGCTCCCGCCCCGGATCCACACAAGAACGACGAGGAGACCCACCATGAGCCTGCGGCGCAGTGACGACCCGCTCGACACCTACCTGTTGCGCGTGTTCGTGCTCCTGATCAGCGAGCGCAGCGTGTCGCGCACCGCGCTGCGCCTGAACCAGTCGCAGCCCGCGGTGAGCGCGGCCTTGAAGCGTCTGCGCGAGATCCTCGGCGATCCGCTGCTGGTGCGGGAGAAGGGCGGCATGGTGCCGACCGAGCGCGCGCTCGCGCTGATGTCGCACGCCAAGGGCGCGCTCGCCGAGATCGACCGCATGACCGATGCGCCGGAGTCCTTCGAGCCGCACAGCACCCGCCACGAGTTCCGCGTCGGCTCGCCCGACTATCTCGCGCCGGTGTTCGTCGCCAGCGTGGCCGAGCGCTTCCGCCGCGAGGCGCCGCAGGCGCGCCTGAGCCTGCACGCGCTGGGGCCGAGCTTCGACTTCGAGCGCTCGCTCGCGGAAGGGGACCTGGACGTGGTGATCGGCAACTGGCCCGAGCCGCCGCACCGCATGCACCTGTCGATGCTGCTCGAGGACGAGATCGTGTGCCTGGTGGCGGCCAGCCACCCGTGCGCGAAGAAGGGGATGAGCGTCGACGACTACCTGCGCGCCGCGCACGTGGTGCCGATGCCGTATTCGATCAGCCAGCGCGGGGTCATCGACAGCGTGCTGGCGTCGATGCGCATCAACCGCGACGAGCGCGTGGCGGTGCAGTCCTTCACCGCCGCACCCTACCTGCTGCAGGGCACCGATCTGGTGTTCACCACCACCCGGCACTTCGCGCAGTTCTACGCCAACCTGCTGCCGCTGGCGATCATCCCCTCGCCGATCGCCTTTCCACCGATGCGCTTCTACCAGCTCTGGCACGAGCGCAACCACCATTCCACCGGCCACCGCTGGCTGCGCCGACTGTTGTCGGATTGCGGGCGCAGGATCGCGCCACCGCATGCGTGAGCGGGATGGGGGCTTGCGGTCCGCGTGGTGCCTGCGGAGGAGCGCGGTGTTTCTGGAAACGGTGGATCGCGACTTGCGTCGCTCCTACGGAAACCGTTGTGGCGCTGGAACGCGGCGCGCCCCGAACCGCCGCGGCTCCGGAGCCATGCCGTAGGAGCGACGCAAGTCGCGATTGCCGCGCTGGATCGGCCGCGGTGCGAATCCCATGCGCCGGATCGCGACTCGCGTCGCTCCCACGCAGGAAGCACCGCGTCGCTCGCACGCAGGAGGCACCGCGTCGCGCCTGCGCAGGAAGTACCGCAGCGCTCAGCGGTCGATCGGCACCAGCATCACCGGGATGTCGGCCTTCATGGTGACCTTGTGTGCCACCGAGCCGAGCAGCAGCTCGCCGATGGTGCTGTGGCCGCGCGAGCCCATGACGATCACGTCGGCGAGCACATGCTTGGCGACGTCGAGGATGCGGCGCGAGGGGTCGCCCTCGAGCGCGCGCACGCTGGCGAGCACGCTCTTCACGTCGAGCTCGGGGTTGGCTTCGGCGAAGACGTCGATGCGATGGCGCAGCAGGGCCTCGGCCTTCTTGTGGCCGGCGAGCTTGATCTCGTCCATCTTCTCCTCGCTGAGGAACTCCTCGTAGGGCAGGCTGCTCGATGGAAGGGTCACGGTGACGGCGTGCAGCTTGGCGTTGAACTTCATCGCCAGGCCCACGGCGTGGCGGAATACCGCGGGCGAGCGCGGGGTCAGGTCGGAGGCGTAAAGGATCGAGCGGATTTCGTAGCTCATCGAGGGAACTCCCGGTTGCGGTGGTGTGGTCGGTGCCGGAGCGCGGTGTCCCGGCGGGCATCCTGCATTCTCGTGGCCGGTGGATCCGGCGATGCCTGCGCAGGCGTCCTGGACAAAGTGTAGAGGCGTGCGCCGCGCCGGCGCAGCCGCGCCGCCCGATAGCGCATATACGGAATGCGTGATGACGCTCACACGTGCGGCCTGCTTGCGGCCGGGCCGGCACGGGCGGGATGATGATGCAAGAACGGGCCGCGGCCCGCAGCCATGGAGAATCGCATGATCGATCTGTACACCGCCGCAACCCCCAACGGCCACAAGGTCTCGATCGCGCTCGAGGAGCTCGGCCTGGCGTACTCGCTGCGCGTGCTCGACCTGTCCGCCAACGAGCAGAAGGAGCCCTGGTTCCTCGCCATCAACCCCAACGGTCGCATCCCGGCGATCGTCGACCACGACGAGGGCGACTTCGCGGTCTTCGAGTCGGGCGCGATCCTGATCTACCTCGCCGAGAAGACCGGCCGGCTGATGCCGCAAGACGCCAGGGGGCGCTCGCGCGTGCTGCAGTGGCTGATGTTCCAGATGGGCGGCATCGGCCCGATGATGGGCCAGGCCAACGTCTTCTTCCGCTATTTCCCGGAGAAGATCCAGCCCGCGATCGACCGCTACCAGGGTGAGGTCAAGCGCCTGTTCCGCGTGCTCGACGGCCATCTGGCGAAGAACGAGTACCTCGCCGGCGACTATTCCATCGCCGACATCGCCAACTGGGCCTGGGTGCGCACGCACAACTGGTCGGGGGTGGCGATCGACGACCTGCCCGACCTCGCGCGCTGGCGCGACCAGATCCGCGCCCGCCCCGCCGTGCAGCGCGGCATCGAGATGCCGCCGTCCAGCTTCGACCGCGACGGTGACGGCGAGGAACAGGCCAAGGCGTTCTCGGCGAAGGTGCGCAACATGGTCGAGACCGGCCAGTCGCGCAGCGGTGGAGTCTGAGGGCCCCAGCGGCCCTGCCGGTTCAGGACATTCCAGGAGACCCCATGAAGCTCTATGTATCACCCCGGGCGCCCAATCCGCGCCGCGTGCAGATGTTCATCGCCGAGAAGGGCATCCGCGGCATCGAGGAGGTCGCGGTCGACCTCGTCAAGGGCGAGCACCGCAGCTCGGACCACCGCGCACGCAGCCCGCTCGCCAAGGTGCCGGTGCTGGAACTCGACGACGGCCGCTACCTCGGCGAGACGCGGGCGATCTGCAGCTACCTCGAAGGCCTCTACCCCGAGCCCAACCTGATGGGCGAAAGCTTCGAGGAGCGTGCCTTCGTCGAGATGACCGACCGCCGCGTCGAGCTCTACCTCTTCGGCGGCATCATGAACTGCGTCCGCCACACCCATCCCGGGCTGGCGCCGCTGGAGCAGCCGCAGTTCGAGGATTTCGGCCGCTCGCAGGGCGAGAAGGTGCGCGAGGTGGCGCGCTGGCTCGACGAGGAGCTCGGCCGCCAGCCCTTCGTCGCCGGCGAGCGCTTCACCATCGCCGACATCACGGCCTTTTGCGCGATCGAGTTCGCGCGCGGGCTGATGAGGTTCAGGCCCGGCGCCGAGGGCATGGCCAACCTGCAGGACTGGCGCGACCGCATCGCCGAGCGCCCGAGCGCGCGGGTCTAGGTGCGCGGCTGCGCGGGAAGGATCAGGAACCCGCGCGTTCGCGGCGGCTGCGGTCCAGCCAGTAGAGCAGCTTCGAGTACAGCACGGCGGGCATGATCGGCTTGGTCAGGAAGTCGTCCATGCCGGCTTCGAGGCAGCGGACCCGGTCCTCGGCGAAGGCATTGGCCGTCAGGGCGATGATCGGCACCTCGCGCCCCCAGTCCTGGGTCCGGATCCTGCGCGTCGCGGCGATCCCGTCGACAACCGGCATCTGCATGTCCATGAGGATCAGGGCCGGCTTGCAGCGTTCGGCGAGCGCCGCGGCCTCTTCTCCGTCGGCTGCGCATTCCGGCGCCAGCCCGCCGCGCGACAGCAGCACCCGGGCGATTTCCCGATTGACCTTGTCGTCGTCGGCCAGCAGCACGCATGCGCCGCCATGCCGCTCGGCGAGCGCGCCGCGGATCTCCAGGGGCGAACCCGTGGGCGCCACGACCTCGTCGGCCTTCACCTTGCGCAGGCGCGTGGTGAACCAGAATCGACTGCCGCGACCAGGCTCGCTCTCGGCGCCCGCCTGCCCGCCCATCAGCTCGGCGAGACGCGCGGTGATCGCCAGCCCGAGCCCGGTGCCGCCGTGCTCGCCCGTCGAGGTCGCCTCGGTCTGGGTGAAGGGCTTGAACAGACGCCGCAGTTCGGCGGCAGCGATGCCCGGCCCGGTGTCCTCGACCACGAAGCGGACGTCCACCGCGTCCGTGTCGACCGCGCTGGCGCTGCAGCGCACGGTGATGCCACCCCGCTCGGTGAATTTCAGCGCGTTGATGAGGTAGTTGACCAGCGCCTGGCGCAGACGCGTCGCGTCGCCGAGGAAGGTGCCCGGCGGCAGGTCGAACTCTGCACGCAGGCTCAGCCCCTTGGCCTCGGCCTGGTGGGCGAGCATCGCCATCGCCTCCTCGACCACGCCGCGCAGGTCGAGTGCGGCCTCGTCGAGCGTGAACTTCCCCGCTTCGATCTTCGACAGGTCGAGGATGCCGTTGATGATCGAGAGCAGGTGCCTGCCTGCGTTCTCGATCACGTCGAGCCGCTCCCGCTGGGACGCCGGCAACTCCTCCTGGTGCATCAGGTGCGACATGCCCAGGATTGCAGCGAGCGGTGTGCGGATCTCGTGGCTCATGCTGGCGAGGAAAGACGATTTCGCCTCGCTGACACTTTCCGCGTTCTCCTTGGCGCGCTTGAGCGCCTCGTGCGCCTTTTGCAGTTCGGCTTCCGCCTGGCGGCGACGGTTGATCTCCCGCGTCATCGCCATCGTGCGGTTGGCGAGCTTGTCGTACATCACCAGCACGGTCTCGACCAGGACGCGCATCGAACCCGACATGGTTTCGTCGGCTTGCGTCCTCGCCTGCTCGAGCGTCAATCCGCGCTGCACGCCGTGTACGACCAGGGCCATGCGGCGGTCCGCCTCGAGGATGTGCAGTGCCAGCCAGCGGGTCAGAAAGTTGACGATGTTCTCGATCACCGTCTCGAAGGGTTTGGTGGATTCCTCCGCCTTCAGACGCAGGACCTCGTCGATGAAACGGACGTGAGATTCATGGTGGCCCGCGACGCCGGCGTACTCGCCCAGATGCGCCTGCCAGAGCGCCTCCTCGGTGGTGAAATGGACCTCGACGTAATCGCGCAGCTGGTCGAACACCGAATTGAGCGTGGGGGCGTCGGATTGGAAGGCGAGATGCGTGACGAGACGGTTCAGCAGTGCCACGAGCTGCTGGTGCTGTGCATCGATGACCGCGATGCCGGTGGCGAAGTTGCTGTCCCACGGGAAGATCTCCATCTCGGTGATCATTGCTGCGGTGCTCCGGGCAGAGGATGGCATCTTGAAGGTGGCGAATATTGTAAATATTCCAGATATGGCGACGATGGTTGATATTTCACGCGTCGACGCGAATTCTGCCGGCTGCCGGCCTTGCCCTCAAACGCCCTCCTCACGGGGCGAGGTGGCGAGCGAGCTTCTGCAGCAGGATCTCGCGGTCGAACGGCTTCACCAGGAAGTCCACCGCACCGGCCTTGAGGCTGGCTTCGAGAACCTGGCGTTCGCTGTGACCGGTGATCATCACCACCGGGATGGCCGCAAAACGCGGGATGGCCTTCAGGCGTCGGGTGAGTTCCACACCGTTGAAGTCGGGCAGCGCGACATCCATCAGGATGAGATCGGGGGGCTGGCGGCCGAGCACCGCAAGGGCTTCGGCACCCGAGTGCGCGATGATCGAACGGTAGCCGGAATTGCCGAGCAGGCGTTCGAGCAGCTTGCACTGGAAGGCGTCGTCGTCGACCACCACGATGAGGGGCGGTGTCCTGCCAGCGAGTTCGCCGAGTTGGCGAGCCGCATCGAGTTGCGGCTTGACGTCCGCCTTGAGCCCGCCGATCCATTCGGTGAGCGGCACCACCTTCTTTTTCGCCTCGTCCACACGCAGCTTCGCTTCCTGGATGACGTCTTCTTGCGGTGTCACGGCGAACTGGGTCGGCCGATCCAGGCCCGAGGGCACGTCGCCGACGTCGAGCTCGAAGCTGTCCGTGAATGCGGGCAGGACGTCGAGGCCTGCGTCCGGGATGGTGGCGCTGTCGCTGGAGGGCGCTGCGGGCGCCGCAGGGCGGGGCTGCGCGCTGGAGGCTTCGATTTCCGCTGCCTGAAGTGCGCGCTCGAGCGCGTCAGCATGCTGACGACCGACCTCGATGCGATCGTCCAGCACGGTCTCCAGCTGGCTGATCGAGCGTGCATGCGCGGCGACCTCGCGTGCGTTCGGCGTGTCCCGCTGGGCCTGCAACGAGCGGCCGGCGATGAGGACCGACATGGCCAGGCGTGGCGTGTCGAACACCATGGGCCAGTACAGGACGTAGTCGTCGAAGTACTCCTTGCGGCACAGCTCGAATGCGCGATGGACGTTGTCCTTGTCGCACAGCACGATGCTGCGGTGAGGCAGGGAGTGCACCACCTCGCTGTGACGATAGAGGCCGAGCGAGTAGCGCTCGGCGCGCTCGAGGCTGGTGAAGGCCAGCACCACGACGTCGGGCTGGACGCGCTCGAAATCGGCGATGAAGCGACTCTCGATCGTCGACGTCTCGATGTGCTCGAAATGGTCCGCGAGCAGGCGCGCGATCTGGGCCGCATCGGCCGCGACGTCGGTAACGACCAAGACCTTGAGGGTCTCGAGGTTCATCGGTTCCGGCTCTGTCGGTGGGATCCGTATTCTAGCGGCTACCCAGGCCGGGGGGTATCACCACGCGCAGGCGGAACTCCTGCGGCCTGTGTGCCTTGCATCGCGGTGAGCGTGGCTGCCAGGGCCGCCTCGAGCAGCCCGCCCTGGCGCTGCACTTGGTCGCCATCGTCGTCGCGACCGGCCTGTTCGAGCGCGGCGCAGATTTCGCCGAGCTGCATGGCGCCGACCGAGCGCGAGGAGGACTTCAGGCGGTGGGCGAGCTCGCCGGCCCGGCGCCAGTCGCCGTCCTCGCACGCCTTGCGGATGCTGCGCACGGTGTCGCATGCGGAGAGCCGGTATTCGCCGAGAAACTCCGCGATCAGCGCCGCATCGTTGCCGATCAGTCCCGGCAAGGCCTGCGGATCGAACACCGCAGGGGGCGCCGCCGGGGCTGCCGGCGCGGTGCCGGCGGGAGTCCGCTGCTCGGTGTCCGGTTGCAGCCAGCGCGCGAGCACCTCCTGCAGCGCCGCAACCTGTACCGGCTTGAGGATGAAGTCGTCCATGCCGGCGTCGATGCAGCGCTCCTTCTCTCCGCGCAGGGCGTTTGCGGTGACCGCCACGATCGGCGTACGCCGGCCCGGCGCTTCCTCGCTGCGGATCCTCGCCGTGAGTTCGTAGCCGTCCATCCCGGGCATGTGGAGATCGGTCAGCAGCAGGCTGTATTGACCCTGCCGCCAGCGCTCGAGTGCCTCGAAGCCATCCTCGGCAGTGTCGCATTGCAGCCCGAGGAGTGCGAGCTGTCGCGCGATGACGCGACGATTGATGTCGTTGTCCTCGGCGACGAGGATGCGGCGACCGGACTCGCCGGCTCCGGGTGTCGCAAGCGGCGGCGTGGGCGAGGGGCGAGCGAGCGCCGTGCTGCGGGCTGGCTCGCTGCGCGTGGCCGAGCCGTTGGTCGCGGCAAGCGGGAGCGTGACCACGAAGCGGCTGCCACGCCCGGGAAGGCTGTTCACCTCCATCCGGCCCTTCATCATGCGCACGAGGCGCGTGCAGATCGACAGTCCGAGTCCGCTGCCGCCGAAGCGGCGGGTGGTGCTGGATTCGGCTTGCGAGAAGGGGTCGAAGATCTTTTCGATCGCCTCGGGGGCGATGCCGATGCCGTTGTCGGTGACCATGAAGCGGATCCGGCCTGCGCCGGCGGTCTCGACGCGAATCTCGACGCGGCCGGGGCGGTCGAGGCCGGAGGAGAACTTCACCGCGTTGCCGACGAGGTTGCACAGGATCTGCTGCAGGCGCAGCGCGTCGGTGCGCACGACCGCGGGCACGTCGGGGTCGATGCGGGTACTCAGCCGGACCGACTTGCGGTTCGCGACCGTCTGCAGGATGCCGACGACACGCGCGATCAGGTCGGGGATCGATGCAGGGCCGACGTCGAGCTCGAGATTGCCCGACTCGATCCTGGAAAAGTCGAGGATGTCGTCGATCAGCCGCAGCAGGGTCTCGGCGGATTCGCGCATGATGCCGACCATCTCGACCTGTTCCGTGGAGAGCTGCGAATGGCTCAGCACGTCGAGCAGGCCGATCACCCCGTTCATCGGCGTGCGGATCTCGTGGCTCATCGTGGTGAGGAACTCGCTCTTTGCGCGGCTGGCGATGTTGGCCGCATCGAGTGCGTGCTGCAGTTCGGCCGTCCGGCTCTCGACCAGGCCCTCGAGGTGTTCGTGGTAGCGCAGCAGTTCCTCTTCCATGCGCCGTTGCGCGGTGATGTCCTGCTTGACCGCGACGTAGTGGGTGATGTGCCCGCTTTCGTCGTGGATCGGCGTGATCGTCACGCGCTCGAGGTACTCGCTGCCGTCCTTGCGGCGGTTGAAGAACTCGCCCTGCCAGGAGCGGCCGTGGGTGAGCGTGTTCCACAGGTCCGCATAGGTGGCCGGGGTGGTGCGTCCGGACTGCAGCAGGCGCGGGTTCTGGCCGATGGCCTCGGCACGGGAATAGCCGGTCTTGTCGATGAAGGCCTGGTTGACGTACTCGATCTCGGCCCGGGTGTTGGTGATGACGATGCTCTCCGGGCTCTCCTCGACGGCGCGCGACAGCTTGCGCAGCTCATCCTCGGCCGCCTTGCGCGCGCTGATGTCGAGTCCGAATGCGAAGCGCGCGACGGCGCGGCCGCGGTCGTCGAGCAGGGCGGTCACTCCGATCACGAGCGGCAGCCGGCTGCCGTCCTTGCGCAGGTGAACGGTCTCGAAACTGGCGTTGCCGATGCGATCGGCCTCGGCGAGGTGAGCATGGAGTTGCTCGCGCTCGTCCTCGGGGTAAAGTTCGTCGATCCGCATGCCGCGCAGCTCCTCGATCGAGTAGCCGTGCTGGCTCGCATAGGTGGCATTGACGTCGATGATCGTGTTGTCGGACACGTCGTGCATCGCGAGGCCGAGGTTCGACAGGCGGAAGAAGCGCTCCCAGCGTCGCGACAACGCTTCGGCCTGCTTGCGCTCGGTGATGTCGTGCACGATCGAGAAGACCATGGAGCGGTTGCCGTCCTCGGTCGGTCCGCTGTGGACCTCGACGTCGCGGACGGAGCCGTCGGCGCGGCGATGGCGGAACTCGAAGTGCTTGCGCTCTTCCGCATGGGCCGCCTTCAGTTCGACGAGCAGCGCCTGCGGGGACAGGGTGTTGATGTCCCCGATCTGCATCGTCTGCAGCGTTTCCCTGGACCAGCCGTAGAACTCCTCCGCGGCGGGGTTGGCGTCGAGGATGCGACCGCTCTCCGGGTCGAGGATCAGCATCACCGCGTGGCTGTTGTTGAAGATGTGCGCGTAGCGGGCTTCGCTGAGGTCGCGCGCGCGCTCGGCCTCGAGCTGTCGGGTGAGGTCCTTCGCGAAAGAGAGCAGCGAGACGAGCCGGCCTTGCGGGTCGCGGTTCGCCCGGTTGTGCCATTCGCAATGCAGCAGGCGGCCGTCGCGCGTGAAGTTGCGGCCGATCACCGGCGGTGTGGGACCGTCCGCGGTGATGGCCTGGCCGATCGCGCGCTTGACCGCCGCCGCGTCGTCCGGATGGGTGAAGCTCCATTCGTTGGGGCGCCTGCCGAGCACCTCCGCAGCGGACCAGCCGAAAACCCGCTCGGCCTCGGGCGACCAGCGCAGGACGCGCATGTCGCGGCCCCACTCGATGACCGCGAACGGGCAGGCCTCGATGAAAAGCTCGATCGCTGCCGCGGAGGGGGACAAGGCTGGCGTCGGGGCAGGGAGGCTCACGGTGGCGCGCTGTGCCGGGTGCGGATCGTTCATCGGTCGCGATCGGCCCCGCCCCGGGGCTGGGCGCCGCTCCCGTGCAATGCGTCCGTCGCGGACATCCGGGCGCGGAAGCTCTCCACCGCCTCGGGGCGGGCGAACAGGAAGCCTTGGAAGGCGTCGCAGCCGTTGTCGAGCAGACAGGCGTGCTGTGCGGAGGTTTCCACGCCCTCGGCGACGACGCGGATGCGCAGGGTGTCGGCGAGTGCCATGATGGTGCGCACGATCGCCAGGCTGCTGGCGTTGGCGGGCAGGTCGCGCACGAAGGTGCGGTCGATCTTGAGCTCGTCGAGCGGTAGGCGCTGCAGGTAGCCGAGCGAGGAGTAGCCGGTGCCGAAGTCGTCGATCGAGAAGCGTATGCCCATCTCGCGCAGGCGGGTCATGGCCTCGATGGCGCGCTCGATGTCGGTGAGCAGCAGCGATTCGGTGAGTTCGAGCTTGAGCCGCTCGGCGGGGGCGCCGGTGCGCGCCAGCAGCGCGAGCACCTCCTCGACGAAACCGGGCTCGTAGAGCTGGGCGGTGCTGACGTTGACCGCCATCACCAGGCCGTCGGCGCCGGGGAGCGCGACCCAGCGCGCGAGTTCCTCGCAGGCGAGCGCCATCGCCTCGCGTCCGAGCGCAGGCATCAGGCCCGCCTGCTCGGCGATCGGGATGAACAGGGCGGGCGGGGTCGGTCCGTGCCCCTCGCGGTTCCAGCGCAGCAGGGCCTCGGCGCCGATCAGGCGTCCGCCGGCGTCGAGCTGGGGCTGCAGGTGGAGCAGGAATGCGCCAGAGCCGATCGCGCCGCGCAGCTCGGTCTCCAGCGCGAGCCGGTCGGCCAGCTCGGTACGCATGTGCGGATCGAAGACGCGGGCGGTGTTCTTGCCCGAGCGCTTGGCCTCGTACATCGACAGGTCGGCGCGCTGCATCAGTTCGTCGGCCGTGTGCTCGTGGCCGTTGAAGATCACCAGGCCCAGGCTCGCGGTGCATTTGCGGTCGAGTCCGTCGAGACGGTAGGGATGGCCGAGCTGTTCGAGCAGTTTGTCCGCGACCTGACGCGCGGCGAGCAAGGCCTCGTCGGCAGATTCGGCGAGCAGCTCGAGCAGGACCACGAACTCGTCGCCGCCGAAGCGTGCCACCGTGTCGGATTCGCGCACCACGCCGCGCAGGCGTGCACCGGCCTCGCGCAGCAGCACGTCGCCGTTGTGGTGGCCGAGCAGGTCGTTGATGTCCTTGAAGTCGTCCAGGTCGATGAACATCAGCGCGCCGTGCAGGCCGGTGCGCGCATTGGTGGCGATCGCGTGGCCGAGGCGCTCGACGAGCAGGCGGCGGTTGGGCAGCGTGGTGAGCGGGTCGTAGTAGGCGAGCTTGCGGATGCGCTCCTCGGCGGCCACGTTGGGTGTGATGTCCTGCACCAGGATGGCCGCCGCGCGGCGCCCGCCGATCGGGGCGTCGATGGCCTGGATCCAGGCCTGGAATTCGCGGTGGCCGGCGGGCGTGTCGAGCGCATAGCGGGCGCAGGTCCGCTCCGGGCTGGCCAGGGCTTGCTCCAGCGCCTCGCGCAGCACGGCGGCCGGCGCGGCGGGCAGGACTTCCTCCAGACGCCGGCCGATCACCTGCTCGGGCGGTGCGGCGAGCAGGTTTTCCTGGCGGGTGATGACCTCGAGGTAGCGGCCGTCCTCGTCGACCACGAAGACCAGGTCGGGGATGGCCGCGGTGATCGCGCGCAGGCGCGCCTCGCTCGCCGCCAGCGCGCATTCGGTCGCGCGGCGCTGCTCGAGGTCGCGCAGCAGGGCGCCGAGCAGCAGCGTGGCGGCCCCCATCAGCAGCAGGTAGGGCAGGCCGAGGTTGGCGAAGAGACCGGCGAGGGACTGGTTGGGGACCGTTGCGATCAGCAGCAGGCTGGTGGCGTGGGTGAATACGCCGAAGAGGAAGAGCTGCAGCGGCGCCGGCCGCAGCCAGCCGCGCGCGGCGCCGAGGCGGAAGGCGAGGCCGAGCAGCACCGCCAGCGTGATCGTCGTCACGCCGATGAAGACGCCGCTGCCGCCCAGCCAGATGCGATAGGCTGCGGCGGCCAGGCCGGCCACGGCGCCGGCGAGCGGACCGCCGAAGAGTGCGCCCACGCTCAACACCACCGAGCGCGGATCCACGATGACGCCGGGCGCCAGCGTGATCGGCATCATCATGCCGGCGATGCAGGCCAGCCCGTAGATCAGCCCGGACCCGACCGCGAATGCCGGGCCGCCGTGCGCGCAGCGGCGTGCCAAACCGCCCTGCAGCAGGCAGAGGGCGAGCAGCAGGGCGGTGGCCTGGAGCAGGTCGAGGATCATCGGGCGGGTACGGGCAGGCGGACCTGCGCCGGAGCGTGTTCGGATGCCGCAGATGCTAGCCCGCGCTCCGCCCGGCTGCTGCCGACTGCGTCACGCGCGACCCGAGATGGGTTGTCCCGCGCTGGAGGGCTGCCGAGCCGCCGCGGTCGCGGCGAAAGGCGTCAGGCCTCGGGCCGGTAGGGCTTGCCGAGCGAGACCGGCGAGTTGAGCCGGATCGTGTTGCCGTTGCGCGAGATCGCCACCAGCACCACGATGGTCGCCCAGTAGGGCAGGGACGACAGCAGCTGCGAGGGGAAGTCGATCTGCAGCCCCGAGCCCTGGATGAAGAGCTGGGTGACCATCACGCCACCGAACAGATAGGCCCCGACCATCACCCGCAGCGGCCGCCAGGTCGCGAACACCACCAGCGCGAGCGCGATCCAGCCACGCCCGGCGACCATGCCCTCGGCCCACATCGGCGTGTAGAACACCGACAGGAAGGCGCCGCCGATGCCGGCCATGGCGCCGCCGAACAGCACCGCCAGGTAACGGATGCGGATCACCGGGTAGCCGATCGCGTGCGCCGACGCGGGCGACTCGCCCACCGCGCGCAGCACCAGCCCGGCGCGGCTGCGGTGCAGGAACCACAGCAGGCCCCAGAACAGCGCCCAGGAGAAATACACCAGCGCCTGCTGGTTGTAGAGCGCTTCGCCGATCAGCGGCAGGTCGGCGATGAAGGGGATGCGGATCGGCGGCACCGCCTGCAGCGCCACCGCCTCGTAGGGCTTGCCGACGAAGGCCGCCAGGCCGACGCCGAAGATCGCCAGGGCCAGGCCGGAGGCGACCTGATTGGCCATCAGGGTGAGCACGAGCAGGCCGAAGAGCGCCGCCATCGCCATGCCCGCGCCCATGCCGGCGGCCACGCCCAGCCACGGGTTGCCGCTCTCGTGGGTGACGGCGAAGGCGGCGACCGCGCCCATCGCCATCATGCCCTCGGCGCCGAGGTTGAGCACCCCGGCCTTCTCGTTCACCAGCAGGCCGAGGGCGACGATGATCAGCGGCGTGCCCGCCACCACGGTGGCGAACAGCATCGAGGTGAAGAGACTCGCGTCCATGGCGGCCTCCTCAAGTGCCACGCCGGCGCAGGCGCAGGCGGTAGTGGATGAAGACGTCGGCGCCGAGCAGGAAGAAGAGCAGCATGCCCTGGAACACCATCGAGATCGAGTTGGGCAGGTTCAGGTATTGCTGCGCCTGCTCGCCGCCGATGTAGAGCAGGGCCATGAGCAGGCTGGCGAGCAGGATGCCGAAGGCGTTGAGCCGCCCGACGAAGGCGACGATGATGGCGGCGAAGCCGTAGCCGCTGCCGACCTTGTCGGTGAGCTGGCCCATCGGCCCGGCCACCTCGCCCATGCCGGCCAGGCCAGCGGCGGCGCCGCCGAGGAGCAGGCCCACCCAGATCATGCGGGTGGCCGAGAAGCCGGCGTAGCGCGCGGCGTCGGCGGCCTCGCCGGCGACCCGCATGCGAAAGCCCGCGTGGCTGCGGTTTATGAAGGCGTAGCCGGCCACCAGGGCGGCGAGCGCGATCGCGAAGCCGAAATGCAGGCGGGTGCCCTCGATCACCATCGGCAGGGTCGCCGCCTCGGCGAACATCCGCGTCTGCGGGAAGTTGAAGCCGTCGGGGTCCTTCCATGGCCCGAACACCAGCCAGGACACGAAGAGCTGGGCCACATAGACCAGCATCAGCGACACCAGGATCTCGTTGGCGTTGAAGCGCGTGCGCAGCAGCGCCGGGATCGCCGCCCAAGCCGCCCCGCCCGCGGCGCCGGCGAGGACCATTGCCGGCAGCACCAGGGCGCTCTCGGCGTCGCCGAAGTACAGCGCCACGCCGGTGGCGGCCACCGCGCCGAGCATGAACTGGCCCTCGGCGCCGATGTTCCACACGTTGGCGCGGAAGCCGATCGCCAGGCCGATCGCGCACAGCATCAGCGGTGTGGCCTTGAGCAGCAGTTCGGAGAGCGCGTAGAGGTCCTTGACCGGGTTGAGGAAAAAGACGCGGAAGCCTTCGACCGGGTCCTTGCCGAGCGCGGCGAACACCGCCAGGCCGCCGACGAGCATCAGTGCCACCGCGAGCAGCGGCGAGGCCCAGGCCATCAGCCGCGAGGGTTCGGCACGGGCTTCGAGCTCAAGCATGCGGGGTCTCCGTCGCGAGGGGCGCGCCGGCAGTGTGCTCGGCGCCCGGCCACAGTCCGCTCATCCACACGCCGATGTCCTCGATGCTGGTGTCGCGCGCGGCGCGCACCGGCGACAGCCGGCCCTTGGCGATCACCGCGATGCGGTCGCAGATCTCGAACAGCTCGTCGAGCTCCTCCGAGATCACCAGCACCGCGCAGCCGCGGTTGCGCAGGTCGATGATCCGCTGGCGGATGAAGGCGGCGGCGCCGACGTCCACGCCCCAGGTGGGCTGCGCGCATACGAGCAGGCGCGGGGCCTGCAGGATCTCGCGGCCGACGATGAACTTCTGCAGGTTGCCGCCCGACAGCGCCTTGGCCGCGGCGGCCGTGCCGCCACAGCGGACGTCGAACTCGTCGATGCAGCGCCGTGCGAACGCGCGCGCACGCCCGAAGCGCAGGAAGCCGGCGGCCACCATGCCCTGGTTGTGCGCGGCGGTGAGGAGCGCGTTGTCGGCGAGCGACATCGTCGGCACCGCGCCGCGGCCGAGGCGCTCCTCGGGCACGAAGGCCATGCCGAGCCGCCGCCGCCGCCCCGGCGACAGCCGGCCGGCCTCGACACCGCAGATCTGCACGGGGAATTTCTCCGCCAGCGGCGCCTCGCCCGAGATCACGCGCAGCAGCTCCTGCTGGCCGTTGCCCGAGACTCCGGCAATGCCGACGATCTCGCCGGCATGGACGTCGAGGTGGAGGTCGCGCAGGTCGGTGCCGAAGGGGTCGTCCGCGGCGTGCGAGAGCCCGGCCAGGCGCAGGCGGACTTCGCTGCCGGCCTGCCGCGCGTCGTGCTCGCAGCGCGGCAGTTCCTTGCCGATCATCAGGCGCGCCATCGAGGCGGGGGTCTCCTGCGCCGGGATGCACTCGCCGGTGACCTTGCCGCCGCGCAGCACGGTGGCGGTGTGGCAGAGCGTGCGGATCTCGTCGAGCTTGTGGCTGATGTAGAGGATCGAGCAGCCTTCGTCGGCGAGCCGGCGCAGGGTCTCGAAGAGCTTGCGCACCGCCTGCGGCGTGAGCACCGAGGTGGGCTCGTCCATGATCAGCAGGCGCGGGTCCTGGAGCAGGCAGCGGATGATCTCGACGCGCTGGCGCTCGCCCACCGACAGGGCGTGGATGTGGCGGCGCGGATCGACCGGCAGGCCGTAGCGCTCCGAGACCTCGACGATGCGCCGCGCGAGCGCGTCGAGCGCGGGCTTGCCGGGCAGGGCCAGGGCGACGTTTTCCACCACGGTCAGCGTCTCGAACAGCGAGAAGTGCTGGAACACCATGCCGATGCCCAGGCTGCGCGCATGCGCCGGGCTGGCGACCGCGACCTCCTCGCCCTCCCAGAACATGCGCCCGCTGCTTGGCCGGGTGACGCCGTAGATGATCTTCATCAGCGTCGACTTGCCGGCGCCGTTCTCGCCGAGGATGGCGCGGATCTCGCCCGCGCGCACGACGAGGCCGATGTCGTGGTTGGCGACCACCGTCGGGTAGGCCTTGCTGATGCCCTGCAGGACCAGTCGGGCAGGGCCGGCGGCGGTGTCCGGCTGCAGGGGGGGATACGGGATGGGCACGTCGATTCGAAGCGGTGTGTCGTCGGTCGGAAAGCGGGCGCGTGCGGCGTCGTGGACGCCCGGGGGCTCAGCGGCTGCGCTCGGCCGCCTGCCGGGCGGCCTCTTCGGCGGCTTCGAGCGACAGGGCCTGCGCGCGCCGGAGCTCGTCCGCGTCGAGCTTGACCGCGATGCTGTCGCGCTCCTGCACGCCGTCCATGTTGAGCAGGGCGGCTGCGCGATTGAACCACACATAGGCCTGCACCGCATCCCGTTCGACGCCGATCCCGCTGCGATGCAGGCGGCCGAACTCCACCATGCCCTCGGGATCGCCCGCATGCGCCGCCTGGTTCAGCCAGCGCGCGGCGAGCTCGTAGTTCTGCGGCATGCCGATGCCGCTGCGGTAGAGCTTGCCGAGCAGCACCATGGCACCGGTGTGGCCGCCTTCGGCAGCCTCGCGCAACTGGCTCACCGCGCTGGCGGACACTTCGCGGCCGCGCGCGGTGTCGAGCAGCGCGGCACGTGCGGCGCGGAAGCGGGCGTCGAGCGCGTCCGCCGGCGCCGAGGGCTCGGCCGCGGCGGATCGGGTCTCGCCCGGCGCATCGCCGGACTCGTCGAGGTCCAGCATGCGCACGCTCGCGATGCCGATGCCCAGGAGCAGCAGGGCCGACAGGATCCCCACCACCAGCGGCCATCTGCTGCGCGGGCGGAGCGCGTCGTCGGGAGCCAGGAAGCGCTGGTCGCAGGCCAGGCAGCGCCAGGGGTGCAGCCCGGGATGGCCGGCGTGTTCCTCGTGCGAGCGCCAGCGCGAACGCCGGCAGTCGGTGGATCCGCAGGCCGGGCAGACCGGGTGGGCGCGAGTGCTCATGCGCGCTCCCCGCTCAGCTCTTCCAGAACCACAGGATCGCGATGACGGCGATCGTCAGCAGCAGGGTGCTGCCGCCCACCGTGGCGACGATCGGGTTGTCGCGCAGGAGGCGGCGCGGCTCCGGGGCGTGGAAGCGGTGCACGCAGGACATGCAGCGCCATGCGCGCTCGCCCGGGTGGGCGAGGCGCTCGTCCGTGGATTTCCACGGGGACTCGCGGCAGTCGGTTCCGTCGCAACGCGGGCAGGTGGGCATGGTGATCGCTCGGGCGTGCCGTGGTCGCAGGGCGGGCTGCGCACCGTTTCTGAAGATTTTCTCGATTATATAGAGCGTCTGCGTCCAGGAAACGATCGACGGATCACACCGAGCGCAAAAAAGGGCAGCCCGCAGGGCTGCCCTTTTTTGCTGAATATGACGTTTGCGCGATGCCCGTGCGCGCGCTCAGCCGCAGGTCCCGACCGCGCCGCAGGCGGTGCAGAAGTCGCAGCCGTCCTTGCGGATCACGGTGTGGTTGCCGCATTCGTTGCACAGCGCGCCCTGCATCAGCTTGGGCTCGTTGTCGTCGCGCGGCGACTCCAGGATGCCCATCTCGCGCGTCGGGTAGCCGCGCTCGTCGAGCACGCCGAGCATGGCGTAGCGGTGGATGATGAGCTGCGCCAGGTAGGCCACGGTGCTGGGCCAGTTCTGCTGGCGGCGGGTGCCGGGCACGAAGGCCATGAAGTCGCCGAGCGGCTCGGGGTAGTCGAGGAGCTTGCGCAGCTTCATGCCGATCCAGGCCGGGTCCATGACGCGCATGTCGAGCGACAGGATGCGGGTCAGGCCGTCCAGCGCGCGCGGATAGTTGCCCGACAGCCACACCGAGTACGGGCGGGTGACGCCGTCCGGCAGGGTGATTTCCTTGAGGCCGAGCACGAAGTCTTCGCCGGTGGCCGGGTTGTAGATGTCCACCGTCCACGACAGCGTGCCGTCGGTGCCGGTCTTGGGTTCTTCCAGGCTGAACAGCGTGTCGAGGACGCCGTTGCTCTCGTCTTCCTTGTCGAACACGCCGAGCTTCTCGCAGCGGTAATTCACCACCTGGGCGAAGGCCGACACCACGCCGGGCACCAGCTTCTTCTCGCCGTGCGGCGGGAAGGGCATCTCGAAGGAGCGCTCGCCCACGGTGCGGGCCAGGGTGTCGAGCTTGAGCTTGAGCCAGCCGCGGTCGTTGGCGCGCATGTCCATCGACAGGGTCTTGGCCACCGCACCCAGGCCGCGCGGCTGGTCGGCGCCATTGACCCACACCTCGAACGGGAAGCTGCCGCCGTTGTTGCCCACCTGGCCGACGAAGAGGGCGAAGCCGCCGGTCGGGGTGTTGAGCATGTAGGTCCACGCCAGGTTGCCGTCGGGCAGGTCCGGGCGGCCGGGCCAGCGCAGGCTGGACAGCACCGGAGCGGGCAGGTTCTTGATCGACAGGCGCTTGTTGGCGTCGGCGATCTCGACGTCGTGCGGCTGCTTCTGCTCGGCGGTCGGGGTGACCGACAGCACCGAACCCAGCACCGAGTTGGGACGGTAGGTGGCGAGCCCCTTGAGGCCGGCTTTCCAGGCGGTGAGGTAAAGATCCTCGAACTCGGCGTAGGGGTAGTCCTCGGGCACGTTCACCGTCTTGGAGATGGACGTGTCGACGTAGGGCGCGACCGCGGCGACCATGTCCTTGTGGGCCTGCGCGGAGATCTCCAGCGCGGTGACGAAGGACTGCGGCAGCTTGTCGACGTTGCCGCCGAGGTGCTTGTACAGACGCCAGGCGTAGTCCTCGACCGCGTACTCCTTGAAGGTGCCGTCGGCCATGCGCTTGCGCCGGGTGTACGTATAGGAGAAGGGCGGCTCGATGCCGTTGGAGGCGTTGTCGGCGAAGGCCAGGCTGATCGTGCCGGTGGGGGCGATCGACAGCAGGTGCGAGTTGCGGATGCCGTGCTTGCGGATCTTGTCCTTCACATCGGCCGGCAGGCGCGAGGCGAAGTTGCCGCCCGACAGGTAGAGGTCGGCGTTGAAGAGCGGGAAGGCGCCGCGCTCGCGGGCGAGTTCGGACGAGGCCAGGTAGGCGCGGTTGCGCATGAACTCGGAGATCTTGCGCGCTTCCTCGCGCGCCTCGGCGGTGTCGTAGCGCTGGCCGAGCATGATCAGCGCGTCGCCCAGGCCGGTGAATCCGAGGCCCACGCGGCGCTTGGACTGCGCCTCGGCGTGCTGCTGCGCGAGCGGCCAGTGGGTGACCTCGAGCACGTTGTCGAGCATGCGGATGGAGACTTCGACCACCTTGCCGAAGCCGGCATAGTCGAACTCGGCCTTGTCGCCGAAGGGGTTCTTGACGAAGAGCGTGAGGTTGATCGAGCCCAGGCAGCAGCAGCCGTAGGGCGGCAGCGGCTGTTCGGCGCAGGGGTTGGTGGCCTCGATGGTCTCGCAGTAGTACAGGTTGTTGTCCGCGTTCATGCGGTCGAGGAACAGGATGCCCGGCTCGGCGTGGTCGTAGGTCGAGCGCATGACCTGGTCCCACAGCTCGCGCGCGCGCACCTTGCGGTACACCCACATGCCGTCGTCGCGCTGGTAGGCGCCGGCGGCCTTCACCTCTTCGGTGGGCTCGGCCTTGTGCACCAGCTCTACGTCGCCGTCGGCCTCGACCGCCTGCATGAAGGGATCGGTGACGCCGACCGAGATGTTGAAGTTGGTGAGATCGCCTTCATCCTTGGCGTGGATGAATTCCTCGATGTCGGGGTGGTCGCAGCGCAGCACGCCCATCTGCGCGCCGCGGCGCGCGCCGGCGGACTCCACCGTCTCGCACGAGCGGTCGAACACGCGCATGTAGGACACCGGGCCGGAGGCGTTGGAGGCCGTGCCCTTGACCAGCGCGCCCTTGGGACGGATGGACGAGAAGTCGTAGCCGACACCGCCACCGCGGCGCATGGTCTCGGCGGCCTGGGCTAGCGCGGTGTAGATGCCGGGGCGGCCATCGACCGCCTCGGTGACCGAGTCGCCGACCGGTTGCACGAAGCAGTTGATCAGCGTGGCGGCGAGCGTGGTGCCGGCGGCGCTGTTGATGCGACCGGCGGGCACGAAGCCTTTCTCCTGCGCCTCGAGGAACTTCGCCTCCCAGTGGGCGCGCTTGTCCTCGGCTTCGACTGCAGCCAGCGCGCGCGCGACGCGGCGACGCACTTCGGCGACGGTCTGTTCATCGCCCTTGGCGTACTTCTCGACGAGCACCTCGCCGGAGATTTCCTGCATCGGCAGGTTGGCGGCGGAGGCTTTGACGGTGTTCTGGGTGGACGCGCTGGTGGTCTCGCTCATGGTCTTTTTCTTCCTCCGTGGTGGGTCTTGGGACGGACGGAAGGATAGCGCGGAACGAGTGCTGGTGCAAAAAAATAAAAATGTAAAAAAACAATGACTTATATAATCTCTTTGTATTTCATGATTTTGCAGGGCACTACATGTAGTAGCTTCCGAAGTGGGGTTTTTGGGCTGGAATCCCAGTCTCCATGCGGGTTTGCGCCACGCTGCGGCCCCTACCTGCGTGGGAAGAACAGCGACAGGTAGGCGGCGAAATCGATCTCCGCACCTTCGCGCAGGCCCGCCAGGCGCTCCGCCTCGAGCCCGAGCAGGTCCCAGGTCTCGGGCGCGACGCGGGCGGCGGCGGCGCTGCTCGGGAGGTCCAGCTCGTCGGCCTCGGCGATGCGGCGGGCGAGGTTGATGGTTGCCGCCTCGGCGGCGTAGGCGCCGCCCAGGCGCGGCAGCATCTGCGCGCCCACCGCGGTGCCGAAGCGGTCGGGCAGTTGCCAGCGGTCGAGCAGGGCGGCGCCGAGTTCCGCGAAGTCGCAGCCGACCAGGCGACGCTCGGCGGCGTCGAGCGCCTCGTCGCCGGCTTGCGCCGCAAGGCGCGCGGCGGCGGCGAGCTCGGGCACGGTCTGGTACATCACCAGGTGGCCGGTGTCTGCGAGCACGCCGATCAGGAACAGGCGTTCGCCGGCGGTGAGGCCGGCGGCGATCCCGGCCGCGCGCGCGGCCAGTCCGGTGAGCAGGCTGTTGCGCCAGAAGCGCCGCATGTCGAGGCGGGCGGGGCGGACGCCGGCGAAGATGCCCTGCAGGGACATCGCCAGCACCAGGTCGTGCACCTGCTGCAGGCCGAGCAGCGCGACCGCGCGCACGATGTCCTCGACGCGGCCGCGCTGGCCGAACAGGGGGCTGTTGACCAGGTGCAGCAGGCGGGCCGAGAGCGCGGGGTCGGCGGAGACCAGGCGGGCGACGGTGACGACCGAGCCGGCCGGCGACTCGAGTTGTTCGCGCACGCGCATGTAAACATCGGGCAGCGAGGTCAGCGCCTCGATCTGGCTGACCAGTTCCTGGGCGGAGTGCATTGTCGGGGTCCTGTGGATCGGGGGAGGGGCTCAGCCGGCATCGCGTGCGCGCGGCGTACGTGGGGTGAAGACCAGCGGCTGCGCCGGCGGCAGCTCGGGTTGCAGGGTGGCGTGCTCGATGCCGAAGCGGCTGCGCAGCAGGGCGCGCTCGGCCGCCAGCACCGTCGGCCAGCGCGCCGCGTCGGCGAGCACGACATGGGCGGAGAGCGCGCTGCGGTTTGAATCCAGGCTCCAGATGTGGAGGTCGTGCACCGAGCGCACGCCCTCGACGCCCGCCATCGCGTGACCGACTTCGGGCAGCGACAGGCCGTCGGGCACGCCCTCGAGCAGGGTGTGGACCACCTGGCGCAGCAGCGCCAGCGTGGAGTACAGGATCAGGCCGCAGATCAGCATGGTGAGCAGCGGGTCGATCGGCATCCAGCCGGTGTACAGGATCACGATGCCCGAGGCGAGCGCGGCGACCGAGCCGAGCAGGTCGCCGATCACGTGCAGCAGCGCGCCGCGGGTGTTGAGATCGCCCTCGCCGCGGGTCAGCAGCCAGGCCACGGCCAGGTTCAGCACCAGCCCGCCGAGCGCGACCAGGATCACCGCCTCGCCGGCCACCGCGCGCGGCTCGAGCAGGCGCTCGACCGCGTGCCACACCAGGCCGCCGACGATCACCAGCATGAAGAGCCCGTTGGCGAGCGCGGCGAGCGCCTCGACCCGGCGCAGGCCGTAGGAGTGGCGGGCGCTGGCCGGGCGCAGCGCGATGCGCGCGGCGAGCGCCGCCA
>NZ_AMXD01000035.1 GCF_000310185.1 Thauera aminoaromatica S2 | reverse complement strand
GCCCGAGGCGCCGCGCGGCGAGGCTGCCGAGGCCCGGCGCGAAGCCGCCGAGGCGGCACGCGAGGCGATGCAGAAGGCCGGCGAGGCCGCGCGCAAGATCGGCGAGGCGGGCAGCGCCGCGGTGGAAGCGGCGGTGCGCACGGCGGCGGAGAAGGCCGCGAGCGAATTCGCCAAGGACGCTTCGCGCGCATCATCCGACGCGGGAGCGCTGAATCAGGCGCCCGACGAAGACCGTGGCGGTGATGGCCGCTCGCCCGAGACCGCGCGCGACGCCAAGGAAGCCGCCGAGCAGGCGGCGCACCGCATCGCCGAGGCCACCCGCGACGTCGCGGAGCGCCTGCGCGAGGTCGGCAAGGGGGCGCTCGAGAGCATGCGCGCACGCACCGAGCCGACGACGCAGGAGGCCGCGCCGGTCGAGGAGCGCGCCGCCGTTCCGCCCGGAGGCGGCAAGGAGCCCGCCGGCCGCTGAGCGGCACGGCGCCGGCGAGGGGCGCATCCATGGCGATCGCGGCGGTTCTTCGTACCCTGTTGCTGCTGGCATGCCTGCTGTTCGCCCATGCGAGCCCGGGCGCCGATGCCGGCACCGCCGCGCCGGCGCTCGATCTCCCCGCGCCGGGCCAGCTCCACGTCTATGTGCGCGAAGGCTGCCCGCATTGCGCGGAGGCCAAGCGCTTTCTCGCCGGTCTCGCCGACGCCCGCCCCGGGCTGCAGGTCGTGCTGCGCGAGGTCGATCGCGACCCCGCCGCGCGCGACGCCCTGGTGGCGATCAGCGAGGCAGTCGGGGCGTGGCCGCCGGGCGTGCCCACTTTCGTCTATGGCGGCCGGGTGCTGGTCGGCTTCGACGACGCCGAGCACGTCGGCGCCGAGCTGCTGCGCCTGCTCGACGAGGCCCCGCCGCCGCCGCGCGACCGGGTGGAGTCGGGCCTGTTCGGCACCCTGAGCGCGAGCGAGCTCGGCCTGCCGATGTTCACCCTGGCGCTCGGCCTGCTCGACGGCTTCAACCCCTGCGCGATGTGGGTGCTGCTATTCCTGCTGTCGCTGCTGGTGAGGCTGCAGGACCGCCGTCGCATGGCGATGGTCGCCGGCACCTTCGTGCTCGCCAGCGGCGCGGTGTACTACGCCTTCATGGCGGCCTGGCTCAACGTCTTCCTGCTCGTCGGCATGACGGCCGCGCTGCGCGTCGGCCTCGCCGTGCTGGCCATGCTCATCGGCCTGATCAACGTAAAGGACTTCTTCGCCTTCCGCCGCGGCGTCTCGCTGTCCATCCCGGAGTCCGCCAAGCCGGGCATCTATGCGCGTGCCCGCGCCATCCTGAAGGCCGAATCCCTGCCCGCCTCGCTCGCCGCGGTCGCGGTGCTGGCGGTGGTGGTGAACTTCGTCGAGCTGCTATGCACCGCCGGCCTGCCGGCGATCTACACCGCGGTGCTCACCAGCCAGGACCTCTCGCCGCTCGCCCACTACGGCTACCTCGGCCTCTACATCCTCGCCTACATCGCCGACGACGCGCTGATGGTCGGCACCGCGGTGCTCGCCCTCGGCAGCGGCAAGCTCGGCGAGCGCGGCGGCCGCATGCTCAAGCTGCTTGCGGGCGTGGTGATGCTGGCGCTCGGTGCGGTGATGCTGCTGCGGCCGGAGTGGCTGATGTAGCGGGGCCGCTCAGTCCGCGCCGCGACGCCACACGGCGGCGAGCGCGCGGAGCTTGTTCCAGGTCGACAGGCGCTCGTCCGACACCGCGTCGAGGAAGTCCGACAGGCGCTTGGACTTGACCATCGTGTACAGCGTGAGCGCCGTCGACACGCCGAACACCAGCGCGAAGTAGGCCAGGCGCTCGGCGAGCGGCGATTCCGCTTCGGCGAGCAGGTTCATGCCCAGGAAGCCGGTGGTGATGGTGCCGATGAGGCCGAAGATCGTCACCACGGTCAGGCGCACCACGGTGTTGGCCTGGCGGCGCAGGCTGTCGGCCTCGAGGTAGCCGTTCATGTCCGCGGTGCGCTCCTTGATCTCGGCGTACAGCGCGTCGGTGCCCAGATGCGCGCTGGTCATGCGGAACAGCGCGCGTGTCTGCGCCTGCTCGGCGATGTCGTGGAACCAGTAGCGATGCGTGAAACGCAGGAAGCCCTCGAAGCTGGCGCGGATCGCGCGCTTGAAGCGCCGCACGCTTTCCGGGTCGGTGACGTGCAGGCGCTTGAGCGCCTCGACCAGGCGCTCGGAGAACATCAGCAGCGCCGACTTCTGGAAGTGCGCGATCAGGAACAGCAGGAAGTGCTGGTGGCGGAACTGCGCCAGCACGCCGCGCTCGCGGTCGGTGAAATAGGCCGACTTCGCATCGCCCACCACCACCAGCGCGTGGCCGCTGCACAGGTAGCGGGTCCAGGGCGCCGCGCCGCTCGCGGACCAGAAGCGGTCGTAGCAGTGGCGGCGCTCGAAGTCGTCCAGATGCGGTTCGGCGTAGGGCAGGGCGTTGCCGCCGCCCTCGCGTTCGGCTTGTGCCGTGTGCGGTCCCGCGCCGGTCACCAGGCCGAGGCGGACGAAATCCCTGCGCGTCAGCGCCTGCGGGTCGTCGAGGGCGAGATAGGCCGTCAGCGGCATGCGGTGATACTCGATCTGGCGATAGCGCAGCGTGCCGGGCTGGGCCGAGTAGGCGCTCGCCAGCGGCTGCATCAGCCAGGCCCAGTGCGCGGCGATGCGCGGTGCGCGATGGCGGCTGACGTGGGTCAGGAAGGCCTCGCGCTCGTGCGCGTCGGTGCGCGCCAGCACCGACCCGTCGCGCCCGATCAGCTCGGCGACGGCGAGGCTGTGCAGCGCGCGGCCGTGCTCGTCCCAGCCCGACGGGTAGGCGCGGCCGATGCGATACATCAGCTCCTGCACCGCGGACAAGGGCAGGTCGCCGCCGGCGACCTCGACGTTGAGGATCACCACATCGACGTCGAAGAAGAAATACAGATGCACATGGACGACGTCGAGCGTCACCGGCGCGTCGCCGTCGCGTGCGGCCACGCGCAGTTTCGCGATATCGCGGCGACGGAACACGCGCATCGCCGGCCCCGCGTCCGCCGAGTCGCCGCGCTGCGCACGGCCCTCGCCGTAGAGGAACTGCTGCACGTAGGGCAGGAAGGTCACGAACTCGTTGTAGTGCCGCTCCTGGAAGACGCTGCCTTCGACCTCCAGGTCGTGCTCGACCTCGCGCCACGGCGAGGCTTCGCCCAGGTCGCGCAGCACCTGCCACGGCCGCTGCTGCGGCCCCAGCGCGCCCGTCGCGGTCAGCAGCCGCAGCGGCCACAGCAGGGCGAGGCGGAAATGCTTCACCGTCGGCTCGGCAGCGTGCTCGGCCATGACCTGTCTCCCTTCGCTTCGCGGGTTCTCGTGCGGGCAGTGTAGCGACAGGCGAGGGCAGGCGGGCTGCGAGCGTGCCAGGGGGCGGTGGCGGGCAGCGCCGGATGGGTCTCGACTGGGCACATGCTTACGCAGTCCGTGTATTTGCAGCGGATGCAGGCTTCGGTAAGGACGTGGGCCATGGCCGTTCCTCCTTGAAGAGTCAACCTGTATGAATCTATTGTTGCTAGCATGGAGCCGACAACGACTCCTCTGCACGCCCTGCCGATGAACATCACGCAACACACCGATTACGCGCTCCGGGTACTCATGTAGCTCGGGGCCATCCCCGAGCGGCGCATCACCATCAAGGAGGTCGCCGAGCGTTTCGACATCTCGCGCAGCCACCTCATGAAGATCGTCACCGAACTGGTGGCGAAGGGCTTCGTCGACGGCGCACGCGGCAAGGGAGGGGGTTTGAGGCTCGCGCGTGCAAGCAGCGAGATCGGTCTCGGCAACGTGGTCCGCCAGCTCGAACCGAGCCTCGCGCTCGTCGAGTGCTTCGGAACGCAGTCGCACTGCCTGCTGGATCCGGCGTGCCGGCTCAAGGGCGCGCTGGACGGTGCCCTGCAGGCCTTCCTGGCTGCACTCGACCGCGTTTCGCTTGCCGACCTCGTCGGCAGCGACGCACGGCTGCACGAGGCACTCGGCCTGCAAGCGGCGGCGCGCGCCATCGCGCCGATCACGATCGTGCGCCCGCCCGCCGGCCGGGAGCGGCGATAGTCGGGGCGCGCTGCGCCACCGGATGACGGTCTGCCTGTGCTTCGTGGCCGCGCAAAGCTGCGGGCGGGTTCTCCGCGCGCTGGTCGCAACGTATTCGCTGTCGGGGGGCGGGCCATGCTAGTTTATATCATGTTGTGATATAAATTCCTCGAGCCGCCCAAACACGCCAGCAGAGATCGATCATGTCTTCCCTCCATCTGCCGCCCATGCTGTGGTCCTCGGACGCCGCCTGGACCGAACTCTCCCGCCGTCCGCCCTCGCTGGCCACCCTGGTCTTCGGGGTCGCCCTGCCGGCCGCCATGTTGCCCCCCGCGATGTTGTCCCATGCGACCGATGTCGGATCGGCCCACTATCTGCCCGCCCTCTCCGCTTCCGCCTGGCAGTTCGTGGAGTTCGCGCTGTTCGCCGCGCAGCTCGTCGGCTTCCTGATGATCCGCTGGCTGATCGGCGCCGTCGCGGCGACCCATGGGGTGCGGGCGAGCGCACGCGACGCTTGTCTGCTCGCGACGGTATCCCTGCTCCCGCTCTGGCTATCGTCGTTCGCGCTCCTGCAGGACGGGACGCTCGCCGTCCTGGTACTGCCGGTGCTGGCGATCGGCGCTTCGGTCGCGCTGCTGAAGCGGGGTGTCCGCTGCATGCTCGGGGTTCGTGAAGAGATCGTGGCCCTGGAGATCGGCATCGTCGCGATCCACTGCGGTGTGCTGGCCTGGGCCGCAACGATGGCGGTGTTCCTCGTCCCGGGCCTCCCGGCGCTTTGACGCGGAAAGAACGCGGTCCGGCCCCCGGGGCGAATGGCGCGCTCCCGCCCTGCCTTTTCAGGATGAACGCTGCAGCAAGGCCAGGCGGATCCGTTCGATGGCGTGCGAGGGGCTCAGTCCCTTCGGGCAGACCTCGGTGCAGTTCATGATCGTGCGGCAGCGGTAGAGGCGATAGACGTCGTCGAGGAAGTCCAGCCGCTCGGCGGAGGCGGTGTCGCGGCTGTCGGCGATGAAGCGATAGGCCTGCAGCAGGCCCGACGGCCCGATGAACTTGTCCGGATTCCACCAGTAGGACGGGCAGAACGCGCTGCAGCAGGCGCACAGGATGCATTCGTACAGGCCGTCCAGGCGCTCGCGCTCGGTCGGCGTCTGCAGCCGCTCGCGCTCGGGCAGGGGCTCGTCGTTGATCAGCCAGGGCCGGATCGAGTGGTAGTGGGCGAAGAACTGCGTCATGTCTACGACGAGGTCGCGGATTACCGGAAAGCCGGGTAGCGGGCGCAGCACGATCGGCTCCTTCAGCCCGTCGAGCGCGGTCAGGCAGGCGAGGCCGTTGCGGCCGTTGATGTTCATCGCGTCCGAGCCGCACACTCCCTCGCGGCACGAGCGCCGGAACGACAGGCTGTCGTCCTGCACGCGCAGCCTCATCAGCAGGTCGAGCAGCTTCTTGTCGCCCGCCTCCGGCTGCACATCGTAGGCCTGCATCCGCGGCGGATCGCCGCGCTCCGGGTCGTAGCGATAGATGTTCAGTCTCATGTCCGCCCCTGCGCCGCTCAGGCGGCGAGCGCCACCATGGCCAGGCTCAGCAGCACGCGTGCCAGCACGCCGAGCAGCACGACCGTGATCAGGCCCAGCACCGCCAGCCGCAGTCCGCGCGGCTGGAGGTAGTCGAGCACGATGTCGCGCATGCCTACCCAGGCGTGCGCGCACAAGGCGCCGAACAGCAGCGCGATCAGCGGCCCCCCCAGCGCGCCGCCGGCCAAGGCGCGCCACGCGGAGAAATCGAGCGGCGACGCGAAAGGCAGCGCGAGCATGGCGAGCAGGATCAGCACCAGCAACAGCAAGGCGCTGAGGCGTTGCACCACCCATGCCCGTTGCCCTGTGAACAACCTCATGACAGCCCCCACACGAGAAGGAGCAGGGCCAGCGCGGGCGCGGCGACCAGAATGAGGCGTGCGCTGGCGCGCGCACGCTCGAGCTCGCTGCCGATGCCGACGTCCATCAACAGGTGGCGGATCCCGGCCAGCACGTGATGCGCGAGCGCCCACGCCAGCACACCGGCCACCACGAGCGAGAGCGGCGACGAGAGCAGACCGCGCACCGAGGCGAAATCCGCTTCGCTGCGCAGCGATGCGTGGAGCAGCGCCGCGAGGACGGGCAGGGCGATGAACAGCAAGACCCCCGACACCCGGTGCGCAATCGAGGCGATCGCACCGATCGGAAAGCGGATCTGTGCCAGATTCAGGAATACCGGCAAGCGATGAGGCGGCTTGTCCATGCGGGCTCTTGGGCAGTACGAGCCCGCCGGCGGCGCCGGAGCGGCTCGTACCGGAACCATAGACCAAAGCCCGGCGCAGCGCAGGCGTGATGCGTGCTGAAGCAAGGGGTGCCGGGCCCGGCGGAATCCGACGCCGCGATCGTGCTCGGGCGTTCGTCCGCGTCTCAAGCGGATCGCGGCTTCGTTGCGGCCGCGATGTCGTCGCGCCAGAGCCAGATGGCGGTCATCGCCAGCAGGAGGCCGGCGGTCGCGCTCGCCAGGCCCAGCGCGTCGAGGCCGGCAATGCGCGTATCGCCGACCAGGCGCACGAGCAGCGGACCGGCGATCTGTCCGGCAGCGAAGCCGGTGGTCATGCGGGCCAGCAGCGCCGTCGGGTTCGCGGGCGCGCGTTCGCGCGCCAGCTGAAGGCCTGCCATGGTGGTCACCATGAAGGTGCCGCCGACCAGCACCGCCGAGGCGGCCAGTACCCACAATGCCGGCTGCAGCAACGGCAGCAGGGTGCCTGCCGCCATCACCCCCTGGGCGATCGCCCACACCTTCCTGCGCGGCCAGCCGTGCAGACGGTGCGCGGCGAAGGCCACGGACAGCGCCGCCGCCGCGCCGAAGATCGGCCAGGTGAGCCCGAACACGAGCGGGTCGGACACCAGCTGCCGCGCCATGGTGGGCAGGAAGGTCGCGGGAATGATGTAGCCGAAGCCGAACGCGCTGTAGCACAGCACGATGCCCAGGTTCCCGCTCGCGACCGCCGGCGGTGGGGGCTTCGGCGCGTCGGGCGTGCCGGCAGGGCTCGCTGCGGCGGATTGCCCGCGCAGACGCCAAATGACATGGACGGCGCCGACGACGGCGAGCAGCCCGAGCTCCACCCACAGCACCGCGGCCGCCTGTGCGCCGCCCAGCCAGGTCAGTACACCCGTGGCCGCGATGCCCACGCCCACCCCGGTGTAGATCCATCCGCCCAGCGAGGTCGAACTCCGCCGCGCCAGTTCGGGCAGGCACCAACTGCTGGCGCACACGAGCACCCAGGCGCTGAAGACGCCCGCGCTCGCCCGCAGGGCCAAGCCGAGCCACGGCAAGGCGGCGTTACCCCAAACCATCGCCAGGGTGGTCGCGGCGACGCCGAGCAACCCGACCTGCAAGCCCAGCCGGGGACTGCGCGCGAACCACGAGGCGCTGATCGCACCGAGCAGGTAGCCGACGTAGTTCGCCGTCGCCCATTCCGTCCCGGTGACGGTATTCAGGCTGCCATCGCGCACCATGAGCGGCATCAGCGGCGTAAATGCGAAGCGACCGATGCCCATCGCGATGGCCAGCGCAAGGAGGCCGATGAAGACGATGGCGCCCGGCGACAGAGACGACGGAGGATTTTTTTCCATGGCGGGATTAGACGCTCGTCGGATAGAATCGAATAGTGAATTTTTAAGAAATAACGTTCTCGATATGAGAAGGATCAGCCTGGAAGACCTGCACATCTTCCGATGTGTGGCGGTGGAAGGCGGTGTGCTGCGTGCGGCGGACCGGCTCAATCGGGTGCCTTCCAACGTCACGACCCGCATCAAGCAGTTCGAGTCCCGACTGGGTACGCAACTCTTTCGGCGGCAAGGACGGAACGTGGTGCTCACCGATGCGGGTCATCGCCTGCTCGGGCACGCCGAGCGCCTGTTGCGGCTGGCCGACGAAGCCGAGGAGGACCTCTGCAGCGGGGTAGTCGCGGGCTCGCTGCGCCTGGGCTCGCTGGAGAGTGCGGCCAGCGTGCGCCTGCCGCCCATCCTCTCGCGGTACCACGCCGCGCATCCCCGAACGCACGTGGAGTTGCAGACCGGAACGACCGCGGCGCTGCTGCGGCGACTCGACAATCACCGGATCGACGCCGCCTTCGTCTCCGAACCCTTCGACAAGGGAAGCCTCTCGGCCGTGGCCGTCTTCGCGGAAGAGCTGGTCCTCATCACCGCGCGAGGCGGCCCCCGCATCGGCGGTGCGCAGGATCTCGCCGACCAGACGGTCGTCGCCTTTCCGCATGGCTGCTCATACCGGCGCCTGCTGGTCGACTGGTTCGCCGCGGCCGGCGTCACCCCGCGCCGGTTCCTCGACCTCGGCTCCTACCATGCTATCGTGGCCTGCGTCGCGGCCGGAACCGGCGTCGCCATCATGCCGGCGAGCGTCCTCGACAATGCCGTCATGGGCGATTCGATCCAACGCCACGAACTGCCGGAGGCGATGCGGACGAACCGGACGAACCTGGTCTGGGCGGGCGAGCCCGGCGGGCCACTGAGCGCGCTGCTGGAGCTGCTGCGGGTCGGCGCCCAGGCTGGTGCCTGCGGGCGCCATGGTCGAACAAGCAAGTCGATGCCTTGAGGCCCGCCCGGCATCCCCGCCGACGTCGACCTCCGCGAGAGGCCGCGCCAGGGCCTCGGCCGCAACGAGCTCGCCATCGGCGACCGGGTTGGCTTCGTCGGCCGCGACCATCAGGAGCGCAGCGGCTGCGTCATCCGCCTTAACGACAAGACCGTCACCCTCGATTGCGCGGGGCAGCAATGGCGCGTGGCGTACAGCCTGCCCTACCGCGTGGTCGATGCCGACCCGGTGATGATGGACGGGGTCGAGATCCTCGGGCCGGCAAGGTAGCGGCGGGGGTGTCGACGAGGGAAGTGATCGCGCCGCCGGTGCCCTCGACGGCGAATGCGGGCGGATAGGAACACGGATACGGGAGGATGAATCGACGATGAAGCTGATCGAAACATTGCAGGACGAACACGTGCTGATCGATCAGGTGCTCGGATCGTTTCGCGCGTTCGTAGACGGATTCATCGATGGCACCGCGGACCCGGACGACGGCGGACGCTTCGCCGCGTTTTTCACCGAGTTCGCCGGCCATTTCCATCACGATCGCGAGGAGCGGGTGTTCCTCAATGCGCTCGTCACCGACGCGGAACTCCCGGGCGACCGCGGACCGGTGTACGCCGTGCTGCACGAGCACGCCGAGATGGCGGCGTGGCTGTGCGAGATGCTGCCGATTCTCGAACAGCGGCCGCCGTCCGAGGACGACCGTGTTCGGCTGCGCGCGCTGGCAACTCGCTACTCGCACGCGCTCTGGCGTCATATCGACGCGGAGAATTCCGTCCTCTACCCGGAGGGCGTCAAGCGGCTTCGTCGCAGCGGCGTTGCCGAATTGCCGGATCGGCCGATGAGCGAGACGGAGGCGGCCGCGCGTGAGGGCGCTGCGGCCCTGCTCGTCCGTTACCCGCCGGTCGAGGACTTTGCGCTCACGCGCGGCGACGGTTGCTTCATGTGCCGGGCCCATGGCGAGACCTGCGACGGACTGGAGGCCGAGTGGTGGACCGAGATCGAGTGGGAGGAGTTTTACCTCGGCTGACGCCAGTACTGAAACGCCTCGTCCGCAATGACCCGAGCTGCTGCGCGGGCAAGCCCTCGAGTACTTCGACACCCGGGCCAACACCGCGCGCAGCGGCCAGCTTCTGGAGCTGAGGCGCAAACAGGCCCTGGTGCTCGACACCGCCACCGGCCAGCGCTGGCTGATCCCCTACGCTGCGATCAATCCCGACGGCGCCGACGTCGACATCCGCGAGAAGCCGCGCCAGGGCCTGGGGCGCAATGAGGTCGCCATCGGCGATCGCGTCGGCTTCGTTGGCCGCGACCAGCAGGTGCGCAAGGCACTGAAGACACGAGCTAAGTGCCATGTGTTGCAAAGCGCAGGTGTAAAGCAGGCGCTCACCACCGAAGCGCGGGGATCATCACCCCCACACTTGTAGAGAATATCGTCATTTTTCGACACGACCCGATATCATGTCGATTCCGTCGACACGTCCCATCGACGTGCCGATGAATCATCCAGATATCGACTCATGCTCTTCGACCCGCGCAAGCCATACAAGGACCTCCCTGCCCTTCCCCCTCAGGCGGAAGTCGAGTCGCAGGCCATCCTGAAGGCTTGCAGCTCGACATCCCGGTGCTCTACCTGTCCAAAGCCATCATCGAAGCCAGGCAGGACTACTACCGCCTCCTGCTGAACGTCAGCCGGGATGCCGCCTGGGAGCCCGTGGATACTGTTCATGCTCGACGCGGTCCGCAGTACCGCGCAATGGACGACGTCCCGGATCAAGGCCATCAGAGCGCTCATCGACGACACAGCCGAACGGATGAAGCGCGACGCGCCCGGCATCTACTCGCGCGAGCTGACCGAGCTGATCTTCGTACAACCCTATTGCCGCATCGCCAACGTCGTCGACGCCGACATTGCCCAACGCCAGACGGCATCGGTCTATCTGAAGCAACTCGTCGACATCGGCCTCCTGCGCGAGATGAAGGCAGGACGCGAGAAACTCTTCATCAACCCGCACCTGATTCAAGCACTTTCCGTAGCCTGACATGGCCGCCTGGACAGATCAGTGACCGGGAGCGCATTGCAGGCGACACCGACAACCCCGCACGCTGGCAGGACACGGACCCATGGACAAACTCAAGCTTACCTATTTCGACGTTTCCGGCGGACGGGCAGAGCCCGCACGCCTGGCCCTGCACATCGGCGGCATTCCATTTGAGGACCACCGTTTTGCGTTCGGTGATTTTGCCGAGGTTCGCAAGACCACACCGCTGGACCAGGTGCCGACGCTTCACGTCAATGACGTGCAGGTCACCCAGAGCGACGCAATCACGCGCTATGCCGGAAAGCTGGCCGGGCTCTACCCCGAAGACGACCTTCAGGCCTTGTTCTGCGACGAAGTGATGGGCGCGCTGGAAGACATCAACACGAAGATCGTGGCGACTTTCGGAATGACCGGCGATGCGCTCAAGCACGCCCGCGGGGCGCTGGCGGCGGACGTATTGCCGCGGTATCTGCGCTGGCTGCAGAACCAACTCGAAGCCCACGGCGGCGAATTCCTTGCGGACCATCGCCTCACCATCGCCGACCTCAAGACCTTCGTCATCCTGCGGTGGCTTGGCTCCGGCAAGCTGGACCACATTCCCGCCGACCTGGTCGAGACCGTGGCGCCAAAGCTCGCGGCCTTCGTCGACCGGATCGCGGGGATTCCTGCCATCGCCGCGTATTACAAGTTGCGCGGCGGGTCGTGATCCCGGATCGTTGTCGATCCCGCCGCCGATGCGTGGGCGGCATTGGGGGCGGATCGTGAGAACCCAATAGCCCGGTGATCGCCCAATTGAGCTGGCGCGTCACGGTTGGCGCTCGGGCACCGGGGAGGTGTTTCGATTGGAATGCGTTCGGCAGGGGACTGTTCGTTTCGGTCGCTTCCTGCCTTTGCAGCTATTGAGGGCGACCGCCGCCCGATCGGCACCGGCCGCTACGGGGCACTCAGCCCGAACTCACACATTCGGCCACAAACCGTCACTGGCCACCCCATCCGGATAGCGGTCATCCGGGCGAGGCGGTATGCTAACGGCCTGTGTGCCAGGTCGGTCGCATCGACCCGGAAAGCTGTCGGCGGCAGCTTTCCCTGCCTTCTTATGCTGTGTTTCGCGTAGTTTTTGCGTCTAAACAGTAACTTGTAGAACACGTTTGAGCGCTGCGGTTTTCCTTGCCCTCACTCCCGCGGGTTTCCGCCACGCAATCGCCCTTTCAAAGGTCTCGCCATTTCAAGTTTGGTGTGGTGCGGACGCTATCAGCGATTCCGACTACGAAGTTCTCGAAACTGTCGATGGCTCGCGCTTCATCTATCCGCTTGCTGGTGAGCCGAGTGCAATACTGGAGGGGGCGATTGAAACAATTGCAGAACACCACCCCAACACAACTGTTTGGGTTGAGCATGTGCCCGCGCACTAATAAGTCCGCCAACGGGACGCCAAAATGCTGCGCATTTTGGTTCCCTCCGCTGCGCTCCGGCGCCCGTTACATCAAACGTTGGGCTCTGTAAGGTGGAATTCGTGCACGCTGGCGAGTTAGCAAAACAAGTGGGCGCGATGGGGTATGCGGTAATCCCGCGATTTGACCCCGCATCATCTACAGAAAGCGTAGCGCTGAAGCTTGGCGCAGTTATGAACGTTTCGGAATTGTTGCCAAACGTTCCACGGGTTCAGACGCTCTGCCCTCGGAAACCTAGTCGCCAGCTCATGAACCAATATAGCGGTACATATGGTACAGGAGCATTCCCGTTACATTCGGATCTGGCCCATTGGTACCGACCTCCACGGTATCTGCTGCTCAGATGCAGAGTCGGAGTGAAGGATGTCAAAACGACACTTGTGTCTTACTCGACCATTGCTTCGGTGGTAGGCGAGCGCGCCCTAAAGCAAGCCCTTGTCTTGCCAAGACGGAAGAGAGAAACGCAAGTCGTATGTCCGCTTCCTGTAGTTTTTGGTTACGAAGGCACCTGGGGGTTGAGGTGGGACTTTCTGTTTCTTTCGCCACTCAACGAGGCAGCTAAGCACACGTCCGAGCGCATTGCCTCTTGGCCGTGGGACAGAGGCGAGGTGATTTCAGTGAACTTGCTCAATCCCGGCGACACAATTGTTATCGACAACTGGAGAATGCTTCACGGGCGATCTGCAATACCAGAAGGCTCGATGGGCCGTGTTATTGAGCGTATCTATCTAAATCGGTTGGGAGGTGAATGTTGAGCACAGTCGAGCCAAATCCATGGTCTGCGGACACTTTGCTGGCGAAAGCGCAGTTATACATTGAGCAGATGGATTCCACCGTTGCCGACGAATGGAAATACGGTCTTTGGTCAGCCCTTACTCTAGAGCTGCTCGCTAGGGCCGCGTTAGCCAATATATCGCCTGTTCTCCTCGCTGATCCACAAAACTGGCGCAACATCATGCACGCCTTGGGGAATGCGCCTACAGCAAAGAAATTCTCCCCTACCTCCATCGGAACTAAAGAAGTATTGGTGCGCTTGAGCGAGCTATTGCCGGAGTTCAACCAAGAAGTGGCGGGCTTCTGCGGAAAACACGTCGAAAGACGAAATGCTGAGCTTCATTCGGGCGAAGTCGTGTTCACCGGGGTAGGCACTGCGGAGTGGCTGCCGAGGTTCTACCGTGCAGTCAAGATCTTATTGGAGTCGATGGCAAAGGAGTTGGCAGATTTCGTCGCCGACCCAGAACGAGCCCTTGAAATGATTGCGTCACTGGATGACGCGGCTGCAAAAGCCGTCGATCAAGACATTAAGGCGCATGAAAAAGTATGGTTTAACAAACCCGTGGCGGATCGTGACGCGGCTACACTGCAGGCCACTGCGTGGGCAACACGTCACGCGGGACATCGCGTGGTGTGCCCTTCATGTGCTTCACCGGCTATTCTGCACGGTAGAGCTAGCGGCCCCGTGTCAACGACGGTTGGTAACGATGAGGTTGTTCAACGGCAAACGATGCTGCCTTCAGCGTTTGAATGCATTGCTTGCGGCCTAAAAATAGCAGGATACTCGAAGCTCTCTGCATGTGGATTAGGGGACGCTTTCTCTGAAATGACAACGTATACGGCAGCCGAGTTCTTTGATTTGTATACGGAGGATGATCTCGAAGAAGCGCGCAATGTAAGGCCGGAATATGAGCCGGATTTCAATGAGTATTAGCGTGAGTGTTTCAGGGCAGCCCAACAACAGCGTGAAGTCGGACGCACAACTGCGCCACGCTTCGTTGTGCGCCGGTTACGCTGGCCGTTTGAACAGCAGCTTTCTTCAAAGTCCAATGGCGGCAACGGGTCGGTTCGAGACCCCCACGAACAGTTCGCGGACCCGCGCACGGAGGTCTCAGTCCGGCCCGTTGCGGACCGCCGCCATTCCTGCTGAACAGCCACTCGGAGGGCCGGAGCACTCAGAGCGCTGTCGGGTTGAGCAATTCATGCTCGTTGAACCAGGAGTGGGTGCCATCATTCAACGCGAATCCCCCGAGGATAGGCGGATGCATCCTGCAACTTGACCAGACTTCCCCCCAAGCCAGCACTGGCTCCTGCCGAGAGCGTGTGCATCGAAAGCAGCAAGTGCGATCATCGCCAGTCGTCCCCCGGCATGATCCGCTTCATGAACTCATTGAACATCGGCACCGTGAAGGCCGTGTCGCCGTGATTGGGGCTCCAGATCATGCCCTTGGTGATCAGGGAGCTGCGTGTCGGAGCCAGTGAAGACACGGGCGCGCTGAAGCAGTTGGCGATGTCGCCCGATCTGTGGGGGCCCTCGCCCAACTCGGCCATTGCGCGGAGATACCGCTTCTCTTTTGGGGTGAGGCGGTCGAAGCGCACGCGGAAGAAGCTCTCGTCGAGCGCCGCCACGGCGGTGACGGACGCTGCATTGACGGCGTCGATATCGATCGGCGATGCGTGCGCTGCCTGCCAGGTGTGACTACCCCACTGCTGCAGGAAGTAAGCGTAGCCCTGAGTGACCTGCAGGATCTGGCTCACGGCTCGTTCGGTGATCGCCACGCCCTCGTTCTCGATGGGCTTCTCGATTGCAAGGCGGGCCGCGGCGGGTGGCAGCGGTCCGATCATGGGGAAATCGAACAGGCGTTCGGCATACGACTTGGCGTTCCCCATCTGCCCGCGCAGTTGTGGCAGACCAGCACCGACCAGCACGACGGGCAACTGCCGCTGCTCGGTCCGATGCATCGCCGTGATGAGGGCTGCCAGTTGCGCCTCCTCCACGTACTGCAGCTCGTCGACGAAGATCGCCAAGGCCGTGCTGGCCGATTTGGCCGCCAGGCCAACTTGCTCGAACAGTGCTTGCAGGTCGTGCTCAAGGTCGCCGTTGTCGGCCAGGCCCGGCTCGGGCTCGTAGTCGATCCCTACCTCGATGTCGCCGAAAGTGACCTTGAGCTTGCCGACGAAGCCCGCCAGCGCGCGCAGACCGCGGACGGCGTAGTCCTTCGCGGCCGCGATCTGGCTCAGGCGCAGCAGGGCCTGACGCAACTGCGGTGCAAGCAGGGCAGGCAGCGAACGCCCCTCGGGCGCCTCGATGCGGACCGTGTGGATTCCGGCCGCCTCGGCATCCATCCTGATGCGGTCCAGCAAGACCGTCTTGCCGACACCGCGCAGGCCAACCAGCATGGCGCTCTTCGCCGGGCGACCGATCCTCGCGCGCTCGAGCGCGATGCGCAAGGACTCGCGCAGGTCGTCGCGGCCGGCAAGTTCGGGGGGCGGAGTGCCCGCACCGGGGGAGAAGGGATTGCGGATAGGGTCCATGCGGTGCAGTTTATATAAAGATTTGAAAAGTTACAACGCACGTATAACTTAACAAAGTTTCCTATAGATGGTCGCTGAATTTGGTCGCATGTGCGCTTTGGAGTGTCTGCTGGCCCGATGGTGCACTGTGCGTGAAGAGGTCCGTAGGGATGGCCGCCGTGACGGACCATATCCTCATTTCCGTCGTTGCAGCGCAGCACCTTGAGCGGGCTGCTGCGGACTGGCTGGCGTCCCGGCGCGCACTTGGCCGAGCACGACGCTGCCGCCTGACTGGTTCGTCCTGGCACCCCGCGCGGGAACCTTTCCCCCCGCGTCATGAGTCCGAGACGCACCCCCGCCCACTAAAATGGCGGCTCACGTCTCCGCCTCCCGCCCCATGTCCGTTTCCGCCACCCGCTACACCCCGATCGACGCCCCCGCCTCGATCGCCGACGCCATCCGCATCCGCGGTGCGCGCCAGAACAACCTGCGCAACCTGTCGCTCGACCTGCCGCTGAACCGCCTGACGGTGGTGACCGGGGTGTCGGGCTCGGGCAAGTCCTCGCTGGTGTTCGACACGCTGTATGCCGAGGGCCAGCGGCGCTATGTCGAGACCTTCTCGCCCTACGCGCGCCAGTTCCTCGACCGCATGGACAAGCCGCAGGTGGATCGCATCGAAGGCGTGCCGCCGGCGATCGCGATCGACCAGACCAACCCGGTGCGCACCTCGCGCTCGACGGTGGGCACGATGACCGAGCTCGCCGACCACTTCAAGCTGCTCTACGCGCGCGCCGCGCATCTGCACTGTCGTTGCTGCGGCAAGCCGGTGCGGCGGGATTCGGCGGTGAGTATCGCCGCCGACCTGCGCGCGCGCGCCGCGGCGGCGGGCGATCCGCGCCTGGTGGTGTGCTTTCCGGTGACCGTGCCGTCGAGCTTCAGCGAGGAGGAAGTGACCGGACTGCTCGCCGCGCAGGGCTACACGCGCATCCAGGAACGCCTCGCGGGCGTTGGCGCGGAGGGGCAGGACGTGCTGCAGGTGGTGCAGGACCGCTTCCGCGCGTCGAATGCCGAGGATTCACGCCTGGCGGAGGCGCTGGAGGCGGCGCTGCAGCGCGGACACGGGCGGCTTGCCGTCTACGCCTCGGGCGAGGGGGTGAGGGCGGAGAAGTCGGCGGGGACGCCGGGCGAGGCGGTGTGGCGCTATTCGTCCGGCCTGCATTGCGCCGACTGCGACATCCACTATTCGGAGGCCACGCCCGGCCTGTTCTCGTTCAACTCGCCGATCGGCGCCTGCGAGACCTGTCGCGGCTTCGGACGGGTGATCGGGGTGGATTTCGGCCTGGTGGTGCCGGACGAATCGAAGACGCTGGCCGAGGGCGCGATCAAGCCCTGGCAGACCGAGAGCTATCGCGAGTGCCAGCAGGACCTCGAGAAGATGGCGAAGAAGTACGGCGTGGCGATGGACATCCCGGTGCGGGATCTGCCGCCGGAGCATCGCCAGTGGCTGTTCGAGGGCGACCCGAAATGGAAGAACTGGGACAGCTCGTGGCCGCGTTACTGGTACGGCGTGCGGCATTTCTTCGACTGGCTGGAGACCAAGGCTTACAAGATGCACATCCGCGTGCTGCTGTCGCGCTACCGCAGCTACACGGAATGCCCGGCGTGCCATGGGGCGCGGTTGAAACCCGACGCCTTGTTGTGGCGCTTGCCGACCCGCGCTCAGGCTTCATGTAGGAGCGGCGCAAGCCGCGATCACCACGTTTCATCGAGCGTTGGCGCCGCCGAACCCCCGATCGCGGCTTGCGCCGCTCCTACGGGGAGTGCGCCGACCGCCGGCGAGTCACCGACCGCCGGGGGGGTGGTCACCGTCGGCGGGGCGAACGCGGCAGCCGGCGTATCGACCGTCGGGACTGCGCCCGCTGTCGGCGAGGCAGCCGCGGCGGCGGGGATTGCGATCGCGGGGGTGCAGGGCCTCGCCATCCACGAGCTGATGGCGCTGCCGGTCGACCGCATCCGCGACGCCATCGCCGCGCTCGCGCTGCCCGGCGTGGCGGACGAGGCCACCGAGCTGGTGCTCGGCGAGATCCGCAGCCGACTCACCTACCTGGCCGACGTCGGCCTCGGCTACCTGACGCTGGACCGCCAGTCGCGCACGCTGTCGGGCGGCGAGGTGCAGCGCATCAACCTGACCACCGCGCTCGGCACCTCGCTGGTGAATACCCTGTTCGTGCTCGACGAGCCCTCGATCGGCCTGCATCCGCGCGACATCGGCCGCATCCTCGGGGTGATGACGCGGCTGCGCGACGCCGGCAACACGCTGGTGGTGGTCGAGCACGACCCGCAGGTGATGGTCGCCGCCGACGAGCTGCTCGAGATCGGCCCCGGCCCGGGCGAGCGCGGCGGCGACATCGTCGCGCGCGGCACGCCGGCCGAGATCGCGGCGAATCCCGATTCTGTGACCGGCCCCTGGCTGGCGGGCACGAAGCGCATCGACGTCGACCGTCCGCCGCGCCCGGTGGACGCCGCCACACCGCGGCTGAAGCTGGTCGGCGCGCGCCAGCACAACCTGCGCGATCTCACGGTCGGTTTCCCGCTGCGGCGCCTGACCTGCCTGACCGGCGTGTCCGGCTCGGGAAAATCGACGCTGATCCAGGACGTGCTGTTCCCGGCGCTGGCCAAGCATTTCGGGGAAGCGGCGGAATCGCCGGGGGTCTTCGATCGTCTCGAGAATGTGGATAACTTGCGCGGCGTGGTCATGGTGGACCAGTCGCCGATCGGCAAGAGCTCGCGCTCCAACCCGGTGAGCTACGTCGGCGCCTGGGACCCGATCCGTGCCCTCTTCGCCGCCCTGCCGGAGGCGAAGCAGCGCGGCTATACCCCCGGCACCTTCAGCTTCAACGCCGGCCACGGCCGCTGCCCGACCTGCACCGGCTCGGGCTTCGAGCACGTCGAGATGCAATTCCTGTCCGACGTGTGGCTGCGCTGCCCGGACTGCGACGGCAAGCGTTATCGGCCAGAAGTGCTTGAATTGCAATGGAACGGGCTGTCGGTGGCCGACGTGCTGGAGCTCACCGTGCATGAGGCGCTGGATGTGTTCCGCGAGCATCCCAAGGTGCTCGCCGCGCTCGCGCCGCTCGCCGACGTCGGCCTGGATTACCTGCGCCTCGGCCAGCCCGTGCCGACGCTGTCGGGTGGCGAGGCGCAGCGCCTCAAGCTCGCCGGCCACCTCGCCGAGGCCGCGCAGAAGAAGCCTGTACGCAAAGCCAGTGTTGTGGATAAGTTTGGGGACAAGGCTGGGGACAAGACCGAACCCGGCCTGCTCTTCCTCTTCGACGAGCCCACCACCGGCCTGCACTTCGAGGACGTCGCCAAGCTGCTCGGCGCCTTCGACAAGCTGCTGCAGGCGGGCCATTCGCTGATCGTGATCGAGCACAACCTCGACGTGATCGCTGCTTCCGACTGGATCATCGACCTCGGCCCCGAGGGCGGCGAAGGCGGCGGCGCGATCGTGGTCGAAGGCCCGCCGGAGGCGGTGCGCGCGCACGCGAGCTCGCACACCGGTGCCGCGCTGCGCGACTACGCTGAGGCGCTTGCTCGCACCCGTGCAGGAAATCGGGGTCTGTCCCCTGTTTCTGCGGATGCGGAGGCCCCGGGTTCCCGTAGGAGCGGCGCAAGCCGCGATCACGGCGGTTCCGGCCGCGCCGTCGCCACGGAAAGCGCAATCGCGGCTTGCGCCGCTCCTCCGGGAGATCGGTCGCTCGTCGCCGCCGAGCCGCGGGTGGAATACCGCCCCGTCGCCGCCCCCGCCATCGAAATCCGCCACGCCCGCGAGCACAATCTCAAGAACGTCAGCCTGCAGATTCCGCGCGACCAGTTCACCGTGATCACCGGCCTGTCCGGCTCGGGCAAGTCCACGCTGGCCTTCGACATCGTCTTCGGCGAGGGCCAGCGCCGCTATCTGGAATCGCTCAACGCCTACGCCCGCCAGTTCGTGCAGCCGGCCAGCCGGCCCGACGTCGACGGCCTCTTCGGCATTCCGCCCACGGTGGCGATCGAGCAGCGCACCAGCCGCGGCGGGCGCAAGAGCACGGTGGCGACGCTGACCGAGATCCACCCCTTCCTGCGCCTGATGTACGTGAAGCTGGGCACGCAGTTCTGCCCCGACTGCAACGTGCCGGTGACGCCGCAGAGCTTCGAGGCCATCGTCGCGCAGCTCCAGCGCGAGCTGCGCGGCGCCTCGGTCGAAGTGCTGGCGCCGCTGGTGGTCAACCGCAAGGGCCTGTACACCGATCTCGCCAAGTGGGCGCGCGGCAAGGGCCATGCGCAGCTGCGCGTCGATGGCGAATACCTGCCCACCGCCAAGTGGCCGCGATTGGACCGCTACAAGGAGCACAACATCGAGCTGCCCACCGGCATGGTGGTGGTGCAGCCCGAGAGCGAAGCCACGCTGCGCGAGTTCGTGCGCCAGGCGCTGGAGATCGGCAAGGGCGTGATCAAGGTGCTGGAGATCGGCAAGCTCGGTGCGGTGCCGATCACCTTCTCCACGCTGCGCGCCTGCCCGAGCTGCGGCACCGGCTTCCCCGAGCCGGATCCGCGCCTGTTCTCGTACAACGCCAAGCACGGCTGGTGCCCCAAGTGCTACGGCACCGGGCTGAAGACCGCGGCGCGCATCGAGGACCCGGACGCGCTCGACCTCGGCGATGCGGAAGAAGTCATCGTCAGCGACGAAGCCTGCCCGGCCTGCGACGGCGCGCGCCTCAACCCGGTGGCGCGCGCGGTGCGCTTCCGCGACCTCGGCCTGCACCAGCTCGCGGCACAGCCGGTGGACCGGGCGGCCGGCTTCTTCGCCGACCTGGCATTGAACGAGCGCGAGACCGACATCGCCCGCGACCTGGTGAGCGAGATCCGCGGCCGCCTCGCGTTCCTGCAGCACGTGGGCCTCGGCTACCTGGCGCTGGACCGCGCCGCGCCCACGCTGTCGGGCGGCGAGGCGCAGCGCATCCGCCTGGCGGCGCAGCTCGGCTCCAACCTGCGCGGCGTGTGCTACATCCTCGACGAACCCACGATCGGCCTGCACCCGCGCGACAATCGCCTGCTGCTCGACACCCTCGAGGCCCTGCGCGACCGCGGCAACACCTTGCTGGTGGTGGAGCACGACGAGGACACCATCCGCCGCGCCGACCACGTCATCGACCTCGGCCCCGGCGCCGGCGTGCGCGGCGGCCGGGTGGTGGCCGAGGGTACGATCGCCGACCTGCTGGCGGCGCCCGAATCGGCCACCGGCGAATGCTTCCGCCACCCGCTGCAGCACCCGCTGCGCCCGCGCCGCGCGGTGGCGCTGGAGAACCCGGCGATCCGCATCGAGGGCGCCAACCTGCACAACCTGCGCGACATCGACGTGCGCATCCCGCTCGCCCGCCTCACGGTGGTGACCGGCGTGTCCGGCTCGGGCAAGTCCAGCCTGGCGCGCGACGTCATCCACGCCAACCTGCGCGCCCGCCTCGGCGACCCCGAGGCGACCCGCGCCCGCCGCCGCGGCCAGGCGCAGCCGGAGGCGGTCGACCAGCCCCTGGTCGGCTGCGCGGCGATGCCCGGCTGGCACCAGGTCGGCCGCGTGCTGGAGGTCGACCAGACGCCGATCGGCAAGACGCCGCGCTCCTGCCCGGCGACCTACGTCGGCTTCTGGGACGCGATCCGCAAGCTCTTCGCCGACACCTTCGACGCCCGCACGCGCGGCTGGAACGCCTCGCGCTTCTCCTTCAACACCGGCGCCGGGCGCTGCCCGGTATGCGACGGCGCCGGCCAGACCACCGTCGAGATGAGCTTCCTGCCCGACGTCAAGACGCCGTGCGAGGCCTGCGGCGGCGCGCGCTTCAACCCCGAGACGCTGTCGGTGCGCTGGAAGGACAGGACGGTGGCCGAGGTGCTGGCGATGCCGGTGGACGAGGCGGTGGATTTCTTCTCCGCGCATCCCGCGATCGCCCACCCGCTGCAGCTGCTGCAGGACGTCGGCCTCGGCTACCTGACCCTGGGCCAGCCCAGCCCGACGCTGTCGGGCGGCGAGGCGCAGCGCATCAAGCTGGTGACCGAGCTCGCCAAGGTGCGCCGCCGCCCGGGCGATGCGGAAGACACCGGCGGCGTGCCGCTGCCCGCCGACAAGCACAGCCTGTACGTGCTCGACGAGCCCACCGTGGGCCTGCACATGGCCGACGTGGACAAGCTGATCCGGGTGCTGCACCGCCTGACGGATGCCGGCCACACCGTGCTGGTGATCGAGCACGACCTCGACGTGATGGCCGAGGCCGACTGGCTGATCGACCTCGGCCCGGAGGGCGGCGAGGGCGGTGGCCGGGTGGTGGCAGAAGGCCCGCCCGAGGTGGCGATGGCGACGCCGGAATCCCACACCGGCCGCCATCTGCGCGAGTTCCTGGCGCAGCGCAAGACGGAATGATGCAGTGCAGCGGAACCTGTGCCGGATGGCGCAGTCAGTCAGGCTGAATCTCAGGGAAGGAATACAGCATGCGCAAGGTCAGAGTCTGGGATCTGCCCACTCGTCTTTTTCACTGGCTGCTCGCCATCCTGGTGGTGGCCGCCTACGTCACCGCCCAGATCGGCGGCAGCCTCATCGAATGGCACGGCCGCGTCGGCATCGCCATCACCGGGCTGCTCGCCTTCCGCCTGGTGTGGGGGGTGATCGGCTCGACCTACGCCCGCTTCGCCGACTTCGTGCCCGGCCCGGCCCACCTGTGGGCGCACCTGCGCGGGCACTGGAGCGGGCTGGGGCACAACCCGCTCGGCGCCTTGTCGGTGCTTGCCCTGCTCGGGGTCATGCTCTATCAGGCCGTCACCGGGCTGTTTTCCAATGACGAGATCGCCTTCTCCGGTCCGCTGCGCGCGCTGGTGAGCAGCGAGACCAGCGACTGGCTGTCCGGGCTGCACCGGCAGAACTACTGGGCGATCATCGTGCTGGTGGGCCTGCACGTGTCGGCCGTGCTGTTCTACGCGCTGGTCAAGAAGGACAACCTGCTGCGGCCGATGGTTACCGGCATGAAGGAAGTCGACGAAGCCGACGCCCAGCCCGCGCAGGGCGGCGGCGCGCTGGCCTTCGTGATCGCGCTGGCGATCACCGCCGCGGTGCTCTACTTCGCCACCGGCAGCTTCATCGAGCCGCCCCCGCCTCCGCCGCCCGCCGCCTGGTGAGGGGCGACAGCGCGCACCGACGGACGGTGGTCTGTGCGCGCCAGACATGCCTCACAGCAACTTTCGCAAGGCGTCGGCCAGGGTGTTCAGGCGACCGACCAGCTCCCTCGCGCGGGCGAAATGAGCGCCTTTTCGCTGCGCTGGCAAGCGTTCCAGGAAGGTCTTGAGCGCGTCCAGCGTACCGACGACCGACTCCCGTTCGCGGCGTGAGCTGTAGGCGAGCAAGGCCTGGTACTCCTCCTGCGCCTTGCTGAAGCTCGCATCATTCGCCTGGCGATCCGCATTTTCTTCGCAGGCGGTGTCGAACAAGGCTTCGCTCAGGGCCAGGTCGAGGGGTGCGACACGATCCCAGAAGTCGCGCGCCTGGAATGCCGGGTCCTCGATCTCCTTGCGCACGGCGGCGATGCGTTGCCGTGCCGCCTTGCCCTCGTCCGGGGTGAGGGTGCCGAGCAGCTGGCGCAGCAGGTCCGCATGGAGGACGCTGAGCGCCGGGTAGTAGAGCCGCCCGCCCGCCTCGAGGGCACAGTTTTCGGCGTTGCGGTAGGCCTGTGCCATGCTCTTCAGCGCTGCATCCAGCTGGTTGTCGGCGGTGAGTTTCAGCTTGCGCTTCCAGATGCTGCCGAGCAGGCAGTGACGTTCGGCATTCGGAGCGACGGCGAGCACTCCGGTGATGAGCTGCTCGGCCTCGCCGAGCAGGGTCTTGCCCTTTGCCATGGCCTCGGGCCCGCCCGCCGCGAGCAGGCCGCTGCCCCGTCGCGCGAGCATGTTTATGAGTTGCTCGGTGGCCTTCATCGAGGCGCTGCCGTCCCCGGCCCCCTGGGCTGCCCGGTAGCAGGCGATGGCGCGATCATGGTCGCCGAATTCCGCCCACAGCTGCCCGAAGGCCTCCTGGATGTCGCCATGCCCCGACCATCCGCGCCGCTCGCACAGCCTCGCGAGCGCGTCGATGCGCTCCTCGCGACGCTTGCGGTCGTCGGCGGATTCCATGGCCTGGTAGCGACTCTGCTGGGTCAGGCGCTCCAGTTCGGCGATCACCTCCCGCGGTGCGACGAAGTCGTAGCGTGCGGCATGGCGGCGGCGCTCGTGGCTGCTTGGCGGCCGCCGCAGCAGCAGGCTGGGGTCGCCGTAGCATTGGTAGGCGCCCCAGGTGTTGGTGGTGGGGAAGCGGTCGAAAGTGGCCCGGCGGGCGGCGAGCACCGCCTCGCCGAAGGTCTCGCCGGCAAGGAAGGCTTCGTAGAAGGTGCTGGCGAACAGCTTCGCCGCGTCGTCCAGTACCCGCCATCCGGCGGCGATGACGCCACGGACGCCCATCTCGATCAACTGGGTCGCGAGGTTGGCGGCGAGCATCGGATTGCCGGGCCGGTTCTCGCCGAGCATCGCGCGCTCGGCCTCGATGCGACCGAGGGAGCAGCAGTTGATGAACACGAAATCGGGTACCACCCGCATCTGCTCGATGTGCGCGGTGGTGAGCACGCTGTTCTCGCCGATCAGCATGCCGGTCGCAGTGACGGCCTCGTCGGCCGGCTTGGCGCTGTGGTCGGCATCGATCGTCGGCAGGGTTTCACGATAGATGCCATGGCCCGACAGGTGAAGGATGCGCCAGTCGCGCTGGTAGAGCGCGATCTGGATCTGCTCGGCACTGCCACCGAGCAGCGCGGGCGGCGTGTCGAAGCCGCCGTCCTTGAGCAGCTGGGCCACCTCGGCGGCTTCTTCGCGCGCACCGGCCAGCTGCGGAAAGTAGTCGCCCAGACGCCCGAGGTCCGGATCGCCCACGACCAGCGCGTGAAAGCCGTCCGCGCGCTGGATGCGCTGGCGGAAGCGGCCCGTCGAGAGTTGGCGTACGAGGCCGCTGCGCACCGACAGCGGGGCGCCGCCGCGATCGCTGCGGTCGTCTTCCATGCGATCGCGCAGCAACTCCCAGGGAATGCCGGCGACGGCCGAATCGATGATGAGCTGGGCGCGGCGGCGGTCCGGTGCCTGGTCCTTCAGCCAGTTGGGCAGAAGCAGTTCGAACAGGGTGCGGCCGACTTCCTCGTTGTCGCTTTCCGTGTCGATCAGCTGGCGGGTGAAGCGCTCGATGCTGCCGAGCGCAATGCCGTTGTAGAGCTGCTCGGTCCGCGCAAGGTCGCCATGGACATTGAACAGCAGCTGGGTGCCGCTGCCGTCGGCGATCCTGACGGCGCTGATCGCGATCCGGGTCCATGCATCTTCGCCGAGCTCGGCGTAGGCACGCTGGCGCCCGCCCTCGTTCTTCGCCAGCGTGTCCTCGATGCAGAAATGCCTGCGCAGCTCGCCGTCGAGCGTCACCGCGTCGCGTGCCGCGTTGAGCGCCTGGATCGCACGGTCCTCCAGCAGCTCGACGAAATCCAGCTGCGTCAACTCGATGCGGTCGTCGAGCTTCGCGTCGGCGAGGCGTTCGCGCGCCTTGCGATGGCCGCGCAGGATGGCGGTGACCGAATCGCGCAGGCTCAGCTCGCCGATCGCCGCACCGATCAACAGCGCACACACCGGCAACTGCAGCGGTTTGCCGGCGGTGGCGGCCTGCCGGTCGTGTGTGCGCTTGCGCTCCTCGTGCCGCGTGATCGCATAGGCGACCAGCGCGCGCGCCACGCCGTCGCACAGGCTTCCCGGCGAGAGCTCGCCGACGCGGCCGATGCCGATGACGATGGCGCCGGCGGCGAAGCGCTCCTCGGGCTGGGGTGGGAAGAGGGCATAGCTGCCCAGCGGGCCCGCATAGATGCCGGCATCCAGGCGGTTCTGCATGCGACCGTTGAGGGCGCGGTCGAGGATGTATTCCGCCTGCTCGAGATTGTTGGTGCCCTGTATGTGGCCGACCAGAACCGGTGCGTCGACGAAGATCAGGTCGCCGTGAATGACCCGGACCCGCGTCCGCATCTCCTCCTCGCGCTCGGTGCGGGGGGCGCGGAGCGTGGCGCCGGTCGCCGCGGCCAGCAGGTCGGAGCGCGTCGGGTAGTGTGAAAGCATGGCCGGGCTGACGGGGGCATATTCCCCGGGGGCTTCGACGGCGCCGCGGGCCTGGATGGGGACGGGCTTGCGCGTCAGCGCGGAGCGCCCGGTCTCGCCCTTCTCCAGCAGCTCCTGCAATGCCGGGAAGGCCGGCGTGTGCGCCGGCATGTCGCCATGCACCGCGTTCATGTAGTAGAGCCGTCCGCCTTCCCGGCACTTCGCGGGGATTCCGCTTGCCCAGGTGACGCGGCCATCGCCGTCGGCCGTCTTGAGCAGGCGGAACCGTCCGTCCTCGGCGATCTCGGCGAGGCGGGGCGTTTCCTTCGCCGTGCCGGCGACATAGATCAGGCGCTCGTCGTCGATCAGGGGATCGCCTGCGAGCAGCGTCCGCCACAGTTCTCCGGACTGGGTGAGCGCAGCCTCCGGCGGAACGGGCCAGCGTTGGCCGTCGGCGGTGCAGTAGCGCTGCCAGGTCGCGGGCAGGCGGATCTCCTCGCCGTTTTCATCGGCGGCGTTCGGCAGCAGCTCGAGCACACCGGGGAAGTGCTGGGCGATCTCGAGAAGCTCGCGCTCGGAGTTGTGCAGGTCGAGCATCGCCAGCTTGGCGAAGAACTCGTCGCGCTTGGTCAGCAGCAGCGTCACCGCGTGCGAGCCCTGGTTGGGCGTGCCGAGCATGATGACGCGCGCCTCGGGGCGCGGCTGTTCCTTCCAGCGCTTCCAGAGCCCGCGGTCCTGGGCGAAGGCGGCGCGGATCAGCACGCCGCCCATCGAATGGACGATCGCGTGCACCGGCAGCTTGCCCGCCGTGGCATCGCCCAGCGCGGTGGACAGGGTGTCGCCGAGCCCCTTGATCGAGTCGACGACGGACTTGCGCCAGTCGTAGCCATGCATGCGTACGACATAGCCGCTGCTGCGCAGCGCATTGGCCAGCGCGAGGTAGCTGCCGGCCAGCGGATCGCCCGGCTCGACCGCCGGATTGTCGATGCGCAGCGTCTTGCGGAAGCCGCCGCAGGCCAGGGCCGGCACGCTCGCCCACACTTCGCGGCCGGCGACCTGGAGTTCGGAGCCGCACAGGCCGGGTACGAGCACCACGATGCCTCGCGCGCCCTGGAGCGGGGGGTCGGCGAGCGCACGCGGTGCGAAGAGGCCGCGCGCGGTCTCGGCGGGCAGGGGCCATTCCCCTGCGTAGTCGTGGAACAGCGTGGCGGTGTCGACGGCGTCGGTCAGCGCGGCGGCGACCGCGGCTGCGCTGTCCTCGTTACCGAAGTAGCTGAAGTGATTGACGGTCGGGCCGGCGCGGAAGAACACCTTGCGTACCGGGCGGTCGGGGCCGTCCAGCATGGCGCGCGTGTCGACCACGAGGTCGTGGTCCTGCTCGAAGTAGCGGTCGATCAGGCAGAAGCGCAGCTCGGCCAGCCAGTCCTGTTCCCGGGGGGCGGCGTCGCCCGCGACGACGAACAGTTCTCCGCGTCCCGGGTTTCCGTTGAGGATGCGGACCAGCGCGGAGCCGGGCATCTGCGCCTCGAGGCCGGGCAACTGGTCGGCCCGCTTGCGGCTGCCGATGATGGCCGCCGCGGTTTCCGCCAGCATGTCCAGCCCATGGCTGGCGAGGGAGGCGAGCCCGCTCGTGATCATGCCGCGGCTGTTGCTGCGGCGCATCTCGTCGGCGATCGCGGCCAGCACCAGCAGCGAGAACCACTGGTCGAGCTTCTCCCCGGCGAGGGAGGTGCCGATGACCGGGCAGGCCACGCGCACGAAACGCTCGATCTGCAGCGCCGGGCGCGCCTCGAGTTCGCGCAGCAGCGCGAAGAGCTGTGCCTCCTGCTGCATCAGCGCCTCCGCCGCAGGCGGATTCTCCCGCTGCGCCGCAGCCAGCACCGCGGTGATGCCGGCGCGATCGACGCGAGCCGGATCCAGCGCGAGCAGTTCGCCGACCAGGCCACCACGGGAATGCGACAGGAGGCGCAGCGAACCGCTGCGTGGCAGCAGGCGCGCGAGCTTGAGCGCGTTCTCGATCGGGCTGCGGGTCAGGGTGCAGTGCTCGAGCGCGAAGATGCGCTCGCCGTAGCATGCGCGCAGGCGCGCCCACTGTTTGGGCTGGCGCAGCCACAGCTTGGAGAAGCTGCCGCGCGTGTTCGATGCCGTGCCGTGAAGCAGGATGAGGGTGCGCTCGCCATCGGGAATCGGCGTTTTCAGGGGTTCGCCCCGGATGCCGTCGTCGCCCACGAGAAACACCCCTTCGCGCGGCACCGAGCGTGTCTCGGCCAGGTCGACGATCTTGTCCAGACCCGCCTTCACCGGATCGAAGCCCATCCAGCGCAGGGCCCGGATGGTCAGTTTCCCGGCGAGCCCGCGCGTACCCGTGACCGGCGCGGCGATGCTGGACGGCAGATCCCAGGCGCCATCGTCCGCGCCGCTTCCACCCCGTGCGCTGGCGCCGCCCGCCTCCTGCAGGCGCTTGCGCAGATCCGCGCCCACGGTCCAGAAACATGCGCCGCCTTCGAACTCGATCTCGACCAGGGCGTCCTCGGGAATCGCCTCGGCGACCGTGTCTTCGGCCGTGCCGCGACTGCCGGTCGCGCCGAGGCGAAAGGAACGCGCCGGCGCCACACCGGCGAACAAGGGCGAATCACCCCCGATCCAGCTCGCAAGCCGAAGCGGTTCGTCGGGCCGCACCCGACCCGGTATGCGGACGATGGTGACTTTGGGCTGATTGCTCATGGAATGGGCTCCCGCTCCGATCTTCAAGCGTTGAACAGATGCTCGTCGTCGGCCGCTGCCACGGCAGCCCGCGCGCGCAGGCCGCGGGTCGAGGCAGATACCCGGGTGCGGCGTGTGCAGTCCCTGAAGAGAAGCACCCGCCTCGACCCATGGCGACGAATCCTGATTCACATATAGACGATGCGGGTAGCGTTGTCCGCTGTGAATCCGCGGCGTATTTGCAGCCGGCATTCGGGGATGTTCGATGGCGGGGAGTGTGGCGATCCCGCCGGCCTGCCGGCGGCGGCTCGATGCCGGCCTAGGCGCGCATCCGTGTCAGGAACGACAAAGCCACCCGCAGGTGGCTTTGTCGTTCGATATCTGACGCCTCACTCCATCCGGTATTTGTCGTGACAGGCCTTGCAGGTGCTGCCGGTGTCGGCGAAGGCCTTCTGCACCGCGGCCTTGTCGCCGGTGGCGGCGACCTTGGCGAGGTTGGCGGCGGCGTTGTTGAAGTCGGTGGCGAGCTTGCCGACGTTCGGCATCTCCTGGAAGAACTCCGGCTTGACGCGGGTCTTGAGGTTGCCGATGTCCTTCTCGGTGCCCGGGCCGTAGAGCGCGCCCATGCCCGAGCCGGCGATGCCGGCGATCGCGGTGGCGGCGGCCTGGACCTGCTGGGGGTTGTACTCGCCCTCGAGGTTGGCCTTGATCTTGCCCATGTTCCAGCTCATGAAGCTGTAGCCGGCCTGGCGGAACTTGATCTGGTCCTCGGGCTTGACCTGGGCCGAAGCCGCGGTGGCGAGGGTAAGGGAGAGGATGCCGAGGGCGATCGCTTTTTTCATCGTGAGCCTCCTGAGTCGGGGGTTGAAGGAAGGAACAAACCTTGCGGGGAACTGCGCAGACCAGGATGCGCCGCGCCAGTTCCATCGTGTTGCATGCCGGGATCCGCCTGCCGGCACCCGACTTATAACAAATTCGGTCGATATTCCTTCGTCCGCTCGTGTTGCGGCGCGGAAGAAGTGCGCTCAAGCCGGGCCGTGCGCGGCCGTAAGGAAGGAGTAGAGGCTGCCTGTCCCCACGCCGCCGACCGTCCGCAGGACCGCGAGAACCGACATGATCCGATTTTCCGACACCCCGATATGGCTGCGTCTCACCGGCGCGATCTGGCTGATGATGGTGGCCGCGTTCGGCAGCATGATCGTCTGGGAAACCCGGGTGAACCGCGACATGGCGATCGAGCAGGCGAAGGACTTCGCCGGCACGGTCAATGAGATGACGATGGCCGGACTCACCGGCATGATGATCACCGGCACGGTGGCGCAGCGCGACGTCTTCCTCGACCAGATCAAGGAGCTCAGCGTGGTGCAGGACCTCGAGGTGATCCGCGGCGAGGCGGTGAGCCGGGTGTTCGGGGCGGGCGGTGCGCGCGACGCGGCGCGCGACGCCGACGAGCGCCTGGCCCTGGTCGAGGGCCGCGCCACGATGCGGGTCGACCACGACGCCGAGCATGGCGAGCATCTGCGCGTGGTGATTCCCTCGCTGGCCTCGCCCGCCTGGCTCGGCAAGGACTGCATCGCCTGCCATCAGGTGCCACAGGGCACGCCGCTCGGCGCGGTGTCGATGCGCATCTCGCTCGACAAGGCGAATGCCGCGGTGAATGCGTTCCGCAACCAGAGCGCGATGTTCGCCGCGCTGGTGTCGATCCCGCTGATCCTGTTCATCTACCTCTTCATCACCCGCTTCGTCACCCGTCCGCTCGACGGCCTCAACCGGGGCCTGGGGCGGATCGCCGAGGGTGGCGGCGACCTGCGCCTGCAACTGCCGGTGCGCGGCCGCGACGAGATCGGCCGCAGCGCGCGCACCTTCAACGACATGATGGGCACGCTCGGCGGGCTGGTGCGCCAGGTCGGCGACTCGGCGAGCGCGGTGACCGAGGCGGCGAGCCGGCTGGCCGCCGACGCCGAGGCGGTCGCCGCGAGCTCGCAGCGCCAGAACGAGAGCTCGGTGGGCGCGGCCGACGCGGTGGACGAGATGGTCGGCAGCATCTCCGCGATCGCCGAGCACGCCGAGGCGGTGCGCGAGCGCTCGCACGACAGCCTGGAACGCTCGCGCGAGGGCCAGCGCAGCCTGGAGCGTCTGGTCGGCGAGGTCGGCGAGGTCGAGGCCGCGGTGCGCCAGATGGCCGACGCGGTGGTCGCCTTCGTCGACTCCACCCAGGCGATCTCGCGCATGACCAGCGAGGTGCGCGAGATCGCCGAGCAGACCAACCTGCTCGCGCTCAACGCTGCGATCGAGGCCGCGCGCGCCGGCGAGCAGGGCCGCGGCTTCGCGGTGGTGGCCGACGAGGTGCGCAAGCTGGCGGAGAAATCCGCGCGCTCGGCGGGCGAGATCGACCAGATCACCCGCGAGGTGGCCCGGCGTTCGAGCTCGGTGCGCGGCGCGCTCGACGACGGCCTCGGTCACCTCGCCTCCAGCCGGCAGATGGCCGACGCGGTGATGCAGGTGCTGACCGCGGCGAATTCGCTCGTGGTCGAGGTGGGCGAAGGCCTCGACCGCATCGCCGGCGCCACGGGTGCGCAGCGCAGTGCGAGCGAGTCGGTCACCGCGCGCATCGGCGAGATCGCCGGCATGGCGCGCAGCAACAACGACGCGCTCGCCCACACCGTGCGTTCGGCGCGCGAGCTCGGCGAACTCGCCCTGCGCCTGCAGGAATCCGTGTCGCGCTTCCGTTTCTGAGTGCGCCCAGGCGGACGTGGAAAGGGCGGGAACCGTCGCCGGTCCCGCCCTCTTGCCCGCTCGCCCTTCAGCGCGCTGCCATCACTCCAGGCGTACCGGCACGAAGATGCGTGCCTCGCCACGCTGGATCAGCAGCGCGAAGCGCTTGCCGGCGCGCTCGAGCTGGGCGCGCAGGTCTGCGACGCTGGCGACCGGCTGGTTGTTGATCGCCAGGATGACGTCGCCGCGCTGCAGGCCGGCGCGGGCCGCGGCGCCGTCGGCGCCCTCCACCACCACCCCGCCGCGCAGCTGCAGGCGGGCGGTCTCTTCCGCGGTGAG
>NZ_AMXD01000034.1 GCF_000310185.1 Thauera aminoaromatica S2 | reverse complement strand
GTCCGCGCGGGGCGGGCGCACGTGCCGGCGAGCGGCGCGACTCTGCGCTCGCCTTGGCGAGCGCGGCACGACGCGCGGCGGCAGCGAAGGCGGCGGCCGACTTGGCGGTGGAAGTGCGCACAGGCTTCTTCTCTGCGGGCGCGGAGCTCTTGTCGTCCTCGCGGCGCGCACGCCAGACGACGAGGATGCTGCCGATGTGCTGCACCGGGGCGGCGTCCACCGCGGCGCACAGCTCCTGCATCAAGGCCTCGCGCTGCTCGCGTTCGGCGCCCTGGACCTTGACCTTGATGAGCTCGTGCGCCTGCAGGGCGCGTTCGATCTCGGCGAGGACGGCCGGCGTGAGGCCGTTGCCGGCTACGGTCACGACGGGGTTCAGGTGGTGGGCACGGGCGCGCAGCTCGCTGCGCTCGGCCGGGGAAAGCTCGGTCATTGCAAATCTCTGGATGGGTGAAGCCCGGGACGCGGATTCTACCCCGTACGTGCCAAGGATGGCCGTCGCGGATGGAGCGAGGATGAAGAAGAACAAGACCAGCCGTGCCTGGGTGCACGATCATGTGAACGATCCCTGGGTGCAACGCGCCCAGGCCGAGGGTTATCGCGCACGCGCCGCCTTCAAGCTGCTCGAGATCGACGAGCGCGACCACCTGCTGCGTCCGGGCGCGGTGGTCGTCGACCTGGGAGCGGCGCCCGGCTCGTGGTGCCAGCTTGCGGTGAAGCGCTGCGGGCCCAAGGGACGCATCTTCGCGCTCGACCTCCTGCCCATGGAGCCGGTGGCGGGGGTGGAGTTCCTGCTCGGCGACTTTACCGAGGATGCCGTGCTCGAGGAGCTCGAAGCGCGCCTTGGTGGCGCGAGCGTGGATGTGGTGCTGTCGGATATGGCGCCGAACCTTTCAGGGGTTGCGACGGTCGACCAGGCACGTTCGGTACATCTTTGCGAATTGGCGCTGGACTTCGCGGTGCGTCATCTCAAGCCGGGTGGGCAGTTCGTGGTCAAGGTGTTCCAGGGCGAGGGCTTCATGGAGTATCGCAAGCAGATGGAGGCGGCGTTCGTCTCGGTGCAGGTGCGCAAGCCCAAGGCTTCGCGCGACCGTAGCGCCGAGGTCTATCTCGTCGGCCGGGGGCCGCGCCGGCCTTGAGTTCGCATGCGGGGGGGGCGATTGGGTTGCGCTATGTGCCCCATTGGTTTGCCCGTGGGAACAATCGCCACTAGAATCGGTCAGTCGCGTACAGGCCGGAATGGCTTTCGGGGAACAGAAAGTTGAACAATCTCTTCAAGAATCTCGCGATCTGGATGGTTATCGGCGTCGTGCTGATGACGGTATTCAACCAGTTCAACACGCGCCAGACGCCGGCCAGCACCATGGAGTATTCCCAGTTCCTGGAGGAGGCCAAGGCGGGACGGATCGCGCGCGCGACCGTCGATGGCCGCGTGCTCAAGGCCACCACCCAGGAAGGGCGCACGATCACGGTGTATACGCCGGGCGTGCAGGACATCTGGATGATTTCAGACCTGATGCGCTACGGCGTTCAGATCAACGCCAGCAAGCCCGAGGAGGAGCAGTCCTTCCTCGCCAGCGTATTCGTGTCGTGGTTCCCGATGTTGCTGCTGATCGGCGTGTGGATCTTCTTCATGCGCCAGATGCAGGGCGGGGGCAAGGGCGGGGCGTTCTCCTTCGGCAAGAGCAAGGCGCGCATGCTCGACGAGTCGGCCAATTCGGTGACCTTTGCCGACGTTGCCGGCTGCGACGAGGCCAAGGAAGAAGTTGCCGAGCTGGTCGAGTTCCTGCGTGATCCGTCCAAGTTTCAGAAGCTCGGCGGCCGCATTCCCAAGGGCGTGCTGATGGTCGGTTCGCCGGGTACCGGCAAGACCCTGCTCGCCAAGGCGATCGCCGGAGAGGCCAAGGTGCCCTTCTTCTCGATCTCCGGCTCCGACTTCGTCGAGATGTTCGTCGGCGTAGGCGCGGCGCGCGTGCGCGACATGTTCGAGCAGGCCAAGAAGCAGGCGCCCTGCATCATCTTCATCGACGAGATCGACGCGGTCGGCCGCCAGCGTGGTGCGGGTCTGGGCGGCGGCAATGACGAGCGCGAGCAGACGCTCAACCAGTTGCTGGTCGAAATGGACGGTTTCGAGGGCCAGACCGGCGTGATCGTGATCGCCGCGACCAACCGCCCCGACGTGCTCGACCCGGCTCTGCTGCGCCCGGGCCGCTTCGACCGCCAGGTGGTGGTGGCGCTGCCCGACATCCGTGGTCGCGAGCAGATTCTCAAGGTGCACATGCGCAAGGTGCCGATCGCGCCCGACGTCGATCCGCAGGTGCTGGCGCGCGGCACGCCGGGCTTTGCCGGTGCCGACCTCGCCAACCTGGTGAACGAGGCTGCGCTGTTCGCCGCGCGCGCCAACAAGCGTCTGGTCGACATGGAGGACTTCGAGCGCGCCAAGGACAAGATCATGATGGGCGCCGAGCGCCGCTCGGTGGTCATGCCCGAGGAGGAGCGCCGCAACACCGCCTACCACGAGTCCGGTCACGCGGTGGTGGCGCGTCTGCTCGACAAGACCGATCCGGTGCATAAGGTGACCATCATCCCGCGCGGCCGTGCGCTGGGCGTGACCATGCAGTTGCCGACCGAGGATCGCTACAGCCAGGACCGCGATCGACTGCTGCAGACCATCGCCGTGCTGTTCGGTGGCCGCATCGCCGAAGAGATCTTCATGAAGCAGATGACGACCGGTGCGTCGAACGACTTCGCCCGTGCCACTGACCTCGCGCGCCGGATGGTGACGCAGTGGGGCATGTCCGACACGCTCGGACCGATGGTGTATGGCGAGGAGGAGGGCGAGATCTTCCTCGGCCGCCAAGTCACCACGCACCGCAACGTGTCCGAGGCGACGATGCAGAAGGTCGACGCGGAGATCCGCCGCATCATCGATCAGCAGTACTCGCTGGCGCGGCGCTTGCTCGAAGAGAACAGCGACAAGGTCGAGGCGATGACGGCCGCGTTGCTGGAATGGGAAACCATCGACGCCGAGCAGGTGAATGACATCATGGCCGGCCGCCCGCCGCGTCCGCCGAAGCCGGCATCGGCGCCGTCCAGCCGTCCGAAGGACGACGCGCCGGGTGCGGCGCCCACCGCGCCAGCACCTGCCGCCTGAGTTCGACAACTTCCGTTTCAAGGGGCCGGCCGGACCGGCCCCTTTCCATTCCGGCGTCCGCGCGCCTGCGCCCGGACGCCTTGCTTTTCCCGAGGTCTCGATGTCCGTCCTGCAATGCGGCCGCTTCCGGCTCGATCTGTCCCAGCCCAGGGTGATGGCGATCATCAACCTGACCGACGACTCCTTCTCCGGCGACGGTTTGCGTGGCGACCTCGCCCGTGCGCTCGCGCGCGCCGAGCGTGCGCTGGAGGAAGGGGCGGAGATGCTCGATATCGGCGCCGAGTCGACCCGGCCGGGATCGGACCCGGTGCCCGAGGCGCAGGAGCTCGAGCGCGTGGTGCGCTTCGTCGAGGCCGCGCGCGGCTGGAAAGTGCCGCTCTCGATCGACACCCTGAAGCCGACGGTGATGCGCGCCGCGCTCGCGGCGGGTGCGGACATGATCAACGACATCAACGCGTTCCGCGCATCGGGTGCGATCGAGGCGGTTGCCGCGGGCGAGTCCGGCTTGTGCGTGATGCACATGCTCGGCCAGCCGCGTACGATGCAGCAGGATCCGCGCTACGCCGACGTGGTCGGCGAGGTGACCGGCTTCCTCGACGAGCGCGTTGCCGCCCTCGTGGCCGCAGGCGTGGCGCGCGAGCGCATCGTGCTCGACCCTGGCTTCGGCTTCGGCAAGAGCGTCGGCCACAACTATGCGCTGCTGCGCGAGCTCGCGCGTGTCGGCGTCGGCGGGTTGCCGGTGCTGGCGGGGCTGTCGCGCAAGTCCATGCTCGGCGCAGTCACCGGTCGCGCGGTCGGCGAGCGGCTTGCGGCCAGCGTCGCCGGGGCGCTGATCGCGGTGCAGAACGGCGCGCGTATCGTGCGGGTGCATGACGTCGCCGCCACTCGCGACGCGCTCGCGGTGTGGAAGGCGACCGTGACGGGATGCTGAGCAAGGCACCGCCCGCGGTGTCATAATCCGCGCTTTCGAAAGCTGCTGGAGCGAAGATGGCGCGCAAGTATTTCGGCACCGATGGTGTGCGTGGCAAGGTCGGTGATACGCCGATCACGCCCGAGTTCGTGATGAGGCTGGGCTATGCGGCCGGCGTGACCTTGGTCGCGCGCGAGAAGCTGCCCGCGGGCGAACACCCCGCGGTGCTGATCGGCAAGGACACGCGCATTTCCGGCTACATGCTCGAAGCCGCGCTCGAGGCCGGGTTCGCCGCGGCTGGTGTGGACGTGATGCTGGCCGGACCGATCCCCACCCCGGCGGTAGCCTATCTCACGCGCGCACTGCGCCTGCAGGCCGGCGTGGTGATCTCGGCCTCGCACAACCCCTTCTACGACAACGGGATCAAGTTCTTCTCCGCCGACGGCAGCAAGCTGCCCGATGCGGTCGAGGCCGAGATAGAGGCCCACCTCGACGAGCCGATGGGTTGTGTGGACTCCGCCCGCCTGGGCAAGGCGCGCCGCATCGACGACGCCGCCGGGCGCTACATCGAGTTCTGCAAGAGCACCTTTCCCAACGAGCTCGACCTGCGCGGCCTGCGCATCGCGGTGGATTGCGCGCACGGCGCGGCCTACCAGATCGCCCCCAAGGTCTTCCACGAGCTCGGCGCGGAGATCATCCCGGTGGGCGTCGAGCCCAACGGCCTCAACATCAACGACGGCGTCGGTGCGACGCGGCCGGAGAACCTGCGGCAGGCGGTGCTCAAGCATGGCGCGGACCTGGGCATCGCGCTCGACGGCGACGCCGACCGCCTGATCATGGTGGACCATCGGGGCGAGATCTACGATGGCGACAAGCTGCTCTACGTGGTGGCCTGTGCGCGCCACGCCGAAGGCCGGCTGGAGGGCGTGGTCGGCACGCTGATGAGCAACCTCGGCTTCGAGCACGCGATCCAGCGCCTCGGCACGCCCTTTGCACGCGCCAAGGTGGGCGACCGCTACGTGCTCGAGCTGCTGCAGGAGCGCGGCTGGAAGATTGGCGGCGAGAACTCCGGTCACATCATCTGCCTCGACCGCCACACGACCGGCGACGGCATCGTGTCGGCGCTGCAAGTGCTCGCCGCGCTCAAGCAGCGCGGACTTTCGCTGGCGGACGCCTGCGCGGATCTGGTGTTCTACCCCCAGCGCCTGATCAACGTGCGCATGCCTGCCGGCTTCGACTGGCGTGCGGACGGCTCGATCGCGAGCGCACAGGCCAGAGCCGAACAGACGCTCGGCGATAGCGGGCGCGTGCTGCTGCGCCCTTCGGGCACCGAGCCCCTGCTGCGCGTGATGGTGGAGGGCCGCGACGGCGAGCTGGTCGAGCGTCTCGCGCGCGAGATCGCCGGCGTCGTCGAGGAAGCGATCGCCTGATTCGGGCTGCATGAGATGGGAGGACGGGGCGCAAGGCTCCGTCCGGACGCGGGAAGAAGGCAGATCTGCCCGTTCGATGACACGCAGCGTGGCTGCGACAATCGCTGGCTACCTGACGGGCTCGGTCTTCAACCCCGAGGGGCATCCCGGCGGAGGAGCCGACTTCGGCGCTCGATCCGATCTCGACGGCGCGTATCGAAGAACTGATCGACGAACTGGAGGAAGAGTCCATCATCGTCGTCGTCACCCACAACATGCAGCAGGCGGCCCGGAGCTCGGACTACACCGCCTGCATGTACCTGGGCGAGATGGTGGAGTTCGACGTCACCGACGAGCTCTTCGTGAAGCCGAACAAGAAGGAGACCGAGGACGACATCACCGGTCGCTGCGGCCGAGCAACGATCCCGGGCGGAAGAGTGCGCGCCCCGCGCTGCGCGAGGCTTGGTCGCATTGCGGGTGATCGTCCGCAAGCCGTATAATCCTGCGGTTTATCTGCACGGATATTCCCTCTCCCATGACCAGACTCGTTGCCGGTAACTGGAAGATGAACGGCAGCCTCGCCGCCAATCGCGAGCTGCTCGACGGCCTCGTGTCGATCCCGGGCGTGGAAATCGCCGTGTGTGTGCCGTATCCCTATCTCGCCCAGGCGCAACAACGGCCCGAGGGCGTCGCCCTCGGTGCGCAGGACGTGTCGGAGTACGCGGCCGGCGCCTATACCGGCGAGGTGAGTGCGGCCATGCTCGCGGAGTTCGGCTGCCGCTACGCCATCGTCGGTCACTCCGAGCGCCGTGCCCTCTTCGGCGAGGAAGATGCCACGGTCGGGCGCAAGGCGCTCGCCGCGCTGCAGGCTGGCTTGGTGCCGATCGTGTGCGTGGGCGAGACGCTCGCCGAGCGCGACGAGGCGCGTGCGGTCGAGGTGATCGGCCGCCAGCTCGAGGCGGTGCGCGAGGTGCTCGGCGCCGCGGCGATGGGTGCGGTGGTGCTAGCCTACGAACCCGTGTGGGCGATCGGCACCGGGCGCTCCGCGAGCGTGGCGCAGGTGGCCGAGGTGCATGCTGCGATCCGCGCGTGGCTGAAGGTACACGGCGTGGCGGCGGGTGGCGTCCGCATCCTCTACGGCGGCAGCGTCAAGGCGGACAATGCCGCGGCGCTCTTCGCCGTGGAGGATGTTGACGGTGGGCTGATCGGCGGCGCCTCGCTCGTCGCTGCGGATTTCTTGGCCATCTGCTGCGCCGCGGCGGGTGGGGTCTGAGTTTCAACGATTCGTATCTTTCAGGATTCAAGATGGGTGAATATCTTTTCTCTCTCGTGCTTACCGTGCATGTGCTGGTGGGCCTCGGCGTGATCGGGCTCGTGCTCGTGCAGCACGGCAAGGGTGCAGACATGGGTGCAGCCTTCGGCAGCGGCGCATCGGGCAGTCTCTTCGGTGCATCGGGTTCGGCGAACTTCCTCAGTCGCACCACTGCGGTACTCGCCACGGTTTTCTTCCTGACCAGCCTCGGGCTCAGCTTCCTTGCCAGCAACAAGCCGGCGGCACCGGGCAGCGTGATGGAAGGGGCGCAGACTGCGCCCGCAACGAACCCGGCTCCGGCCGCGCCCGTCGAGTCCTCGCCGGCCCAGTCGATCCCGAAATAATTGGTTGCGAGCCCTTTGCGCAGTGCGGGAAAACACTTATAATTATCGCGCTGTCAGAACGAAGCGCCGACGTGGTGAAATTGGTAGACACGCTATCTTGAGGGGGTAGTGGCGAAAGCCGTATGAGTTCGAGTCTCATCGTCGGCACCACATTCCGGGAACGCCCGCAGAAGCGGGCGTTTCTACGCAGAGCTGAGCAATAACAATAATTGCGGCGCGCCAATGACGCCGCGGACTTCAAATGGGGGTTTCCGGACATGCTGGAAAATTATTTTCCCGTCCTGATGTTCATGCTCGTCGGCCTCGGCTTCGGCCTTGCGCCGGTCATCCTCGGGCGACTCCTCGCCCCCTATCGTCCCGATTCCGAAAAGAATTCTCCCTACGAGTGCGGCTTCGAGGCGTTTGAAGACGCCCGCATGAAGTTCGATGTCCGCTACTACCTGATCGCCATTCTCTTCATCCTGTTTGACCTCGAAATCGCCTTCCTCTTTCCGTGGGCGACGGTCTTCCAGGAGTTCATCGCCGCCGGCGAAATCGCTTGGTTCGTATTCGGCTCAGTGATGGTTTTTCTGGCGATTCTGGTCATTGGCTATATCGTCGAGTGGAAAAACGGCGCACTCGACTGGGAGTAATGCATGAGCATTGAGGGCGTCTTCCGCGAGGGGTTCGTCACCACCTCGCTCGATGCGGTCATCAACTGGACGCGCACCGGCTCGTTGTGGCCGATGACCTTCGGTCTGGCCTGTTGCGCGGTCGAGATGATCCACGCGGGCTGTTCCCGCTACGACTTGGATCGCTTCGGTGTTGTGTTCCGGCCGAGTCCGCGCCAGTCCGACCTGATGATCGTCGCCGGAACCTTGTGCAACAAGATGGCGCCGGCACTGCGCAAGGTCTATGACCAGATGTCGGAGCCGCGCTGGGTCATCTCCATGGGCTCCTGTGCCAACGGCGGTGGCTACTACCACTATTCGTACTCGGTCGTGCGCGGTTGTGACCGCATCGTGCCGGTCGACGTCTATGTGCCGGGCTGTCCGCCCACCGCCGAGGCGCTGATCTACGGCATTCTCCAGCTCCAGAACAAGATCAAGCGCACGAACACGATTGCGCGCTGACGGGTGTCCCAGACATGAGTGCCAAGCTAGAACGCCTCAGCCAGACCTTGCGCGACGTTTTCGGTAACCGGATCCAGTCGCTCGTACTCGATCGCGGTGAAGTGACGATCGAGGTCTCCGCTGCCGAATATCCCCGCGTCGCACGCCAGCTTCGCGACCATGCCGATTTGCGCTTCGAGCAGTTGATTGACCTTTCGGGTCTCGACTACTCCGCCTACGGTAACGCGATCTGGGAGGGCAAGCGCTTCGCTTCCGTCGCCCACCTGACCTCGGTCAAGCACAACTGGCGCCTGCGTGTTCGCGTGTTCGCCGACGACGACGCCTTCCCGGTGATCGATTCGGTGGTCGATGTGTGGCCGAGCGCTAACTGGTACGAGCGCGAGTCCTTCGATCTGTACGGGATCCTGTATTCGGGCCACCCGGATCTGCGCCGCATCCTGACCGACTACGGTTTCGTCGGTCATCCGTTCCGCAAGGACTTCCCGGTTTCGGGGTACGTCGAAATGCGCTACGACCCGGAGCAGGGCAGGGTCGTCTATCAGCCGGTGAGCATCGAGCCGCGCGAGAACACGCCGCGCATCGTGCGCGAAGAGAAATACGGGGACGTCGGCCATGGCTGAGATCCGCAACTACACGATCAACTTCGGTCCGCAGCACCCCTCGGCGCACGGCGTGCTCCGCCTCGTGCTCGAACTCGACGGCGAAGTCGTCGAGCGCGCCGACCCGCACATCGGCCTCCTGCACCGCGGCACCGAGAAGCTCGCCGAGACGCGCACCTGGGTGCAGTCCGTGCCGTACATGGACCGTCTCGACTACGTGTCCATGATGTGCAACGAGCACGCCTACTGCATGGCGATCGAGAAGCTGCTCGGGGTCGAGGTTCCGCTGCGGGCCCAGTACATTCGGGTGATGTTCGACGAGATTACCCGCGTCCTGAACCACCTGCTCAACATCGGTACCCATGCCCTCGACATCGGCGCGATGACCATGGTGCTGTATACGTTCCGCGAGCGCGAAGACCTGATGGACGTCTATGAGGCAGTCTCGGGTGCGCGCATGCATGCGGCGTACTACCGTCCGGGCGGCGTCTATCGCGATCTGCCGGACCGCATGCCCAAATACGAGGTCAACAAGTTCAAGAACGAGAAGACGGTTCGCGAGCTCAACGCCAACCGCGAAGGCTCGATGCTCGACTTCCTCGAGGACTTCACCAACCGCTTCCCGACCTACTGCGACGAATACGAGACACTGCTGACCGACAACCGCATCTGGAAGCAGCGCACCGTCGGCATCGGCGTGGTATCGCCTGAGCAGGCGCTGGCCTGGGGTTTCACCGGTCCGATGCTGCGCGGCTCGGGCATCGCCTGGGATCTGCGCAAGAAGCAGCCCTACGAGGTCTATGATCGCGTCGATTTCGATGTGCCGATCGGCAAGAACGGCGACTGCTACGACCGTTACCTGTGCCGCATGGAAGAGATGCGCCAGTCGAACCGCATCATCAAGCAGTGCATCGACTGGCTGCGCAAGAACCCCGGTCCGGTCATCACCGACAACCACAAGGTCGCGCCACCTTCTCGCGAGGCGATGAAGACCAACATGGAAGAGCTGATCCACCACTTCAAGCTCTTTACCGAAGGCATGCACGTGCCAAAGGGCGAGGTGTACGCGGCGGTCGAGCATCCGAAGGGCGAGTTCGGCGTGTATGCGGTGTCGGACGGGGCGAACAAACCCTACCGGCTCAAGCTGCGCGCGCCGGGCTTCGCGCACCTCGCGGCCATGGACGACATCGCCCGTGGCCACATGATTGCCGACGTGGTCGCGATCATCGGCACGATGGACGTGGTGTTCGGCGAGATCGATCGCTGAGCGCGCCCGCGCGCAACAGCGGATGGGCGCCTGCGGGCGCCGCGGTATCAAACAAGAATCGGCAGGCTATCCGGAAGATCAAGACGACATGCTGAGCCAGGAATCGCTGCAAGAGATCGATCGAGAGATCGCCAAGTATCCGCCCGATCAGACGCAGTCTGCGGTCATGGCCGCGCTGCGGATCGCGCAGGTCGAGAAGGGCTGGCTGCCCAAGGAACTCATCGAGTTCGTGGCCAGGTACCTCGGCATGCCGCCGATCGCCGCCTTCGAGGTCGCGAGCTTCTACAACATGTACGACCTCGCGCCGGTCGGACGGCACAAGATCACCGTGTGCACGAACCTGCCGTGCGCGCTGTCCGGCGGCGTCCATGCGGCGGACTACATCAAGGAAAAGCTCGGCATCGACTTCAACGAGACCACGCCCGACGGCAAGTTCACGCTGAAGGAAGGCGAGTGCATGGGCGCCTGTGGCGACGCCCCGGTGCTGCTGGTGAATAACCATCACATGTGCAGCTGGATGACCACCGAGAAGATCGACCAGATGCTGGCCGAGCTGGACAAGAAATGAGCACGCAAGGAATGATCCTCGCCGGCTGCGACGGCGACCGCACCTGGCGGCTCCAGGACTACGTCGCCCGCGGCGGTTATTCGGCGCTTCGCAAGATCCTCGCCGAGAAGATACCGCAGGACGCGATCATCGCCGAGCTCAAGACCTCGGTGCTGCGCGGTCGTGGCGGAGCGGGCTTCCCGACCGGACTGAAGTGGAGTTTCATGCCGCGCTCCTTCCCGGGCGACAAGTACCTCGCGTGCAACTCCGACGAGGGCGAGCCGGGGACCTTCAAGGACCGCGACATCCTGCGCTACAACCCGCACAGCGTCATCGAGGGCATGGCCATCGCCGCCTACGCGATGGGTGCCGCGCGGGGTTACAACTACATCCACGGCGAGATCTTCGAGACCTACTCGCGCTTCGAGGAGGCGCTTGCGGAGGCCCGCGAGGCCGGTTTCATCGGCCGCAACATCCTCGGCAGCGACTTCTCCTTCGAACTCTTCGCGCATCACGGCTACGGCGCCTACATCTGTGGCGAGGAGACCGCGCTGCTCGAGTCGATCGAGGGCAAGAAGGGCCAGCCGCGCTTCAAGCCGCCTTTCCCGGCGAGCTACGGCCTCTATGGCAAGCCGACCACGATCAACAACACCGAGACCTTCGCGTCCGTCCCGTTCATCATGAACATGGGCGGCGAGGCCTTCCTGAACCTCGGCAAGCCCAACAACGGCGGCATGAAGCTCTTCTCGGTCTCGGGCCACGTCAATCGCCCGGGCAACTACGAGATCCCGCTCGGCACGCCCTTCGCCGAGCTGCTCGAGATGGCTGGCGGCATGCGCGGCGGGCGCAAGATCAAGGCGGTCATCCCTGGTGGTTCGTCCGCTCCGGTCGTTCCCGGCGGCGTGATGATGGACTGCACGATGGACTACGACTCGATCTCCAAGGCGGGATCGATGCTCGGTTCCGGCGCGGTCATCGTGATGGACGAGACCACCTGCATGGTCAAGGCCCTCGAGCGACTGTCCTACTTCTACTTCGAGGAGTCCTGCGGCCAGTGCACGCCCTGCCGCGAGGGCACCGGCTGGCTGTACCGTGTGGTGCATCGCATCGAGCACGGTCTTGGCCGCCCGGACGACCTCGACCTGCTGAACTCGGTGACGACCAACATCATGGGCCGCACGATCTGCGCGCTCGGTGACGCCGCCTCGATGCCGGTGCAGAGCTTCGTGAAGCACTTCGGCAGCGAGTTCGAATACCACATCGAAAACAAGAAGTGCCTCGTGCCGCCCGAAGTGCAGCGCGCTGGCAGTCAAATCTACGTGAGCCCGTCATGCTAGAGATCGAAATCGACGGCAAGCAGGTCCAGGTCAACGACGGCAGCACGGTGATCGAGGCTGCAGCGGTTGCCGGGTCCTACATTCCGCACTTCTGTTACCACAAGAAGCTGTCCATCGCGGCTAGCTGTCGGATGTGCCTGGTGCAGGTCGAGAAGGCGCCCAAGCCGCTGCCCGCCTGCGCGACACCCGTTACCAATGGCATGAAGGTATGGACGCACTCCGAGCTCGCCGTGAAGGCGCAGAAGGGGGTGATGGAGTTCCTGCTGATCAACCACCCGCTCGACTGTCCGATCTGTGACCAGGGCGGCGAGTGCCAGCTGCAGGACCTCGCAGTGGGCTACGGTTCGACCGCCTCGCGCTACCAGGAAGAGAAGCGCGTGGTGTTCAACAAGAACCTTGGCGCGCTGGTGTCGACCGACATGACGCGCTGCATCAACTGCACGCGCTGTGTTCGCTTCACCACCGAGATCGCCGGCGAGATGGAGCTCGGCCAGGCCTTCCGCGGCGAGCATGCGGAGATCATGCCCTTCATCGAGAAGACGGTCGATTCCGAGCTCTCCGGCAACATCATCGACCTCTGCCCGGTCGGTGCGCTGACCTCGAAGCCTTTCCGCTTCGCCGCTCGTACCTGGGAGCTCTCGCGCCGCAAGTCGGTGAGCCCGCACGACTCCCTCGGCGCCAACCTGATCGTCCAGACCAAGCACGACGTGGTGAAGCGCGTGCTGCCGTTCGAGAACGAAGACGTCAACGAGTGCTGGCTGTCCGACAAGGACCGCTTCTCCTACGAGGCCCTGTCCAGCGAGCAGCGCCTCGGCGCGCCGATGATCCGCCAGGGCGGGCAGTGGAAGCAGGTCGATTGGCAGGCCGCCCTCGAGTTCGTCGCCACCGGCCTGCGCGGCGTCGAGCGCGATCATGGTGCCGCCTCGATCGGCGCGCTGGCCTCGCCGCACGCCACGGTCGAAGAGCTCTACCTGCTGCAGAAGCTGATGCGCGGGCTCGGTAGCGAGAACATCGATTTCCGCCTGCGCGAGGTCGACTTCCGTGCCGACGGCAAGCGCGCCGGCGCTCCGTGGCTGGGGATGCCGATCGCCGGCGTCAAGGATCTGACCCGCCTGCTCGTGGTCGGCAGCTTCCTGCGCAAGGATGCGCCGCTGCTGGCGCAGCGCGTGCGCCAGGCCGCAAAGAAAGGCCTGCACGTCAGCGCCATCGGCCCGAACGCCGAAGAGTGGTTGCTCCCGGTGCGCAACCGCGCGCTGGTCGCGCCTTCGGCGATGGTGGCCACGCTCGGCCAGGTCGTGGTCGCGCTGGCGAAGGAGAAGGGCGCCGAGGTCAGCGTCGCGCTGCTCGGCAAACTGCCCGAGACAGTGAGCGATGAAGCGCTCGCCATCGCGCAGAGTCTCGCCAGCGGCCGCAAGGTTGCGGTTTGGCTCGGCAATCTCGCCGTCCAGCACGCCCGCGCTTCCGAGCTGCAGATGCTCGCGCAGGAGATCGCGCGCCTCACCGACGGTAGCTTCGGCTTCATCGGCGAGGCTGCCAACAGCGTCGGCGGCTATCTTGCCGGCGCGGTTCCCGGCGCGGGTGGCCTGAACGCCGCCGCGATGATCGAGCAGCCACGTGCGGCCTACGTGACCCTGAACCTTGAGCCCGATCTCGACCTTGCCAATCCGGCGGCGGCGATGGCTGCGCTCGACGGTGCCCAGCTCGTGGTGGCGCTCACAAGCTTCGACTCGCCGTCGCTGCGGCAGGTGGCCGACGTGATGTTGCCGATCGCCCCCTTCACCGAGACCTCGGGCACCTTCGTGAACTGCGAGGGCCGCGCGCAGAGCTTCACCGCGGTGGCCAAGCCCTTCGCCGATGTCCGTCCGGGCTGGAAGGTGCTGCGCGTGCTCGGTAACCTGCTCGCGCTCGAGGGTTTCGCCCACGCCGACTCCGAGGCCGTGCGTGCCGAGGCGCTCGCGGGTGATCTCGCCAGCCGGTTGGACAATGGCGTGGAAGGTATCGTGGTCTCTTCGGCTACCGGTCCGGCAGGCGTGCTCGAGCGTGTAGCCGACGTGCCGATCCACTTCGCCGATCCGATCGCGCGCCGCGCCCCGTCGCTGCAGAAGACGCGCGACGCAGCGGCACCCACGGCGCGAATCGCGCCGGCAACGCTCGCGGCGCTCGGCCTCGCGGCCGGGGACCGTGTGCGCGTGGCACAGGGTACGGCGAGCGTGGAACTCGTGGCCCAGGCGGATGATGGATTGGCTGCAGGATGCGTGCGCGTCGCCGCCGCGCATCCCTCGACCGCGGCGCTCGGCGCGATGAGCGGTGATCTCAGCGTGGAGCGTGCGTGATGGAAGCGATGCTGCAACCCGTGGCGGATTTCTTCGGCCCCTCCTGGACGGCCATCTGGACGCTGCTCAAGATCGTCGCGATCATCGCGCCGCTGATGATTTGCGTCGCCTACCTGACGCTCGCCGAGCGCAAGGTCATCGGCTACATGCAGGTCCGCATCGGCCCTAACCGGGTCGGTCCGAAGGGCCTTCTGCAGCCGATCGCCGACGGCATGAAGCTGCTGTTCAAGGAGATCATCGTTCCGAGCGGGGCCAGCAAGGGCCTCTTCATCCTCGGTCCCATCCTGGCGATCGCGCCCTCGCTGGCAGCCTGGGCAGTGGTGCCCTTCGACGACGGCCTGGTGCTCGCGGACGTCAATGCCGGTCTGCTCTTCCTGCTCGCCATCACTTCGATGGAGGTGTACGGGGTGATCGTCGCAGGTTGGGCGTCGAACTCGAAGTATCCCTTCCTCGGTTCGATGCGTGCCGCGGCGCAGATGGTGTCCTACGAGGTGTCGATGGGTTTCGCGCTGATCTGCGTGCTGCTCATCTCGGCCAGCCTCAACCTCACCGACATTGTCATGTCGCAGAACGAAGGCCGCTTCGCTGACATGGGCCTGGGCGTCCTGTCGTGGAACTGGATCCCGCTCTTTCCCATGTTCGTGGTGTACGTGATCTCGGGCATCGCCGAGACCAACCGCGCGCCCTTCGACGTGGTCGAAGGCGAGGCCGAGGTGGTCGCGGGGCACATGGTCGAGTACTCGGGCATGACCTTCGCGCTGTTCTTCCTCGCCGAATACGCGAACATGATTCTGGTGTCGATCCTGACCTCGATCCTGTTCCTCGGTGGCTGGCTGTCGCCCGTGGGCTTCCTGCCTGACGGTTTCCACTGGCTGGCGGTCAAGACCGCGTTCATCCTGCTGCTGTTCCTGTGGGCGCGAGCCACCTTCCCGCGCTTCCGCTACGACCACATCATGCGTCTAGGTTGGAAGGTGTTCATCCCGGTCACCCTCGTGTGGCTGTTCGTGGTGACCGTGTGGATGATGTCGCCGCTGTCGATCTGGAGTTGAGAAGACCATGGGTGCCAAGGATTACATCGGCAGTCTGTTCCTGAAGGAACTTGTCAAGGGCATGGCTCTGACCGGACGGCATTTCTTTCAGCGCAAGATCACCATCCTCTTCCCGGAAGAGAAGACGCCGCAGAGCAACCGTTTCCGTGGCCTGCACGCGCTGCGCCGCTACCCGAACGGCGAGGAGCGCTGCATCGCGTGCAAGCTGTGCGAGGCGATCTGCCCGGCAATGGCGATCACGATCGAGTCCGATCAGCGTGACGACGGATCGCGCCGCACGACGCGCTACGACATCGACCTGACCAAATGCATCTTCTGCGGCTTCTGCGAGGAAGCCTGTCCGGTGGATGCGATCGTCGAGACTCGCGTGCTGGAGTACCACGGAGAGCAGCGCGGCGATCTGTACTACACGAAGCAGATGCTGCTCGCGGTGGGGGATCGACACGAGTCGCAGATTGCGGCAGACCGCCAACAGGACGCCAAGTACCGCTAAGGGGAGGGCGCCTCGGCGCCACGAGTCAAGAACATGGAATTCAAGACCTTCGTCTTCTACTTTCTCGCCGCGATCATGGTGCTCGCGGCGCTGAGGGTGATCACCGCGCGGAACCCGGTACACGCCGCGCTCTTCCTCGTGCTCACCTTCTTCAACGCTGGCGGTCTCTGGCTGTTGCTGCAGGCCGAGTTCCTCGCGGTCACGCTCGTGATGGTGTATGTCGGCGCGGTGATGGTGCTCTTCCTGTTCGTGGTCATGATGCTCGACATCAACCTCGACCGTCTGCGTGAAGGCTTCTGGAGCTATCTCCCGGTGGGAGCCCTGGTGGGCATCCTGATGCTGGTCGAGATGGTGATGGTGCTCGGCGGCGGCTACTTCGGTCTCGAGGCGATGCCTGCGCCCGCTCCGGTTGCCGCGGACTACAGCAACACCCGCGAACTCGGCCGCGTTCTCTACACCGATTATGTGTATGCCTTCGAACTCGCCTCGCTCGTGCTGTTGGTGGCGATGGTCTCCGCAGTGGCGCTGACCTTGCGCAAGCGCAAGGGGCTGAAGTCCATCCCGCCGTCCGAGCAGGTCGCCGTCAGGCGCGAGGGCCGGGTCGAGCTGGTGAAGATGCAGGCCGAGAAAGACGACTGACAACGTACGCGAACAAAACAAGAACCGCGCCGGCAGGCAGCCGGCGCGATCAGGGGGTCACTGATGCTTTCGCTTTCCCATTTCCTCATCCTGGGCGCGATCCTGTTCGCGATCAGCGTGGTCGGGATCTTCCTCAACCGGAAGAACCTGATCGTGCTGCTGATGGCCATCGAGCTGATGCTGCTCTCGGTCAACATGAACTTCGTTGCGTTCTCGCATTACCTCGGCGACATCGCCGGCCAGGTCTTCGTTTTCTTCATCCTCACCGTGGCGGCGGCCGAATCGGCGATCGGCCTCGCGATCCTGATCGTGATGTTCCGCAACATGCGCACGATCCACGTGGATGATCTGGACAGCCTCAAGGGTTAAGGAAGCGTCACGATGTCGGACATGAAAGCAATCTATCTCCTCGTGCCGCTGGCGCCGCTGGCGGGAGCGATCCTCGCAGGCCTGTTCGGAAAGCAGATCGGGCGTGCCGGGGCGCATGTGGTCACGATCCTTGGTGTGGCGATCGCCTTCGTGGCCTCGCTCTTCATCTACCAGGATGTGGCGGCCGGAAACACCTTCAACGGCACCGTATATACCTGGATGCAGGCGGGTGGCATCGACTTCGAGGTCGGTTTCCTGATCGACTCGCTGACGGTGATGATGATGCTGGTCGTTACCTTCGTGTCGCTGATGGTGCACATCTACACCATCGGCTACATGTCGGAAGATCCGGGCTACCAGCGCTTCTTCAGCTACATCTCGTTGTTCACCTTCTCGATGCTGATGCTGGTGATGTCCAACAACTTCCTCCAGCTCTTCTTCGGCTGGGAGGCGGTTGGCCTGGTGTCCTACCTGCTGATCGGCTTCTGGTACGAGCGTCCGACGGCAATCTACGCCAACATGAAGGCCTTCCTGGTCAACCGCGTGGGCGACTTCGGCTTCCTGCTCGGCATCGGCCTCGTCGCCGCCTATGCCGGCAGCCTCGACTACGCTGAGGTTTTCGCCAAGGCGAAGGAACTCTCCGTGACCGAGATGGCGGTGACCGGCTGGCCGCTGCTCACCGCGATCTGCATCTGCCTCTTCATCGGTGCGATGGGCAAGTCCGCCCAGGTGCCTCTGCACGTGTGGCTGCCCGACTCGATGGAAGGCCCGACCCCGATCTCCGCGCTGATCCACGCGGCGACCATGGTGACCGCGGGCATTTTCATGGTGGCGCGCATGTCGCCGCTGTTCGAGCTGTCCGACACCGCGCTGTCCTTCGTCCTCGTGATCGGTGCGACCACCGCGCTCTTCATGGGCTTCCTCGGCATCGTGCAGAACGACATCAAACGCGTCGTGGCCTACTCGACGCTGTCGCAGCTCGGCTACATGACGGTCGCGCTCGGCGTCTCGGCCTACTCGGCCGCGGTCTTCCACCTGATGACGCACGCCTTCTTCAAGGCGTTGCTGTTCCTCGGCGCCGGCTCGGTGATCATCGGCATGCACCACGATCAGGACATGCGCAACATGGGCGGCTTGCGCAAGTACATGCCGATCACCTGGATCACCTCGCTCCTGGGTTCGCTTGCGCTGATCGGTTTTCCGTTCTTCTCGGGCTTCTACTCCAAGGACTCGATTATCGAAGCGGTGCATTCCTCGACGATCGCGGGCTCGGGCTATGCGATGTTCTGCGTGCTCCTCGGGGTGTTCATCACCGCGTTCTACTCCTTCCGGATGTACTTCCTCGTGTTCCACGGCGACGAGCGCTTCGGCAAGGCGCATGATCACGCACATCACGATCATCACGGCGACCACGACGACGAGGAACCCTCGGCGGATCATCACCACGGCCTGGCGCCGGGGCAGAAGCCGCACGAGTCGCCCTGGGTGGTGACCCTGCCGCTGGTGCTGCTGGCGGTGCCCTCGGTCCTGATCGGCTTCTTCACCATCGACCCGATGCTGTTCGGCGAGTGGTTCAAGGGTGTGATCCTCGTCGGCGACAACCACGTCGGCCTGCGGGAGCTCGCAGCCAACTACCATGGCCCGGTCGGCATGGCGATCCACGGTCTCCAGACGGCGCCGTTCTGGCTGGCGATGGGCGGAGTCGCGCTTGCCTGGTTCTTCTACATGAAGCGTCCGGATATCCCGGCGGCGATCCAGCGCACCTTCAAGCCGATCCACACGCTGTTGGAGAACAAGTACTACTTCGATCGCTTCAACGAGATCTTCTTCGCGGCAGGTGCGCGTCTGCTCGGACGCGGCCTGTGGAAGGCGGGCGATCAGGCCCTGATCGATGGTGTCGCGGTGAACGGCTCCGCGCGCCTGGTGGGCTGGGTGGCGCAGATGTCGCGCCTCTTCCAGACGGGTCACCTGTACCAGTACGCCTTCATGATGATCATCGGCGTGTTCGTGCTGCTCACCTACTGGTTCAACCGGGGCTGAGACGGGCACGCAGGGACGGAAACACATAACAAGATCGAACGCGCCGCTCGCGGCGCACTGAACGGAAAGCAACGATGACGGACATTCCTCTCCTCAGTCTGGCGATCTGGGTACCGATTATCGGTGGCCTGCTGGTGCTCGCGACCGGCTCGGATCGCAACGCTCCGCTGGCGCGCATGCTCGCCTTGGCGGTCGCCGTGGCTGGCTTCGTCGTGACGATTCCGCTCTACACGGGCTTCGACGTCGGAACCAGCGCGATGCAGTTCGTGGAACTGCAGTCCTGGGTGCCGCGCTTCAACATCAACTACCACCTCGGCGTCGATGGCATCTCGGTGCTGTTCGTGCTGCTCAACTCCTTCATCACCATCATCGTGGTGGCGGCGGGCTGGCAGGTGATCGAGACCAAGGTCGCGCAGTACATGGCCGCGTTCCTGATCATGTCGGGCCTGATGAACGGCATCTTCTCGGCGCTCGACGCGGTGCTGTTCTACGTGTTCTTCGAAGCCTCGCTGATCCCGCTCTACCTGATCATCGGCATCTGGGGTGGCGCCAACCGGGTGTACGCCGCGATCAAGTTCTTCCTCTACACGCTGTTCGGTTCCCTGCTGATGCTGATCGCGCTGCTCTACCTGTTCATGCAGTCGGGCGGTAGCTTCAGCATCCTCGACTGGCACCAGTTGCCCCTGCCGATCGAGCCGCAGATCCTCATCTTCCTCGCCTTCCTGATCGCTTTTGGCGTCAAGGTGCCGATGTGGCCGGTGCATACTTGGCTGCCCGATGCCCACGTCGAGGCACCCACCGGCGGATCGGTTGTACTTGCCGCGATCGCCCTGAAGCTCGGCGCTTATGGCTTCCTGCGCTTCTCCCTGCCGATCGTGCCCGACGCGGCGAACGAGCTCGCGCCGCTGGTGATCACCCTGTCGCTGATCGCGGTTGTGTATATCGGCTTCGTCGCGCTGGTACAGGCCGACATGAAGAAGCTCGTGGCCTACTCGTCGATCTCCCACATGGGCTTCGTGACCCTGGGCTTCTTCATGTTCAACAGCCTCGGCGTCGAGGGCGCTCTGGTGCAGATGATCTCTCACGGCTTCGTTTCGGGCGCGATGTTCCTGTGCATCGGCGTGCTCTACGACCGCCTGCACTCGCGCCAGATCGCCGACTACGGTGGCGTGGTGCACACCATGCCGAAGTTCGCAGCCTTCTTCATGCTCTTCACGATGGCCAACTCTGGCCTGCCGGCCACCTCCGGTTTCGTCGGCGAGTTCATGGTGGTGCTTGGGGCCGTGCAGTACAACTTCTGGATCGGCTTCGTCGCCGCCACCACGCTGATCCTCGGCGCTGCGTATTCGCTCTGGATGTACAAGCGGGTGGTGTTCGGCAAGGTGGCCAACCCCCATGTCGCCGAGCTCGAGGACATCAACGGCCGCGAGTTCGCCTTCCTTGCGGTGCTGGCGGCGTGCGTGCTGGCGATGGGCCTGTATCCCTTCCCCTTCACCGAAGTGATGCACGCCTCGGTCAATGAACTCCTGCGGCATGTTGCCGTGAGCAAGCTCTGAGCGCTGCCCGGCGCGAGCGCACGAGACACTTTACGGACTGGTCAGAAGATGAATTTCGTCGTCCCCGACTTCTACCCCGCAGCGGCCGAGATCTTCGTGGCCGTGATGGCCTTGGTGATCATGCTGGCGAGTACCTTCGCGCGCAGCGTCGCTCGCAACTTGGCTTATCTGCTTACTCAGGCGACCCTGATCGCCGCGGCCTTCATCACGATCTTCACGATGGAGGGGGAGGTGGTCCATACCTTCAGCAATCTGTTCATCAGCGATCTGCTGGGTGACGTGCTGAAGCTGATGATCTATTTCTCCACCGCGATCGCGCTGCTGTACGGGCGTGGCTACCTCGCCGACCGGAAGATCGACAAGCCCGAGTACTACCTGCTCGCGCTGCTGATGACGCTCGGCATGATGGTGATGGTCACGGCCAACCACATGCTGCCGATGTACATCGGCCTCGAGATGATGTCGCTAGCGCTGTATACGATGGTGGCGTTCGATCGCGACTCGGCGCGCTCGACCGAGGCGGCGATGAAGTACTTCGTACTCGGCGCGCTGGCTTCGGGCCTGCTGCTGTACGGCATGTCGATGGTGTATGGCGCGACCGGTACGCTCGAGTTCTCGGGTGTGGCGCAGGCGCTCTACAACCAGACCGCCAACCAGACCGTGCTGATGTTCGGCGTCGTGTTCCTGGTCGCGGGTATCTGCTTCAAACTCGGCGTTGTGCCCTTCCACATGTGGGTGCCCGACGTCTATCAGGGCGCGCCCACCGCAGTGACGCTGGTGATCGCCACGGCGCCCAAGCTCGCCGCGTTCGCGATGGCGGTGCGCCTGCTGATCTGGGCGCTGTTCGACATCGCCGAGGAATGGCAGATGATGCTGATGCTGGTGGCCGCAGCCTCGATCGTGCTCGGCAATCTGGCCGCGATCGCGCAGCAGAACATCAAACGCATGCTGGCCTACTCGGGTATCTCGCACATGGGCTTCATGCTGCTCGGCCTGCTCGCGGGCGTGGTAGAGGGCGACCGTCACTTTGCGCTCAACGCCTACAGCTCGGCGATGTTCTACGCGATCTCTTACGTGATCATGAGCCTGGCTTCGTTCGGCATGCTGATTCTGCTGTCGCGTGCAGGTTTCGAGGCCGAGAACATCGACGATTTCAAGGGGCTCAACAAGCGCAGTTCGTGGTACGCGCTGATGATGCTCTTCGTGATGTTCTCGATGGCGGGTGTGCCCTTCTTCATCGGCTTCTTCGCCAAGTTGTCGGTGCTGCAGGCGGTGGTCGCGGCCGGGTACTTCTGGCTGGCGGTGCTGGCGGTGGTGATGTCGGTGATCGGTGCCTTCTACTACCTGCGCGTGGTCAAGGTGATGTATTTCGACGAGCCGGTCGACTCCTCGCCGATTCATGCTGCGCCCGAAGTGCGTGTGATGCTCTCGGCCAACGGTCTTGCGATCGCGGCCCTCGGCCTCGCCCCGCAGGCGCTGATGTCCTTGTGCGCGTTCGCGCTGCTGCGTTCGCTCTGATCCAGCGGTGGGTGCGGACGCCAGCATCTTCCTGCTGTTGGCCATCGCCTTCACGATGGCCAACCTGCCCTTCGTCTTCGACCGCATCTTCCTCATCCGCAAGCCGCCAGCCGGGGTTCGCAAGGGGCTCGGCTGGCGGTTTGCCGAACTGCTCGTGCTGTATTTCGTGGTGGGTGGGCTCGCAGCATCGATCGAGGCGCAGTCCCACGGTCGGGTGTATGGGCAGGGCTGGGCGTTCTACGCGACCACCTTCTGTCTCTTTGTGGTGTTTGCCTTTCCGGGCTTCACTTGGGCCTACCTGTGGCGTTCGGCGCGCCGGACATCCGAGGTAGGTGCGTGAGCGGGCTCGAGCGGGACGCGCTACATGAGTACACCCTCGATAGCGAGTCGGTTTTCGACGGTGCACTGCTCAAGGTGTGGCGAGACCGCGTCGAATTGCCGGACGGCAGCCGCAGCGTGCGCGAGTACATCCGCCATCCCGGCGCTGTGGTCGTGGTCGCGCTGGAGGAGAGCGGGGCGCTGGTGTTCGAGCGGCAGTTCCGCTATCCGCTGCAACGCGCCTTCCTCGAGTTGCCTGCCGGGAAAATCGACGCCGGCGAGGACATCCTGGCCTGCGCGCAGCGCGAACTGCGCGAGGAAACCGGCTTCGCCGCTGCGAATTGGGAATATGTCGGGGTGATGCACCCGTGTATCGGCTACTCGGACGAGCGCATCGAAGTCTTCTTCGCCCACGAGCTCTCGCAGGTGGGGGGGGCGCTCGATGACGGCGAGTTTCTCGAAGTGCTGAGCCTGCGTGCGGACGAGGTGGAGCAGGCCATCCGGATCGGACGCATCACCGACGCGAAGACCATCACCGCTTATTACCTTGCGTTGCCGCATATCCAGGCGCGTCTGCGGGGACGCTAGCGCGCTTCGCCGCCGGGTCGCGCTTCTCTCTTCACTGCCGGCGCGAACCCCGCTGGGGCTCCCCGGCTCCTGCTGCGCCGGTCTCGATGCCGCCGGGTCCCTTCTCGCGAAGGAATGGGCTGTGCTCCGCCAGTTCGTCGAGATAGTGCCCCACGCCCGCACGCTCCCTTGCCAGCCAATCGTCGACCGCGCCGCGAAAGCGCGGATCCGCGAGCCAGTGCGCGGAGAAGGTACGCACCGGGAGCAGACCGCGGGCGAGCTTGTGCTCCCCCTGTGCGCCGCCCTCGAAGCGGGTCAGACCATGCTCGATGCAGTATTCGATGGCCTGGTAGTAGCACAGCTCGAAGTGCAGGAAGGGCAGGTCCTCGACGCAGCCCCAGTAACGCCCGTACAGCGCCTCGCGATCGCACAGGAAGAAGGCGGCGGCGATCGGCTGGGTGTCGCGGCGAGCCACCAGCAGACGGACGGCCTCGGGCATGCTGTGCGCGAGCCGCACAAAAAAATCTGCTGCGAGATAGGGCGTGGAGCGGTGCTGCGCGTAGGTGTTGGCGTAACAGTGCGCGAAGAACGCCCAGTCCTCGTCCCGCGCTTCATGCCCGTCCAGCCACTGCAGATCCAGACCGTGTGCGGCTGCGCGGCGGCGTTCCTGGCGGATCTTCTTGCGCTTGGCGCCGGACAGGCTGGCGAGGAAATGCTCGAAGTCGGCCCAGCGCCGCTGCCGGACGGAGATAGGCGCGCTGGATTCCGCGGGCGTCGGCTCGGTCTCGGTGGAGGCGGGTGGATTTCTCCAATGGAACTGCACGTCCTCGCGGATCATTAGCCCGGCGGCCTCGAGCAGCGGGCGCTCGCGATCGAGCGGGAAAAGCAGGTGCAGCGACGACAGCCCGCTCTCCAGCGCCTTCGCGAGCAGGGCGGCGAGCAGTTCCCGGCGTGCGCCGTCGTCGTGGCCGAGCAGGCGTGGCCCGGGGATGGGCGTGAAGGGCACGGCCGCGAGCCACTTCGGGTAGTAGTCGAGGCCGTGGCGCTGGTAGGCCTCGGCCCAGGCCCAGTCGAAGACGTACTCGCCCCGGGAATGCGTCTTCACATAGAGCGGCATGGCCGCGCCCAACGTGCCGCCGCGCCACAGGGTGGCGTGCGCGGGCGTCCAGCCGCTGCGCCCGCCCACGCAGCCGCTCTCTTCGAGGGCGTGCAGGAAGGCGTGGCGGATACAGGGCGCGGCGCTTGCGCAGCTCGCGTCGACCAGGGCATCCCACTGGCGTGCGTCGATACGGGCGATGCGGGGGATGAAGTGGAATCCGTCGGGCTGGCTCATGGTGGCTGGGGCAGGGGGCGCAGCTGCCTGTTTTTTGTGCAGTGCGACGATACGTTGCCGCGACAGCGACTTGCAAGCGCTATCCACGCCTTGTCCACAGGCTTGCGCACCCGGGCTGTGGGTTTGTACGCGGGCATCCACGGTCGCGCTGCGCTCGCGAGACGGCCGCACGGTTCGAGTCGGGGCAAACCATCGCGTAGCGGAGCGCGCTTGGGCGCGAGAGCGTGCTCAGGCGCGCGGTCCGGCGCACGCAGAGCCTGTCGTGGAGCTTCGCCGAAGCGGTATAGTTCCGCTCCATGAACGCACATGCCCAAGCCCCCGTTTCCATCGCTGTCGCCCAGCTCAACCTGACCGTGGGCGATCTGGTCGGCAACGCCGACCACATCATCGCCGCGCTCGACGACGCACGCGCGGCCGGCGCGCAACTGCTGCTCACGCCCGAGCTTGCGCTGTCCGGGTATCCGCCCGAGGACTTGCTGCTGCGACCGGATTTCTATCGCGCCTGCGCGCGTGAGGTCGAACGCATCGCCGCTGCTGCGCGGGGGGTCACGGTGGTGCTTGGCCACCCGGTGGAGGACGGCGGCGAGCGCTACAATGCGGCCTCGGTGTTGCGCGACGGCGCGGTGCTGACGCGCTATCACAAGAGCCTGCTGCCCAACTACGAGGTCTTCGACGAGGAGCGCTACTTCGAGGCCGGCGGCACGGCTTGCGTGTTCGAGTGCGCTGGCGTGCGCTTCGGGGTGAACATCTGCGCCGACGTCTGGGAGCGCGGTCCCGCGGAGGCCGCGCGGGCGGCCGGGGCGCAGGTTCTGCTGGCGCTCAACGCTTCGCCCTACCACATGAACAAGCAGGCTCAGCGCCTGGAGGTGCTGCGCGCGCGCGTGGCCGAGACCGGCCTGCCCGTGCTGTACTGCAACATGGTGGGCGGCCAGGACGAGTTGGTCTTCGACGGCGCCTCCTTCGCGCTCGACGCCGGCGGCGCGGTCGGGCTGCAACTCGGCAGCTTCGTCGAGCGCGTCGCGATCGTCGACTACGCCTCGGGCGGTTGGTCGGGCGGTGAGCACGTTCCTGCGCGGACGCTCGAGGCCGAGGTGTACGAGGCGCTGCGCATCGGGGTGCGCGACTATCTCGCCAAGAACCGTTTCCCGGGCGCGATCATCGGCCTGTCGGGCGGGATCGACTCGGCGCTGACCCTGGCGATCGCGGTCGATGCGCTCGGCGCCGACAAGGTGCGTGCGGTGATGATGCCTTCGCCCTACACCGCTCAAATGAGCCTCGACGACTCGCGCGACATGGTGGCGCGCCTGGGCGTGCGCTATGACGAGATCGCGATCGAGCCGGCGATGAAGGTCTTTGCCGAGCTGCTTGCCGACCAGTTTGCCGGCCTGCCCGCCGACACCACCGAGGAGAACCTGCAGGCGCGCATCCGCGGCATGCTGCTGATGGCGCTGTCGAACAAGACCGGCGCGATCGTGCTCACCACCGGCAACAAGAGCGAGATGGCCACCGGCTACGCCACGCTGTACGGCGACATGGCCGGCGGCTTCGCCGTGCTCAAGGACCTCTACAAGACCTTTGTCTTCCGCCTGTCGAACTGGCGCAACACGGTGAGCCCGGTGATCCCGCAGAACATCATCGACCGACCGCCCTCGGCCGAGCTCAAGCCCGACCAGAAGGACCAGGACAGCCTGCCGCCCTACGACATGCTTGACGCCATCATCCAGGCCTACATGGAGCGCGACGAGTCGCCGCGCGACATCGTCGCCGCGGGCTTCCCCGAGGGCGAGGTGCGGCGCGTGGTGGGTATGCTCAAGCGCAACGAGTACAAGCGCCGCCAGGCCCCGGTGGGCATCCGTGTGACCCAGCGCGGTTTCGGCAGGGATTGGCGTTATCCGATAACATCCCGCTACCAGGACGAATTCTGAAAGAGGAGCAAGCCGGATGAAGAAGATCGAGGCGATCATCAAGCCGTTCAAGCTGGACGAGGTGCGCGAGGGCCTGTCCGAGGTGGGGATCACGGGCCTGACGGTGACCGAGGTCAAGGGTTTCGGCCGCCAGAAGGGCCACACCGAGCTCTATCGCGGTGCTGAATACGTGGTCGACTTCCTGCCCAAGATCAAGGTCGAGGTCGTGCTTGCCGATGACATCGTCGACCAGGCGGTGGAGGCGATCGTGAAGGCCGCGCACACGGGCAAGATCGGCGACGGCAAGATCTTCATCACGCCGGTGGAGCAGGTCATCCGCATCCGCACTGGCGAGACCAACGAAGCGGCGATCTGATATTCGGGCGGCGGGACTCAGGCGGGTAACGGCATTCGGGCGCGCGGCGCGGCGTTCTGCGCGCGCAGCAGCACCAGCAGGGCGCCGCCGCCGCCATCGTGGGGGCCGGCCTGGCAAAAGGCGAGGATCTCCTCGCGCTGCGCCAGCCAGCCGCGCGACAGCTGTTTCAGGATCGACACCTTCCCGGGCGAGCCGTGGCCCTTGCCGTGGATCACCCGGATGCAGCGCTTGCCCTGGGCAAGCGCGTCGTGCAGGAAGTTCGCCAGCGCGGCGCGCGCCTCGTCGCGGGTGAGGCCGTGGAGGTCGATCTGGCCCTGCAGCACCCAGCGCCCGCGGCGCAGATCGGTCAGCACCCGGCGCGGCAGCCCGGTCCGCAGGAAGGCCGCCTCGTCGCCCATGTCCAGGCGATCCTCGAAGGTGAGCGGTGCGGCGAGCGATTCGCCGAGCGCCGCGCGCTCGTCCTCCTCGCGCTTGAGCGGCGCAGGTGCCGGCTGCGGGCGCTCCAGCTCCACGCGGTTGCGGTCGGTGACCGGGCGGGCATTGCCCACTACCGCAAGAAAGAGCGCTGCCGGATCGCTGACGTCGGCGTCCGCGGGCAGCACGATCGCGTCGGGTCGCAGCGCCGGCGCGGGATGCGTACCGCCTGCATGGCGGGCGTGGTGACGCAGCGGTGTGTCGAGCGCCACTCGGCCGGTATCCCTCAGCGGCATCACGCCCTCGTAGGCCGCGCGTAGCGGGTCGGTCTCGGGTCGCGCACGGACGGGCTCCTCGGTTTCCTCGTCCTCCACGGCTTGCGTGCGCGGCCGCGGGGCAGGGCGGGGGCGGTGGATCTCGACGCGGTCCGTGCCGCGCACCGGGCGCACCGCGCCGACGCTGCGCCGGAAGAGCTCGAGCGCCTCCGCGTCGGGCTCCTGTGCACGATCGGCACCGGCGCTGGAGGAGTCTTCCTCAAGCGGGTGGCGGATACGCTTCGCCGGGGCGGGCGACGACACGGGTGCCGGGAGCGCGCGCTGCTGCAGCTGCTTGCGCAGGGCTGCGAAGGGCGAGGCGGGCTTCGGCACCGCGCCCTGCGCGTCGCGTCCTGGGGTGCCGGCCGGACCCGGCGCGGGAGCGCGGCGGCTCATCGGCCTGCTCAGACGCCGAGGGCGTCGAGGTAGCGTTCGGCGTCGAGTGCGGCCATGCAGCCGGTGCCGGCCGAAGTCACCGCCTGGCGGTAGATGTGGTCCTGCACGTCGCCGGCAGCGAACACGCCGGGAACGCTTGTCTGCGTCGCGTTGCCGTTGCGCCCGCCCTGGGTGACGATGTAGCCGCCCTCCATCTCGAGCTGGCCTTCGAAAATGTCGGTGTTGGGCTTGTGGCCGATGGCGATGAACACGCCCTGCAGCGCCACCTCCCGGGTGGCGCCGTTGTTCACGCCCTTGATGCGCATCCCCGTCACGCCGGTGTTGTCGCCCAGCACCTCGTCGAGCGTGGCATTGAGCGCGAGCTCGATCCTGCCGGCGGCGACCTTCTCCATCAGCTTGTCGATCATGATCTTCTCGGCGCGGAACTTCTCGCGGCGGTGCACCAGGGTGACCTTTCTCGCGATGTTGGCGAGGTAGAGCGCCTCCTCGACCGCGGTGTTGCCGCCGCCGATCACCGCGACGTCCTGGTTGCGGTAGAAGAAGCCGTCGCAGGTGGCGCACGCCGACACGCCGCGCCCGGCGAATTTTTCCTCCGAGGGCAGGCCGAGGTACTTGGCGGTGGCGCCGGTGGAGATGATCAGCGCATCGCAGGTGTATTCGCCGCTGTCGCCGATCAGGCGGAAGGGCTTCTCGCCCAGCTTCACGGTGTGGATGTGGTCGAAGATCATCTCGGTGTTGAAGCGCTCGGCGTGCCTCTGGAAGCGCGCCATCAGGTCCGGACCCATCACGCCGTCTGCATCGGCCGGCCAGTTGTCGACCTCGGTCGTGGTCATGAGCTGGCCGCCCTGGGCGAGGCCGGTGATCAGCACCGGGTTCAGGTTGGCGCGCGCGGCATAGACGGCGGCGGTGTAGCCGGCGGGGCCGGAGCCGAGGATCAGCAGACGGGCGTGTTTGGTGGTCATGGACGAGGCTTCCTGCGGGTGGATTGCGAGGCGCCGATTATAGCGGAGGGGGCGGCGGGGGTTGGAGGTGGTCGCCGGAGTCCGGGCGCTCGCGCGTGATTCCGATGGGGAGACGCGCGTTCCTGTCTGTGGTGCAGCGACACGCATCGAATTCCCGCTGGATGCGGAAAGTGTGATCTCCGTCACGAAATCGAGAATAAGCCCGGGGTGATCGTATAAACTTGAAAATGCATGTTTCAACTGTTCCACTCCTCGTGCCTGGAGCGCGCATGACCCAAGCCACCGCCGTTTCCGTCGTCGCCCTGAAGACCTTCCCGCTGTTCCATGGCCTGTCCGACGAGTCGTTGGCCAGCATCGCGCGCGTGTCGATGATGCGTCGCTTCCCCCGCGGGCAGTCCGTGGTGTGCGCGGGCGACCGTCCCGACTACGTCTATCTCGTGCTCACCGGCAGCCTCAAGGTCGTGGTGAGCGACGAGGACGGCCGCGAGGTAATCCTGTCCATCCTCGGCCAGGGCGAGCTCTTCGGCGAGATGGGCATGTTCGACGAGCGGCCGCGCTCGGCCTCGGTGATCGCCGTGGTGCCGGCCGATCTGGTGCTGATCTCCAAGCAGGATTTCCGCCGCATCATGCAGGACAGCTTCGACGTGTCCTGGCGCATCATGTGCAACCTCGCCGAGCGCCTGCGCAACGCCGATCGCAAGATCGAGAGCCTCGCGCTCATGGATGTCTACGGCCGTGTTGCGCGCCTGCTGATCGAGATGGCCGAGGACGTCGGTGGCCAGTCGGTGGTGGTCCGGCGCATCTCCAAGCAGGACATCGCCAAGATGATCGGCGCCTCGCGCGAGATGGTGAGCCGGGTGATGAAGGACCTCGGCCAGCAGGGTCTGATCGAGGAAGGGCCCGACGGCATCCTGTTGCGTGAGCGCCTCAACGACGTGTGAACGCGCGCTCGCCGCTCGGCCGTTTGTGAGCATCCGCAAGCGCGGCGGCGGGGTGGGGACCGATCCCGTATAATCCGGGGTTGTTCCACTCTCCCTGCGGCCGCAACGCAATGCTGTCTCGTTCGTCCTCCCGTTCCCAGCCGCTGCCCGAAAAGATCTCGCTGTTGCTGCAGGAGGCCCGCTGGCTGATCCTCGGCGTGGTCTCGCTCTACGTCGGCATGATCCTCGTCGGCTACAGCGAGTCCGACCCAGGCTGGTCGCACGCCTCCGACGTCACCCGCGTTGCCAATCCGGGCGGGCGTTTCGGCGCTTGGCTGGCGGACCTCCTGCTCTATCTCTTCGGCATTTCCTCGTGGTGGTGGGTGGTCTTCCTCGGCTACAGCCTGCTGTGGGGTTTCCGCCGCCTCAAGAACAGGCTCGAGCTCGACCACCGCTCCTTCATCTTCGTGATGATCGGCTTCTTCGTGGTGCTGATCACCAGCAGCGCGCTCGAATTCCTGCGTTTCCACTCCCACGGTGCGGCGCTGCCGCTCGAGCCCGGCGGCTTGATCGGCATGGAACTCGCCCAGTTCGTGCGGCGCAGCTTCGGCTTCACCGGCGGCACGCTGCTGCTGCTCGCGCTGCTGGCCACGGGGCTGTCGCTGTTCACCGGGGTGTCGTGGCTGGCTCTGATGGAGCGCATCGGTCTTGGCATCGAGCAGGCGGTGCTCGGCGTGCAGCAGGCCTGGCTGCGCTGGCAGGACCGCCGTGTGGGTCGCGAGGTGGCGCACAAGCGCGAGGAGGTGGTGCAGACCCGGCGCAAGAAGGTCGAGAAGGCCGAGCCCGCGCCGCTGCGCATCGAGCCGGCGGTGGTCGCCGTGACCAAGTCCGAGCGGGTGGAGAAGGAGCGCCAGCAGACCCTGTTCCAGGATGCGGCCGAGGGCGTGATCCCGCCGGTGGCACTGCTCGATCCGGCCAGCGGTGGCGTGGAGCCGCCTTCGCCCGAATCCCTCGAGTTCACCTCGCGCCTGATCGAGACCAAGCTCGCCGACTTCGGCGTCGAGGTCAAGGTGCTCGCCGCCTACCCCGGCCCGGTGATCACTCGCTACGAGATCGAGCCGGCAACCGGGGTCAAGGGCAGCCAGGTGGTGAACCTTGCCAAGGACCTCGCGCGCGCGCTGTCGCTGGTGTCGATCCGCGTCGTCGAGACCGTGCCGGGCAAGTCCTGCATGGCGCTCGAGCTGCCCAACCCGAAGCGGCAGATGGTGCGCCTGTCGGAGATCATCGGTTCCAAGGTGTACCAGGACGCGCATTCGCCGCTTACCGTGGTGCTCGGCAAGGACATCGGTGGCCAGCCGGTGGTGGCCGACCTGGCCAAGATGCCACACCTGCTGGTGGCGGGTACGACGGGCTCGGGCAAATCGGTCGGCATCAACGCGATGATCCTGTCGCTGCTCTACAAGAGTGAGCCCGATCGGGTGCGCTTGATCATGGTCGACCCGAAGATGCTCGAGCTGTCGATCTACGAGGGCATCCCGCACCTGCTCGCACCCGTCGTCACCGACATGAAGCACGCCGGCAACGCGCTCAACTGGTGCGTGGCGGAGATGGACAAGCGCTACAAGCTGATGGCGGCGGTGGGCGTGCGCAACCTCGCCGGCTTCAACAAGGCCGTGCAGGAGGCGCGCAAGGCCGAGCAGCCGCTCACCAACCCATTCTCGATCAGCCCCGAGAACCCGGAGCCGCTCGAGCCCTTGCCCTACATCGTGGTGGTGGTCGACGAGCTTGCCGACATGATGATGGTGGTCGGCAAGAAGGTCGAGGAGCTGATCGCCCGCCTGGCGCAGAAGGCGCGCGCCGCCGGCATCCACCTCATCCTCGCCACCCAGCGCCCTTCGGTTGACGTGATCACCGGCCTGATCAAGGCCAACGTACCCACGCGTATCGCTTTCCAGGTCTCCAGCAAGATCGACTCGCGCACCATCCTCGACCAGATGGGCGCCGAGACCCTGCTCGGCATGGGCGACATGCTCTACCTCGCGCCCGGTACCGGGCTGCCGGTGCGCGTGCACGGTGCCTTCGTCGCCGACGACGAGGTGCACAAGGTGGTCGACCACCTCAAGAAGATCGGTCCGCCCGACTATATCGAGGGCATCCTTTCCTCGGCCGAGGACGATGTCGACGCCGCGCTCGGCAGTGGCGGGGAAGGCGATGACGGCGAGTCGGACGCGCTCTACGACCAGGCCGTGGAGATCGTGGTGAAGACGCGCCGGCCCTCGATCTCGCTGGTGCAGCGCCACCTGCGCATTGGCTACAACCGCGCCGCGCGCCTGATCGAACAGATGGAGCGCGCCGGCCTGGTGTCGCCGATGGGCAGCAATGGCAACCGCGAAGTGATCGTGCCGGCCAAGGAGAGCGAATGATCCAGTTCAACACGCGACCGGCCGCGCTGCTGCGCGGCGTGGCGGGCGTCGTGCTCGCGCTGGCGGCCCTGGGCGCCACGGCGGCGGGTGGCGTGCAGCAGCTGCGCGACTTCGTCGCCGGC
>NZ_AMXD01000033.1 GCF_000310185.1 Thauera aminoaromatica S2 | reverse complement strand
CTCCGCACCCGCGCGCGCCGCTCCGCCCGCCGCCGGACGGCGGGCGGAGCGGATCGACGCGGGACGGATGCCGGCTTCAGCCAAGGCGGGCTCCCTGCAGGATCTCGAGGCACAGCGCGGTGAAGTCCAGCCCCGCCACGCGCGCCGACATCGGCACCAGCGAGTGGCCGGTCATGCCGGGAGAAGTGTTCATCTCGAGCAGGTAGGGGCGGCCGTCCTCGGTGAGGATGAGGTCGGCGCGGCCCCAGCCGCGGCAGCCGAGCACGCGCGCGCACTTCATCACCATCGCCTGCAGCTCCGCCTCCTGCGCGGCGGGCAGGCCGCTGGGGCAGTCGTAGCGCGTGTCGTCGGTGAAGTACTTGTGCTGGTAGTCGTAGTTGCCGCCGGGGGCGACGATGCGCACCAGCGGCAGCGCGCGGTCCTCGAGGAAGGGGGCGGTGAGCTCGGCGCCGCAGATGAACTCCTCGGCGATCACCAGGCGGTCGTAGCGCGCCGCGAGCTCCCACGCGGCGCGCAGCTGGCCCGCCTCGACCACCTTGGTCGCGCCCATGCTCGAGCCCTCGTGCACCGGCTTGACGAAGATCGGCAGGCCGAGTTCGGCCACCACCGCGTCCCAGTCGGAGTCGTGCTCCAGGATCGCGTAGCGCGGCGTCGGCAGGCCGGCGGACAGCCACACCATCTTGGTGCGCCACTTGTCCATCGACAGCGCGGAGGCCATCACGCCGCTGCCGGTATAGGGGATGCCCATCAGCTCGAGCGCGCCCTGCACCGTGCCGTCCTCGCCACCGCGCCCATGGAGGGCGATGAAGGCGCGCTCGAAGCCCTCTTCCTTGAGGACGTGCAGGTCGCGCTCCGCGGGATCGAAGGCGTGCGCATCCACCCCCGCGGCCTGCAGCGCGGCGAGCACCGCAGCGCCCGACATCAGCGAAACCTCGCGCTCGGCAGACGAACCGCCGAACAGCACCGCAACCTTTCCGAACCGGGCCTTCACGCTGCTTCCTCGATGCTGGCGAGCTTGCCCGGCACCGCGCCGATGCTGCCCGCTCCCATGGTGATGACGACGTCGCCGTCGCGCGCGGCGGACAGGATCATGCGCGGCATGTCGGCGATCTCCTCGACGAAGACGGGCTCGACCGTGCCGGCGACGCGGATCGCGCGCGCGAGCGAGCGGCCGTCGGCGGCGACGATCGGGGTCTCGCCGGCGGCATAGACCTCGGCCAGCAGCAGCGCATCCACGGTCGACAGCACCTTGACGAAGTCCTCGAAGCAATCGCGTGTGCGCGTGTAGCGATGGGGCTGGAAGGCCAGCACCAGGCGGCGGCCGGGGAAGGCGCCGCGTGCCGCGGCGATGGTCGCCGCCATCTCCACCGGGTGGTGGCCGTAGTCGTCGACCAGCGTGAAGCGGCCGGCCTCATCGCCGTCCTGGTCGTGCAGCGCGACCTCGCCGTAGCGCTGGAAGCGCCGGCCGACGCCGTTGAACTCGGCGAGCGCCTTGACGATCGCCGCGTCCGGCACCTGCACCTCGGTGGCCACCGCGATCGCGGCGAGCGCGTTGAGCACGTTGTGCAGGCCGGGCAGGTTGAGCTCGATCGACAGGCGCGAGGTCGTGCCGTTGACCCGCACGCAGTCGAACCGCATGCGCCCGCCCTCGGCGCGCACGTTCTCGGCGCGGATGTTGGCGGTCTCCGAGAAGCCGTAGCGCACGATCTGCTTGGCCACCTGCGGGATGATCTCGCGCACGTTGGGGTCGTCCTCGCACAGCACCGCCACGCCGTAGAAGGGCAGGCGGTGGAGGAAGTCGACGAAGGCCTGCTTGACCCGGCCGAAGTCGTGGCCGTAGGTGTCCATGTGGTCGGCGTCGATGTTCGTGACCACCGAGATCACCGGGTTGAGCAGCAGGAAGGAGGCGTCGGACTCGTCCGCCTCGGCCACCAGGTAGTCGCCCGTGCCGAGGCGCGCGTTGGCGCCGGCGGCGTTGAGGCGCCCGCCGATCACGAAGGTGGGGTCGATGCCGCCCTCGGCGAGGATGCTCGCCACCAGCGAGGTGGTGGTGGTCTTGCCGTGGGTGCCGGCGATCGCGATACCGTGCTTGAAGCGCATCAGCTCAGCGAGCATCTGCGCGCGCGGCACCACAGGGATGTGGCGCTCGCGCGCCGCGACCACCTCCGGGTTGTCGGCCTTCACCGCGGTCGACACCACCACCACGTCGGCGTCGGCGACGTTGGCCGCGTCATGCCCGCGCACCACGTGCGCGCCCATCTTGTGCAGGCGGCGGGTGGCGGCGTTGTCGCCAAGGTCCGAACCGCTGACGCGATAACCCTGGTTGGCGAGGACCTCGGCGATGCCGCTCATGCCCGCGCCGCCGATGCCGACAAAGTGGATGTTCCTGACCTTGTGCTTCATGCTTGTTCTCCACCGCCCAGCTCGGCGCACACGTGCGCCACCGCGACGGCCGCGAGCGGCTTCGCGAGCGCGCGCGCGTTCTCGGCCATGTGCAGCAGGCGGCCGCGGTCAAGACTGGACAGGATGCCCGCCAGGCGGTCGGGCGTTAGTTCGGATTGCGGCAGCAGATAGGCGCCGCCGCGGTCGGCGAGGAAGCGCGCGTTGCCGGTCTGGTGGTCGTCCACCGCGTAGGGGAAGGGCACCAAGAGGCTGGCCACCCCGGCCGCGGCGAGCTCGGCCACGGTGAGCGCGCCGGCGCGGCAGATCACCAGGTCGGCGTCGGCGTAGGCCGCCGCCATGTCGTCGATGAAGGGGCGCAGCTCGCCGTCGACCTGGGCGCGCGCGTACGCCGCGCGCAAGGCCTCGATCTGGCGTTCGCCAGCCTGATGCACCACCACCGGGCGCTGCTCGGCGGGAAGGCGCAGCAGCGCCTGCGGCACGGTCTCGTTGAGCACCGCGGCGCCCAGGCTGCCACCCACCACCAGCACGCGCAGCGGGCCCGAGCGTCCGGCCATGCGTTCGGCCGGCGGCAGTACCGCGGCGATCTCGGCGCGCACCGGGTTGCCCATCCACTCGGCCTGTTCCAGCACCTCGGGGAAGCCGCTCAGCACGCGGTCGGCCACGCGCGCGAGCACACGGTTGGCCAGGCCGGCGACCGAGTTCTGCTCGTGCAGCACGAGCGGACGCCCGAGCAGCGCGGCCATCATGCCGCCCGGAAAGGTGATGTAGCCCCCCATGCCCAGCACCACGTCGGGGCGGACGCGGCGGATCTCGCGCAGCGCCTGCCAGAAGCCGGAGAGCAGGGTCACCGGCAGCAGCAGCTTGCGCAGCAGGCCCTTGCCGCGCAGCGCACCGAAGCGCACCCAGGCGGTGTCGTAGCCGCGCGGCGGCACGATGCGCGCCTCCATGCCCTCGGGGTTGCCCATCCAGACGATGCGCCAACCCCGGGCACGCAGCTCCTCGGCCACCGCGATGCCCGGGAAGATGTGGCCGCCGGTGCCGCCGGCCATCACCATCAGCGTCTTCATGCACGCCCCCCACGCAGGAGCTGGCGGTTCTCCCAGTCCACCCGGAGCAGGATGGCGAGCGCGACGCAGTTGGCGACGATGCCCGAGCCGCCGAAGCTCATCAGCGGCAGGGTCAGGCCCTTGGTGGGCAGCAGCCCCATGTTCACACCCATGTTGATGAAGGACTGGATGCCGATCCACAAGCCGATGCCCTGGGCGACCAGGCCCGCGAAGTAGCGCTCGAGCTTGATCGCCTCGCGCCCGATGATGAAGGCGCGGTGCACCACCAGCGCGAACAGCGCCACCACGGTCAGCACGCCGGCGAAGCCGAGTTCCTCGGCGATCACGGCGAGCAGGAAGTCGGTGTGCGCCTCGGGCAGGTAGAAGAGCTTCTCGACGCTGCCGCCGAGGCCGACGCCGAACCACTCGCCGCGCCCGAAGGCGATCAGCGAATGGGAGAGCTGGTAGCCCTTGCCGTAGGCGTCCTGCCAGGGGTCCATGAAGCCGAAGATGCGATCGCGGCGGTAGGGCGAGGTCCAGATCAGGATCACGAAGCCGATCACCGCCACCACCGCGAGGAGCACGAACACGCGCACGTTCACGCCGCCGAGGAAGAGCACGCCGAAGGCGATCGTGGTGATCACGACGAAGGCGCCGAAGTCGGGCTCGCGCAGCAGCAGGAAGCCGACGAGCAGGATCACCGCCATCATCGGCACGAAGCCCTTCACGAAGCTGCCCATGACATCGAGCTTGCGCACCGTGTAGTCGGCGGCATAGAGCGCCGCGAAGATCTTCATGAGCTCGGAGGGCTGCAGGTTCACCGGCCCGAGCGAGAGCCAGCGCTGTGCGCCATTGACCTCGCGACCGATGCCCGGGATGAGCACCACCACGAGCAATACCACCCCGGCGACGAAGAGCGCCGGGGCGAGCTGCTGCCAGCGCGCCATCGGCAGCTGGAAGGCCATCAGGCCGAGGCCGATGCCGACAGCAAGGAAGACTGCATGGCGCAGGAGAAAATAGTGCGACTGGTAGGCCGTGAAGCGGCTGCCCTCGGCGATCGCGATCGATGCCGAATACACCATGACCAGACCGAGCAGCAGCAGGCCGACCGCGGCCCAGATCAACAGCAGGTCGAGTTCGCGCGCCGGCGCCCCCTGGCGCCCGAGGCGCCCGCTCGCCGCGCGCGCCGGATCGGCCGCGCCACCTTCGCGCTGGAGCAGGCCGGTGAGGGTGCTGGCGAACTTCATCGCGGCTTCACTCCGGGCAGGCGACGCACCGCAGCGACGAACACCTCGGCGCGGTGGGCGTAGTTGCGGAACATGTCGAGGCTGGCGCAGGCGGGCGAGAGCAGGACCGCGTCACCCGCCTGCGCCCAGGCATTGGCGCGCGCCACCGCGGCATCGAGGTCGGGCACGCGCTCGATCGCCACGCCGCATCCCGCCACCGCCTGCTTGATGCGGCCGGCGTCGCGACCGATCAGCAGCAGCGCGCGCGCCTTGCCGGCGAGCACGGGGGCGAGCGGCGAGAAGTCCTGACCCTTGCCGTCGCCGCCGGCGATCAGCACCACCGGGCAGTCCATGCCGGCGAGCGCCGCCACCGTCGCGCCGACGTTGGTGCCCTTGGAGTCGTCGTAGAAACGCACGCCGTCGGCGCGCTCGGCGACCAGCTCGACCCGGTGCGGCAGTCCGCGGAAGGCCTTCAGCCCGGGGATCAGGATCTGCGGCGCAATACCGAGCCCGCCCTCGCAGAGCGCGAGCGCGGCGAGCGCGTTGGCGGCGTTGTGGCGGCCGGCGAGCGGCAGCTCGTCGAGGGCGAGCAGGCGCTCGCCGCCGCGCAGCAGCCAGGCGCGGCCGTCGAGGTCGGCCAGACCGTAGTCGGTGTCGCTCGCCGGCGCCGCGGTGCCGAAGCGGATCGTGCGCCGGCCGGGCAGCGCCATGGCCGCCACGCGCGCGTCCTCGCGAGCGAGCACCTGCACGCCCTCGCCCTGGAAGATCGCCGCCTTGGTGGCGGCATATTCCTCGAGGTCGGCGTAGCGGTCGAGGTGGTCGTCGGTGACGTTGAGCACGATTGCCGCCTCGGCGTCCAGGCCCCGCATGGTCTCGATCTGGAAGCTGGAGAGTTCCAGCACCCAGCACGCGGGCAGCGCGGCGCCGATCTCCAGGCGCTCCATCAGCACGTCGAGCGCCGCCGGGCTGATGTTGCCGGCGGCGACCGCGTCGATGCCGACCGACTGCGCCAGCGCCGCGGTGAGCGCGGTCGTGGTGGTCTTGCCGTTGGTGCCGGTGATGGCGAGGATGCGCGTCTGCGCGCGCACGCCGAGCTCGTCGAGCGCCTGCGCGAGCAGGCTCATCTCGCCGGTGAGCGGCAGGCCGCGCCGACGCGCCTGCGCGGCGACCCCGACGCGCGGGTCGAGCCCGGGGCTGAGCGCGACCAGATCGACCCCGTCGAGCACCTCGTCGCCGAAGCTGCCCAGGAAGATCTCGGCCAGCGGCGCGTCCGCCTTCAGCGCGTCGACCCCGGGCGGGACGGCGCGGCTGTCGGCCACGCGCACGCGCGCCCCGCGCAGGGCGCACCAGCGCGCCATGGCCAGGCCCGATTCGCCGAGCCCGAGGACGAGGACGTGTTTTCCGGTGAGTGCGCTCATCGCAGTTTCAGCGTCGACAGCCCGAACAGCACCAGCATGATGGTGATGATCCAGAAGCGGACCACGACCTGGGTCTCCTTCCAGCCACCCAGTTCGTAATGATGGTGCAGCGGCGCCATGCGGAAGATGCGCTTGCCGCCGCTGGCCTTGAAGTACAGCACCTGCACCATCACCGACAGCGTCTCGGCGACGAACAGGCCGCCCATGATGAAGAGCACGATCTCCTGGCGCACGATCACCGCGATCGTGCCGAGCGCGGCACCGAGCGCGAGCGCGCCGACGTCGCCCATGAAGACCTCCGCCGGGTAGGCGTTGAACCACAGGAAGCCCAAGCCCGCGCCGCAGATCGCGCCGCAGAACACCGCCAGTTCGCCCGCGCCCGCCACATAGGGCACGCCGAGGTACTTCGAGAAGCCGACGTGACCGGCGACATAGGCGAAGATCGCCAGTGCCGCGGCCACCATCACCGTCGGCATGATCGCCAGGCCGTCGAGGCCGTCGGTGAGGTTCACCGCGTGGCTGGTGCCGTTGATGACGAAGTAGGTCAGCGCGATGAAACCGAAGATGCCCAGCGGGTACGCAATCGCCTTGAAGAAGGGCACGATCAGTTCGGTTTCGGCCGGGGTGTCTGCGGTGACTCCGAGATAGATCGCCGCGGCGAGCGCGATCGCCGAGGTCCACAGGTATTTCCAGCGGCTCGCCAGCCCCTTCGGATCGCGATGCACGACCTTGCGCCAGTCATCCACCCAGCCCACGGCGCCGAAACCCAGGGTCACCAGCAGGGTCACCCACACGTAGGCGTTCTTCAGGTCGCCCCACAACAGGATGGTGACGCCGATCGCGATCAGGATCAGCGCGCCGCCCATCGTGGGCGTGCCGGCCTTGGTGAGGTGCGACTTGGGACCGTCGTCGCGCACGGCCTGGCCGATCTTCTTGGCCGCGAGCCAGCGGATGACGGCGGGGCCGGCGATCAGCGAGATCGCCAGTGCGGTGAGAGCGGCGAGCACCGTCCGCAGCGTGATGTAGCCGAAGACGTTGAAGCCACGAATGTCCTGGCCGAGCCAGAGAGCGAGTTCCAACAACATGTCAGGAGCCGGTTTCCGTTGAAGGGGCCGGATTGTGCACTGCCGCAAGCGCATCCGCCACCCTTTCCATGCGCATGAAGCGCGAGCCCTTCACCAGCACCACCGAGTCCGCATCCAGGCGCGGCACGAGCGCCTTGACCAGCGCCTCCACCGAAGTGAAATGGCGCGCGCCCTCGCCGAAGTTGTGCGCCGCCACCGCGCTCATCTCGCCGAGCGCGAAGAGGCCGTCGATGCCCTTGCTCTTCGCATAGCCACCGACCTCGTCGTGAACCTGGGCGCTGGTCTCGCCGACCTCGCCCATGTCGCCGAGCACCAGCCAGGTATGGCCCGGCATGGCGGCGAGGACGTCGATGCCGACGCGCACCGAATCCGGATTGGCGTTGTACGAATCGTCCAGGATCAGCGCGCCCCGCGGCCCGGAACGGCGTTGCAGGCGACCGCGGGTGCCGGCGAAACCCGCCAGTCCCTCGGCCACCGCTTCGAGCGGAACCCCTGCCGCGAGGCAGGCCGCCGCCGCGCCGAGCGCGTTGCGCACGTTGTGCAGACCCGGCACCTGCAAGGCGAAATCGATCTTCCCTTGCGGGATGTCGAGTTCGAGCCGCGAGCCGAGGCCGCGCAGGGTACACCGCGCGGACACGTCCGCCGGATGGTCGATACCGAATGTCACAATCGGCCGCCCGGCGTTGAGCGAACGCCAGTAGCCGGCGTGCGGATCGTCGGCGTTGATCACCGCCACGCCTGCCCCGCCCAGGCCTTCGTAGATCGCGCCCTTCTCGCGCGCGACCTCGTCGACCGAGCCCATGCCCTGGAGGTGGGCGCGCTGGGCGTTGTTCACCAGGGCCACCGTGGGCTGGGCGAGCACGCTCAGGTAGCCGATCTCGCCGGGATGGTTCATCCCCATCTCGATCACCGCGGCGCGATGGAAGTCGCGCAGTTCGAGCAGTGTGAGCGGCATGCCGATGTCGTTGTTCAGGTTGCCGCGCGTAGCGAGCACCGACTCCTCGCCGAAGCCGTCGCGGCTCGCCTGCACGCGCAGGATCGCGGCACACATCTCCTTCACCGTGGTCTTGCCGTTGCTGCCGGTGACGCCGATCAGGGGCAGCGCGAAACGCGCCCGCCAAGCCGCCGCGAGCGTGCCGAGCGCACGCCGCGTGTCGTCCACCACCAGCAGGGGCAGGCCGGCATCGGCCTTGCCGGCGCTCCAGGCGGCATCGACCATGGCCGCGGCGGCGCCCGCCTTCGCCGCATCGGCGACGAAGTCGTGGCCGTCGAAGCGCTCGCCGCGCAGGGCGACGAAGAGCTGCCCGGGCGCGAGCGCGCGGGTATCGGTACCGACGCTGTCGAAGCGCCCTTCCCCGGTCGCCCGCGCACCATGGCAGGCGAGTGCGCGCGTGGCGTCGTGCAGGCTCATCATCGGCCATTCTCCCTTGCATGCCAGGCGGCGAGCGCGCGCTTCGCCTGCTCCAGGTCCGAAAAAGGCAGGCGCTGGCCGAGGATTTCCTGGTACGGCTCGTGGCCCTTGCCTGCGATCAGCACGACGTCGTCGGCCCGCGCCTCGCCCACCGCGCGGGTGATCGCCTGCGCGCGGTCGACCACGCATTCGGCCGCGGCGCCGGCGCCGGCGGCAATGGCCTCGACGATGCGCTGCGGATCCTCCGAACGCGGGTTGTCGCTGGTGATCACTACGCGATCGGCGATCGCGCTGGCGATCTCGCCCATCATCGGGCGCTTGCCCGGGTCGCGGTCGCCGCCGCAGCCGAACACGCACACCAGGCGGCCGCGGCGGCTATGCACCGTGCCGCGCAAGGCTTCGAGCACCTTGGCGAGGGCATCGGGCGAATGCGCGTAGTCGATCACCACGAGCGGCTCGCACACCCCGCCGACGAGCTGCATGCGCCCCTGCGGCGGCGCCAGCCGACCGAGCACCGGCGGCAGCTCGTCGAAGGCGATGCCGCGCGCCAGCAGCGCGCCCGCAACCGCGATCAGGTTGGAGACGTTGAAGTGCGCCACCATGCGCACGCCGATCTCGGCCTCGCGCCCCTCCCAGACGAGGGTGAAGCGCAGTCCTGCGGGCGCCGCCTGCAGGCGATCGGCGCGCAGCACGCGCGCGCCGGGCACCGCGTCGGCGTTGGCGGCGTAGAGGGTGCATGCGATCACCGCGCGCCCCTCGACGACGAGCCGGCGCGCCAGCGCCAGGCCCCAGGGATCGTCGATGTTGATCACGCAGGCCGACAGCTCCGGGCGCTCGAACAGGCGCGCCTTGGCCGCGGCGTAGGCTTCCATGGTGCCGTGGTAATCGAGGTGGTCGCGACTCAGGTTGGTGAAGATCGCGACGTCGAACTGCGCACCATTGACCCGCCCCTGGTCGAGCCCGATCGAAGACACCTCCATCGCCGCGGCCACCGCCCCCTGGTTGCGGAAGCGCGCAAACCAGCGCTGCAATTCGAGCGCGTCGGGCGTGGTGTTGAGCCCTTCCTCGAGGGCGTCGGGGAACCCGCAGCCGAGCGTACCGACGATGCCGCAGCGCTCGCCGAGTTCGCCGAGCGCACGCGCGAGCATCTGCGAGACGGTGGTCTTCCCGTTGGTGCCGGTGACGCCGGCCAGCCAAAGCGACTGCGAAGGCCGGCCGTGGAGTTCGTGGGCAAGGTGCCCGGCGAGCTCGCGCAGACCACGCACGCCGAAACCGGGCACCGCGAGCGCGGGCGCGCAGAATCCGTCGCCATCCTCCCACAACAGCGCGGCGGCGCCATGCGCGACTGCATCGGCGAGGAAGCGGCGGCCATCGGTGCGCTGGCCGGGCCAGGCCGCGAACACGCAACCCGGGCCGGCCTTGCGCGAATCGGCGGTGATGTCGTCGGCGTGGACGCCGAGCGCACGCAGTCGATCGAGCACCGCGAGGGCTTGCATGGCGCTCACATGCTCTCCCGGCTGCTGCCTTCGCTCGCTGCCTCGTCGCCGCCGCGGCGAGCGAGCTGGAGCGGGGTCAAGGGCATGTCGGGGGCGACGCCGAGCGTGCGCAGCGTGCCTTCGGTGATGCGCGAGAACACCGGCGCGGCGACCGTGCCGCCGTAGTGCTGGCCTGCGGAAGGCTCGTCCACCATCACCGCGACCACGATGCGCGGATCGCTCGCCGGGGCGAAGCCGACGAAAGACGAGATGTACTTGCGCGCATAGCGGCCATCCTCGAGCTTGTGCGCGGTACCGGTCTTGCCCGCCACCGTGTAGCCGGGCACCTGGGCGCGGATCGCGGTGCCGCCGGGACCCGCCGCCATCGCCAGAACGGTGCGCATCTGGCGCGCGGTGTCGGCCGAGAACACGCGGCGCCCGGAACTCGGCGTGCCGTCCACCCGGGTCAGCGACAGCGGCACCAGCTCGCCCTCGCGCGCGAACACGAGGTAGGCACGCGCCATCTGGATCAGGCTCGTCGAGATACCGTGCCCGTAAGACATCGTCGCCTGCTCGATCGGCCGCCAGGTCTTGGCGGGACGCAGCCGCCCGGAAGTCTCGCCGGGGAAGCCGAGGTTGAGCGGGGTGCCGAAGCCGAGCTGGTCGAAGAGGTGCCACATTTCCTCTGCGCCGAGCTGCTGCGCCATCTTCACGGTGCCGATGTTGGAGGACTTCTGCACCACCTGCGCCATGGTGATGACGCCGTGGCGCTTGGTGTCGGAGATGGTCGCGGTGCCGATCGTCATGCGGCCGTTGCCGGTATCGATCGGGGTATTGAGTTTGACCTTGCCGCGCTCGAGCGCGAGCGCGGCGATGAAGGGCTTCATCACCGAGCCGGGCTCGAAGGCGTCGGTGAAGACGCGGTTGCGCAGTTGCGCGCCGGTGAGGTTGGCGCGATTGTTCGGGTTGAAGGTCGGCGCATTGACCAGGGCGAGCACCTCGCCGGTGCGCACGTCGAGCACCACCGCAGCCGCGGCCTTGGGCTTGTGCTCTTCCATCGCCTCGCGCAGGGCGGACCAGGCGAGATACTGGATCTTGCCGTCGATCGACAGCGCCACCTCGTCGCCATCGCGTGGCGGACGGATCGCCTCGACGTCCTCGACGATCTGGCCGCGGCGGTCCTTGATCACCCGGCGCGCGCCGGCACGGCCCGACAGGCGCTTGTCGAAGGCGAGCTCGATCCCCTCCTGGCCGCGATCTTCCAGATCGGTGAAGCCGAGGATGTGCGCCATCACCTCGCCACCCGGGTAGTAGCGACGGTATTCCTTTTCCTGGTGGATGCCGGGCAGGCGGAGGTCGGCGACGGCCTGCGCCACCTCCGGCGGCACCTGGCGCTTGAGGTAGACGAAGTCGCGCCCCGCGGCGAGCCTGGCGTTGAGCTCGCCGACGTTCATCTCGAGCAGGCGCGCGAGCTCGCGCACCTGCGCCGGCTCCAGCCGGGCATCGGCGGGCAGGGCCCAGACCGCGCGCACCGGCGTGCTCACCGCGAGGATGTCGCCGTGGCGGTCGGTGATGCGGCCGCGGGTGGCGGGGACCTCGAGCACGCGGGCATAGCGCGACTCGCCCTTGGCCTGGAGGAAGTCGTTATTGACCCCCTGCAGGTAGAGCGCACGTCCGACCAGTGCGAGCGAACAACCCATCAGTGCGAGCATGATGATGCGCGGCCGCCAGGCCGGCAACTCGCGCTTGAGCAGCGGGTTGTGATTGAAGGTGACGGCACGTTGCTTTTTCATGATTGAGGCTCCACGACCAGCACCTGCCCTTCGGGCGGCAACTGCATGTGAAGGCGGTCGCGGGCGAGCTTCTCGATGCGACCGTGCGTCGCCCAGGTGCTCTGCTCGAGCTGGAGCTGGCCCCACTCGACCTCGAGCGCCTGCGCGCGCGCCTGCTCGCGCTCGTACTCGCCATGGAGGCGGCGCGCCTGGTGCTGGGAGGCGACGACGCCGAGCGCGCTGGCGACGGCGAGGGCGACGAGGACGGCGTCGATGCGCACCATCAGGGCGCCTCCGTGCGCTCGGCCACGCGCAGCACCGCGCTGCGCGCGCGCGGGTTGGCCGCGACCTCGGCCTCGCTCGGGCGCATCGCCTTGCCGACGAGCTGCAGGCGCGGCGCGGGCAGATCCGCCGCCCTGACCGGCAGCCGGCGCGGCAGCACCGGCGGACGCGACTCGTCACGCATGAAGCGCTTCACGATGCGATCCTCGAGCGAGTGGAAGCTGATCACCGCCAGGCGCCCACCCGGCCGCAACCGGGACACGCAGACGGGCAGCACGCGGCTCAGCTCCTCGAGCTCCTGATTGATGAAAATCCGAAGAGCCTGGAAGGTGCGTGTCGCCGGGTGCTGCCCCGGCTCGCGCGTGCGGACCGCTTTTTCCACGAGCGCGGCAAGTTGTCCAGTGGTTGCGACAGCCCCCCCTGCCCGAGCATTTGCAATCGCCTTTGCAATCGCATGAGCAAACCGTTCCTCTCCATATTCCCTGATGACCTCCGTGATCTGGCCGACGGACGCCTCCGCCAGCCACTCCGCCACGGTCTGCCCGCGGCTCGTATCCATGCGCATGTCGAGGGGGGCGTCGAAGCGAAAGCTCATCCCGCGCGCAGCGTCGTCCAGCTGGGGCGAAGACACCCCGAGGTCCAGCAGCACTCCATCCACCGCCTGCACGCCCAGGCGCGCGAGCTCGTCGTCGAGCGCGCTGAACGCCGAGTGCACGAGCGTCAGCCGGGCGTCGCCCACCGCCTGCCCGGCAGCGATCGCCAGCGGATCACGGTCGAAGGCGATCAACCGCCCCTGCGGTCCGAGGCGTTGGAGCACCGCGCGACTGTGGCCGCCGCGCCCGAAGGTTCCGTCGACGTAGAGACCGTCGACCCGGATCGCAAGCGCGTCGACCGCTTCGGAAAGGAGGACGCTGACGTGGGCATGGGCGAGGTTCACAGCGCGAGGCTCTCGAACCCGGGCGGCAGGCCGGTATTGACCAGTTCCAGCATCGCCTGCTGCTGCTTCTCCCAGCGCTCGTCGGACCACAGCTCGAAGTGCGCACCTTGGCCGACCAGCCACACCTGCTTCTCGAGCGCGGCGAACTTGCGCAGGGAGGGCGCCACCAGCACGCGACCGGCGGCGTCGAGCGTCTCTTCCTGGGCGAAGCCCACGAGCAGGCGCTTGAGCATCGCCGCCTGCGGATCCAGGCTCGGTGCGCGCAGCACGTGGTCGCGGATCGGATTCCAGGCGGGGACGGGATAGACGAGGCAGCAGCCGTGCGGATGGGCGGTCAGCACCACCTGGCCGTTGTCGACGGCCAGGGCATCACGATGCCGCGCGGGAATCGCAAGGCGTCCCTTCGCATCGAGATTGAGCGCCACCGCTCCCTGGAACATCGAACCCCCTGACGGCTTCGGGAAAGCATCGGAACGACACTTTTCCCCACTTTTTTCCACTTGAACCCACTTTAGAGGAAAGGCCATACCGGGTCAAGGCTGCAAGATCGGAATCCCTTTGTTGCACAATGACTTACCGCTCTGCGCCAAGACACGGATAAATCCTGAAAAATCAAGGGAGATGCGCATGGACGTTCGCGCGGCACGCGAAATCGGGCCGCGCAAAGGGCGCAGTGGGAAAAAGTGGGAATGCCGGTGCAATCCGGCCTGCTCGCACTGGCGGATTCCGAGCGGATGGGGGAGAACGCTGCTGCCTGCCGCTCGCAGAGGGGGCATGCGCGGGCGGAAACAGGGGAAGAAGTGGGAAGTCCGCCGATAAGCCGGGTTCTGTCGAACGCCACCGGCGGACCGGTGACATCGGGCAGTCATTCCTCTGGGCGCCACGTCGCCGTGGCGCTCTAGCAGCCTACCCGGGAGCGACGCGAGCCACGCCGATGCTCCCCTATTTGGCCTTGCCCCGGATGGGGTTTGCCGTGCCAGTCCTGTTGCCAGTCCTGCGGTGAGCTCTTACCTGCCGATGCTTGCGCACCGACCCTCAGCTTGCTCGCGCAAGCCGCGGCACCGTTTCACCCTTACCTGTACCCATTGAAGAGCAAGCTCTTCAAAATGGACTCTGCTGCCTTGCGGCAGCGAAGTCCGGGCCATCGGCGGTCTGCTCTCTGTTGCACTTTCCGTCGCCTCACGGCGCCCGGCCGTTAGCCGGCATCCTGCTCTGCGGGGCCCGGACTTTCCTCCACGCACGACGAGGTGCGCAGCGACTGCCTGGCGGACTTCCGGCCCGGATTATACGCGTGCCGGCAGGGCGTCGCCCGGCTTATTTGGCGGCGGGCGCGGGTACGAAGGCGGGCGCGCCGTCCTTGAGGACGAAGCTGCCGACGAGGGCTCCGGGCGGGCGGTCACCCGGATTGTCCCAGTCCTGCACGCGGCACTCCTCGGTACCGGCGAGATACCAACGCGCGCCCTGGTGCAGCGCCCACAGGCCGTCTCCGGCGGCGTAGATCTTCATCTCGACGAGGGTCGCCGAGCCCGGATGGATGCGGATGCGCTTCTGACAGGCGGGCAGGCGCGACACCACCATCGCCTGACGCAACTCGTCATCCCAGAAGAACTTCTGCTCGCGCACCAGGATCAGCGCGTGCTGGTTGCCGTCGATCATGTAGGCGGTGGCGCTGTTCTCGCAACCCGCCAGCACGGCGAGCAGACCGACGGCAGCGAGACCGCGGCGCAGCGCGCGCCCGGCGCCGCCGCGGACGCCGCGCCGGATCGACATGGGCGCGCCCGCATCCCGGGCGCCCGTCTCAAGCATGCGGACACCCATCTCAGGCCCCTTCCACCAGCTTCCAGCCCACCTGCTCGCCGGCGCGCAAGGGCACCAGCGGATCTTCGCCCAGGTAGGGGTAGCTCGCCGGCACGCTCCAGGGCTCGCGCCGCAGCGTGATGGTGTCGCTGCTCGGCGCCAGGCCGTAGAAGGCCGGGCCGTTGAGGCTGGCGAAGGCCTCGAGGCGATCGAGCGCGCCGGCGGCGTCGAAGACCTCGGCGTAGAGCTCGATGCCCGCGTGCGCGGTGTAGCAGCCTGCGCAGCCGCAGGCGTTTTCCTTGGTGCTGCGCGCATGCGGCGCGGAGTCGGTGCCAAGGAAAAAGCGCGCGTTGCCCGAGGTGACCGCGGCGATCAGCGCCTCGCGGTGGCTCTCGCGCTTGAGGACCGGCAGACAGTAGTGGTGCGGGCGGATGCCGCCGGCGAAGATCGCGTTGCGGTTGAGCAGCAAGTGGTGGGCGGTGACCGTGGCGGCCACGTGCGAGCCCGCTGCGCGCACGAACTGCGCCGCCTCCGCGGTGGTGATGTGCTCGAACACCACCTTGAGCCCCGGGAAACGCCGCACCAGCGGCGACAGCGTGCGCTCGACGAAGACGCGCTCGCGGTCGAACACGTCAACCTCCGCCCCGGTGGCCTCGCCATGCACGCACAGCACCATGCCGAGCTTCTCCATGCGTTCGAGCACCGCATAGATCTTGTCGATCGCGGTGACGCCGGCGTCGGAGTTCGTGGTCGCGCCCGCCGGATAGAGCTTGCAGGCGACCACGTGGCCGCTCGCGCGGGCGCGGTCGATCTCGTCCGGCGACAGGTTGTCGGTGAGGTAGAGGCTCATCAGCGGCTCGAACCTCGACCCGCGCGCCGCGGCGAGGATGCGCTCGCGGTAGGCGAGCGCCTGCGCGGTGGTGGTGACCGGCGGCTTCAGGTTGGGCATGATCAGCGCCCGGCCGAAGCGGGCGGCGGTGTGCGGCACCACCGCGTCGAGCGCGGCGTCGTCGCGCACATGCAGGTGCCAGTCGTCGGGGCGGATCAGGGTAATCGATTGCATCGGGGCGTTCCTCGTGTGACCCACCGATTATAGGCGCTTCGGCGGTGCGCACGGCCGACGCGGGCGTGCATGCGTCACGCCTGCGGCGAATCCTCGCCCTTGCGCTCGAGCGCGAGCGCGTACAAGGCCTTGCGCGGCGCCCCGGTGATCTCGGCCGCAAGCCGCGCCGCCCCCTTCACCGGCAGCTCGGCGAGCAGCAGATCGAGCACCCGGCGCGCCCGCGCATCCACCACCTCGCCGGCCGGCGCGCCTTCCACCACAAGCACGAACTCGCCGCGCAGGCGGTTGGTGTCGGCGGCGAACCAGGCGGCGGTCTGCGCCAGCGGCATGCGCACGATCTGCTCGTGGAGCTTGGTCATCTCGCGTGCGATCAGCAGCTCGCGTGCGCCACCGAGGACCTGCTCCATGTCGGCGACGCACTCGACGATGCGGTGCGGCGCCTCGTGGAACACCATCGCGGCGCGCTCGTCGGCGAGTTCGCGCAGCGCCGCCGCGCGCGCACCGGCCTTCGCCGGCAGGAAACCGACGAAGCGGAAGCCCCCCTCGGCGAAGCCCGATACCGACAGGGCCGCCACCGCCGCGCACGGCCCGGGCAACGGCACCACCGGATGCCCCGCGGCGCGCACCCGTGCGACCAGGCGGGCGCCCGGGTCCGACACCGCCGGCGTGCCGGCGTCGGTGATCAGCGCGACCTGGCGGCCGGCAGCGAGCTCGGCGACGATCACCCCGGCGGCCTCGTGCTCGTTGTGCTGGTGCGCCGCGAGCATGCGCGCGCGGATACCGTGCGCATCGAGCAGGCGCTGGCTGTGGCGCGTATCCTCGGCCGCGACCACGTCCACCGCGGCGAGCACGGCGAGCGCGCGCAGCGTGATGTCATGCAGGTTCCCGAGCGGCGTCGCCACCACATACAATGACGGCGTACTGGAGAGCGGACGATCGGGCAAGGGAGCGGAGACGGTCATGGGCGGGAGATCCGGAGGCTGGACGCGCAGCGCGGGCGAGGACGCCCGGGGCGCGCACGCGGGGGCGGACAGTATCGGCGCACGCCCGACGCCGGCGCAAGCGCGCGGCGCCGCTGCCGAGGCGCTCGCCGCCGAACACCTTGCCGCACACGGCCTGCGCGTGATCGCGCGCAACGTGCGCTGCCGCGGCGGCGAGGTCGACCTGGTCTGCCTCGACCGCAGCCACGTCGTCTTCGTCGAGGTGCGCCTGCGCCGCAACAACCGCTTCGGCGGCGCCGCCGAGAGCATCACCGCGGCCAAGCAGCGCCGCGTGCTGATCGCCGCGCAGTGGTGGCTGGGCGGCGCCGGGCGGCGCTTTCGCGACGCAGCCTGCCGCTTCGACGCGGTGCTGCTCGACGCGCTCGACCCGGCGCGCATCATCTGGCTCCCGGGGGCCTTCGATGCCGGCTGATAGCGCGTGCTAGACTCTGGCGCCCCGCAGACGCCGCTTGCCGCATGAACCTGATCGACCGCATCTCGCACCAGTTCGAAGACAACATGCGCGCCTCGCTCGAGGCGCTCGAGCTGCTTGCCGCGCCGATCGCCGGCGCGGTCGAGCTGATCACCGCCAGCCTGCTCGACAGCGGCAAGGTGCTAGTGTGCGGCAGCAGCGGTTCGGCCGGCGACGCGCGCCGTTTCGCCGCTCAGCTGGTCAATGGCTTCGAGCTCGAACGCCCGGCGCTCGCCGCGATGGCGCTGAGCGCCGACAGCTCCAGCCTCGCCCCGATCGCCGGCGACCCCGATACCCAAGCCTTGTTCGCCCGTCAGATCGCCGCCTTCGGGCAGCCCGGCGACATCCTGCTGACCTTGTCCGCCAACCCCGATTCGGCGCGCGTGCTCGACGCCATCCGCGCCGCCCATGAGCGCGACATGCGAGTGATCGCCCTCACCGGCGCCGGCGGCGGGCGCACCGCCGAGACGCTCGGCCCGGCCGACATCCTGCTCTGCGCACCCGCCGAGCGGATTGCCCGCATCCGGGAAATCCACTTGCTGATCCTGCACTGCCTGTGCGACGGTATCGACTGCCTCTTACTCGGAGTGGAAGACTGATGACCCGACCCCAACACGCCGACAGACCGGCGAAGTCCAGCCGGCGCGCCCTCCTCCTGGGCCTTTCCGCAGCCATCGCACTGCCCTTGCTGCAGGGCTGCTTCCCGGTCGTCGCCACCGGTGTCGGCGCGGGTGCGGCGATGGTCTCCGACCGTCGCACCAGCGGCACCTATGTCGAGGACGAAGGGATCGAATGGAAGGTGGCGGCGCGCATCCGCGAGCGCCTCGGCGACAGCGTGCATGTCAACGTCACCTCCTACAACCGCAACGTGCTGCTCACCGGCGAAGCGCCCAACGAGACCGTGCGCGGCCAGCTCGATGGCATCGTGGCCGGCGTCGAGAATGTGCGCGGCGTGATCAACGAAGTCGCCATCGCGCCCAACTCCAGCCTCACCGCGCGCGGCAACGACACCTTGATCACCTCCAACGTGAAGGCGCGCATGATCGACTCCGGGGCCGTCTCGGCCCACAACGTCAAGGTGGTGACCGAGGCCAACGTCGTCTTCCTGCTCGGCATCGTCCCCCGCAGCGAGGCCGACGCCGCCGCCGAGGTGGCGCGCACCAGCCAAGGCGTGCGCAAGGTCGTGCGGGTGTTCGAATACATCAGCGACGAGGAAGCCCGCCGCCTCGACAACCCGACCGGCGCGCGCCGTAACTGAGCGCCCCCGACCGGCATCCCTGGCGGCGGCGTCCTTCCGAACGCGCTTCCAGGGATGCGACTTACGCTCCGAGCGCGTCGAGCAGCTTCTGGTGCACGCCGCCGAAGCCGCCGTTGCTCATCACCAGCACGTGGTCGCCGGGCTGTGCCGCCGCAACCACGGCGGCGACCAGCGCATCCAGGCGATCGTAGGTACGCGCGCGTGCGCCCAGCGGGGCGAGCGCCGCGGCGGCATCCCAGTCCAGCCCGTGCGCATGGCAGAACACCAGATCGGCTTCGGCGAGGCTGGCCGGCAACTGCGCCTTCATGATGCCCAGCTTCATGGTGTTCGAGCGCGGCTCGAGCACCGCCAGGATGCGACCCTGCGGTTCGCGCCGGCGCAGGCCGCCGACGGTGAGCGCGATCGCGGTCGGGTGGTGGGCGAAGTCGTCATAGACGCTCACACCTCTTACCGTCCCGCGCAGTTCCAGCCGGCGCTTGATGCCGGCGAAACGCCCGAGGCTGGCGATCGCCTGCGCGGGCGTGACGCCGACGTGGCGCGCGGCGGCGATCGCGGCGAGCGCGTTGTCGCGGTTGTGGCTGCCGGCGAGCGCCATGCGCACCCGGCCCTGCTCGACGCCATCGAGGCGGAACACCGCCTCGGCCTCGTCCGCCCCGGTGCCCACCGTCCATCGGCCGTCGCCGCCGAACCATTCCAGCTCCGACCAGCAGCCACGCTCGATGACGCGCTTCAGGCTGTCCTCGTGGGCGTTGGCGACGATGCGGCCGCTCGCCGGGATGGTGCGCACCAGATGGTGGAACTGGGTCTCGATCGCGCCGAGGTCGGCGAAGATGTCGGCGTGGTCGAACTCGAGATTGTTGAGAATCGCGGTGCGCGGCCGGTAATGCACGAACTTCGAGCGCTTGTCGCAGAACGCGGTGTCGTACTCGTCGGCCTCGATCACGAAGAAGGGCGACTCGGTCAGGCGCGCGGACACGCCGAAGTTCTGCGGCACGCCGCCCACCAGGAAGGATGGCGACAAACCCGCATCCTCCAGCATCCAGGCGAGCAGCGAGGTCGTGGTGGTCTTGCCGTGGGTGCCGGCGACCGCCAGCACCCAGCGCCCGGCGAGCACGTGCTCGGCCAGCCACTGCGGCCCGGACACGTAGGGCAGGCCGCGGTCGAGGATCGCCTCGAGGAGCGGATTGCCGCGCGACACCGCGTTGCCGACGACGTACATGTCGGGCTCGAGGTCGAGCTGGCTGGTGTCGTAGCCCTCGATCAGCCCGATGCCCTGCTCCTCGAGCTGCGTGCTCATCGGCGGGTAGACGTTGGCGTCGCAGCCGGTGACGGTGTGGCCGGCGGCGCGCGCGAGCAGCGCGACGCCGCCCATGAAGGTGCCGCAGATGCCGAGGATATGGATGTGCATGGGGGTTCGCGCTCCGCTAAGCCTTCATCCGGCCGCAACCGGGGGTGTATTACAATGGGCGCGCATTCTACCCGAGGCCCACCATGCCCTCACACGCCCACGTATCACGCAGCGGCGGCCTGCGGCGCGAGATCGCCGCGCTCGCCGCACGCATGATGGCCGAGGACGGCATCAGCGACTTCGGCTTCGCCAAGCGCAAGGCTGCGAAACAGCTCGGCGCCACCGACGCCGACGCCCTGCCCAACAACAACGAGGTCGAGGCCGAGCTGCGCGCCTGGCTTGCGATCTACCAGGACGAGGAGCAGCCGCAGCGCCTGCTCGAGATGCGCAGCGCGGCGATCGAGGTCATGCGCCTGCTCGCCGACTTTCGCCCCTACCTCACCGGCGGAGCCCTCGACGGCACCGCCGGACGCTACTCGGAACTCGAGATCGAACTCTTCCCCGAGAGCACCAAGGACGTCGAGATCTTCTTCCTCAACCAGGACTTCGCCTACGAGCACCGCGAGCCGCGCCGCCCCGCACCGCATACGCCCGAGGCCATCCTCAGCTTCGACTGGGACGACGTGCCGGTGAAGGTGTCGATCTATCCCTCGGCCGCCGAGCGCAGCCCGCGCCGCGGCCAGGATCGCGCCCGCCTCGCCCAGGTCGAGGCCCTGGTCGCCGCGGCGGTGGAGAGCACACGCGACACGGGGTCGCACGCTCCCTGAGGTTTGCCTGCCCCGCCATGCCGGGCACCCTCCTCGGCTTGCAGCCCACGGCGCACGAGCGCAGAATCCGCGCACGGCGCCGGGTCCCAGGCACCCTCCACGCAAGTCCAGATCACAACCCAAAGTGGACAATTTGCCGCGATTTACGGCAAACTTGCATCCATGAAGCGCTCAAAATGCTTGACGACCCATCTTCACCGGGCGCTCGGGCCAGCCCCCCGGCATGACGGGGCGGTGCTTCACGAGGTCGCTTGCACGCATTCCGCCCGTGGTGGCGAGCCATCCCGGCCGAGCGAGTTCGCGCGCGGCCCCCTCAGCACGAAACGTTTCCGCACCAGTCCGCCGCCCGACCGCGGCGGCCTCGGCGTGTGCGCGAAACCCGAACACTGAATCATCCCGATCGTGGCGCCCGTCGAGGCGATCGCGGTCCCGTCCGGAGAACACCATGGATCTGCGCAAGCTCAAGAAACTCATCGATCTCGTCCAGGAGTCCGGCATCTCGGAGCTCGAGGTGACCGAAGGCGAGGAAAAGGTACGCATCGCCAAGCACACCAGCGCACCTCCGGCAACCTACTATGCCCAGGTCCCCCCCGCACCCGCAGCCGCACCGGCGGCCGTCGTCGCCTCCCCCGCCCTGACCGATGCAGAAGACGAGTTGCCCGACGGTCACGTGGTCAAGTCGCCCATGGTCGGGACCTTCTATCGCGCCGGGGCCCCGGGCGCGAAGCCGCTGGTCGAACTCGGCCAGAAGATCGCCACCGGCGACCGCCTGTGCATCATCGAGGCGATGAAGCTGATGAACGAGATCGAGGCCGACGCCAGCGGCGTCGTCAAGGCCATCCTGGTCGAGAACGGTGAGCCCGTCGAATACGGCCAGCCCCTGTTCGTGATCGGCTGAGTCCGCCATGTTCGAGAAGATCCTGATCGCCAACCGCGGGGAAATCGCCCTGCGCATCCTGCGCGCCTGCCGCGAACTCGGCATCAAGACGGTCGCGGTCCACTCCGAGGCCGACACCCACGCCAAGTACGTGCGACTGGCCGACGAGTCCGTTTGCATCGGCCCGCCGCCCTCTGCGCAGAGCTACCTCAACGTGCCGGCCATCATCTCTGCCGCCGAGGTCACCGACGCCGAGGCCATCCACCCCGGCTACGGCTTCCTCTCCGAGAACGCCGACTTCGGCGAGCGCGTCGAGCAGTCGGGCTTCGTCTTCATCGGCCCACGCCCCGAGACCATCCGCCTGATGGGCGACAAGGTCTCTGCCAAGGATGCGATGAAGGCCGCCGGCGTGCCCTGCGTGCCGGGTTCGGACGGCGCACTGCCCGAGGATCCGAAGGAGATCGTCAAGATCGCACGCGCGGTCGGCTACCCGGTGATCATCAAGGCCGCCGGCGGCGGCGGCGGGCGCGGCATGCGCGTGGTGCACACCGAGGCCGCGCTGCTCAACGCCGTCACCACCACCCGCGCCGAGGCCCAGGCGGCCTTCGGCAACCCCGTCGTATACATGGAGAAGTTCCTCGAGAATCCGCGCCACGTCGAGATCCAGATCCTTGCCGACCAGCACGGCAACGCGGTCTATCTCGGCGAACGCGACTGCTCCATGCAGCGCCGCCACCAGAAGGTGATCGAGGAAGCGCCGGCCCCCGGCATCGACCGCAAGACGATCGCCAAGGTCGGCGAACGTTGCGCGGAAGCCTGCCGCAAGATCGGCTACCGCGGCGCCGGCACCTTCGAGTTCCTCTACGAGAACGGCGAGTTCTACTTCATCGAGATGAACACGCGGGTGCAGGTGGAGCATCCGGTGACCGAACTGATCACCGGCATCGACATCGTGCAGGCGCAGATCCGCATCGCCGCCGGCGAGAAGCTCTGGTTCCGTCAGCGCGACATCGAGTTCCGCGGCCACGCGATCGAGTGCCGGATCAACGCCGAGGATCCGTTCAAGTTCACGCCCTCGCCCGGTCGCATCACCAACTGGCATACGCCAGGTGGGCCGGGGATCCGGGTCGATTCGCACGTTTACAACGGCTACACCGTGCCGCCCCACTACGACTCGATGATCGGCAAGCTGATCGCATACGGCGACACTCGCGAGCAGGCGATCCGTCGCATGCGCATCGCGCTCTCCGAGATGATGGTCGAGGGCATCAAGACCAACATCCCGCTGCACCAGACCCTGATGCTCGACCCGCGCTTCAACGAGGGCTGCACCAGCATCCATTACCTCGAGCACAAGCTCACCCACCGCAACGAAGTGCAGGACTGACACGAGATGTGGATCTCGGTGACCCTGCAGGCCGAGGCCGACAAGGCCGAGGCGCTCTCCGACGCACTGATGGAGGCCGGCGCGCTCTCTGTCTCGATCGAGGACGCCGACGCCGGCACCGAGGCGGAGCGCCCGCAGTTCGGCGAGCCCGGCCATCTGCCCACCGCGCTGTGGGACCACAGCCGGGTGATCGCGCTGTTCGACGGTGCGGCCGATCCGGCCGAGCTCGGCGCGATGCTCGCCGAAGCCGCCCGCGCGGCGGGTTTCGACGCCGTCCCCCCGTTCTCCACCGAGACGGTAGCCGAGCAGAACTGGGTGCAGCTCACCCAGAGCCAGTTCGATCCCATCCGCATCACCGACCGGCTGTGGATCGTGCCGTCCTGGCACGAGGCGCCCGACGCCGACGCGATCAACATCGAGCTCGACCCCGGCATGGCCTTCGGCACCGGCTCCCACCCCACCACCCGGCTCTGCCTGGAGTGGCTGTGCGAGGTGGTCACGCCCGGCTGCAGCGTGCTCGACTACGGCTGCGGCTCGGGCATCCTCGGCATCGCCGCGGCCAAGCTCGGCGCCGGCGCGGTGCTCGGCATCGACATCGACGAGAAGGCGGTCGAGGCCGCGCGCGACAACGCCGCGCGCAACCACGCGGCCGTGCGCCTGCAGCACTCTGCCGTGCCGGTCGGCGACACCTTCGATCTGGTCGTCGCCAACATCCTCACCAACCCGCTGTGCGTGCTCGCCCCGGCGATTTCGGCGCGGGTCGCTCCGGGCGGCCGGGTGGCGCTGTCGGGCGTGCTCGAGACCCAGGCCGCGCAGGTCGTGGAGGCCTGGGCACCGCACATCGCACTGCACGTGGGCGCGGCGCACGAAGGCTGGATCCGCCTCGAGGGACGGCGCCCCGGGCCATGATGATCACCCGCTGCCCCGCCTGCCAGACGGTGTTCCGGCTGCGCCCGGAGCAGCTTCACGCACGGGGCGGCGAGGTCCGCTGCGGGCATTGCTTCCACCCCTTCAACGCGCTCGAGCACACGGTCGAGGTTCGCGACGACGGCGCCGCGACCACAGCGGCGCCCCCACCCCCCGCGGCGAGACCGGTGTATGAAGCACGCCCCGAACCGCTGCTCGACTTCGACATCCCCGAGGTTGCCCCCTCGCCGCCGATCCGGGCGCCGCTGCCCGAGCCGGGTCTCGACGACTACGAGGACTGGCTCGCGCCCGCGCACAAGCCCGCGCTGCGCGGCACCGCGATGGACGACGGGCAGACCGGCACGGCCCCCGCCTTCGACGAGGGCGCCGCAGCGGCCCAGCCCTTTCCGGAAGTCTTGCGCAGCGCCCGGCGAGGCCTGCCGATCGACGAGGACGAGGGCGGAACGCCTGCTCGCGGCAGGGACCTCGCCGCGCCCGGGCCCTTCGCACCGACGATCTCCTACACGCCACCGCCGCCCTTCGACGACGATCCGGCCACCGCAATCCCCGGGCTCTCCACCCCCGTGCGCGAATCCGCGCGGGCCGCACCGGAACCCGCCTCCATCCCTGCACACGAGGATGAACAACCCGCCTCGCCTCACGAGCCCGACCTCGCCCGCCTCGACGCCAACTACGGACGCCCGCGCAAGGAAACCCACCCGCTCGTACGCGCGCTCGCGATGCTGCTCGCGGTCGGCTTGTCCGCGCTGCTCGCGGCGCAGGCCACCTATCTGTATCGCATGGAGCTGGCGCGCGCCCTCCCCGGCCTGCGCCCCGTCCTGAGCGAGGCCTGCGCGCGCTTCGGCTGCGGCGTGCCCTATCCGCGCGATGCGGAACACATCGCGATCGAGGCCTCCGACCTGCAGGCCGAACCCGGGCGGCCCGGCTACTACCTGCTGCAAGCCACGCTCAACAACCGCGCGGACTATCCGCAGCAGTGGCCGCATCTGGAACTCACCCTCACCGACGCCGGCGACAACCCGATCTCGCGCCGCGTGCTGCCATCCACCGACTGGCTGCCACCGAGCCAGCCGCACGAAGCCTTCATGGCACGCAGCGCGATCGAGTTGCGCATTCCCTTCGCCGCACCGGCGCTGGCACCGACGGGATACCGGATCTATGCATTCTATCCGTGAGGAGTGAGGCGTAAGGCATCAGGGGTGAGGAGCGGGAGCGAACGCGCTCGACCCCGCATGCGCCGGGCTCGCGCCTGGCATCCTTCTCAGCGCGAGACGCGGGTGGTGCCGGCGTCGCGCAGCACGCGGACGCGCTCACCGGGGCGGAAGCCTTCGCCCTCGTCGGCCTGCACCACGGCGAGAAACTGGTCATTGTCCAGACGCACGGTGACTTCCACGCCCGCTTGCCGGGTCGCGCCTTCCTCCACCGCAGAGCCGGCAAGCCCACCGGCCACCGCGCCGATGACGGTGGCCACGGCCTGGCCACGTCCGCCGCCGACCGTGTTGCCGGCGATACCGCCGATGGCCGCGCCCGCGACCGAGCCGATCGGCGTCTTCGTTCCCTCGAGCTGCACCGCGCGTACCGCCTCGATGGTGCCGAACTGCACCGTCATCGCGCGCCGCGCCTCGGTGCGCGCATACGTGCCCCCCCCCAGTCCCTGGGCGCAGCCGCCCACCGCCAGCGCCGCGATCATCGCGCCGGCCAGGGCGCGCCACTTCATCCCGCTTCGATTCACCATAGATCCTCTCCGAAAGCCTCGCGATAACGCGCCCCGACGTCTGCACGCGAGGGCGCGTAGTTCTGTCCGCCACGCTGGGCGATCTTGAGCGCGCCCATGACCGCGGCCAGGCGCGCGCTCCTGCGCAGGTCCCAGCCCGCGGCGATACCGTGCAGCAGGCCGGCACGGTAGGCGTCGCCGCAACCGGTCGGATCGACGATCGCGTCCGCCCTCACCGCCGGCACCTCGAACACCTCGCCGCGCCAATGCACGCGCGAACCTTCCGCACCCAGCGTCACCACCAGCGCCTCGACCTCGCGCGCGAGTTCGGCCTCGCTGCGCCCGGTCTTCTCGCACATCAGCCGGGCCTCGTAGTCATTGACCGTACAGTAGCGCGCCTGTTGCAGGCATTTCAGTAACGCTTCGCTACCGAGGATGGGCAGGGCCTGGCCCGGATCGAACACGAAGGGCACCCCGGCCGCGGCGAAGCCGTCGGCGTGGCGCAGCATGCCGTCGGCGCCGTCGGGCGAGACGATGCCCAGCGTCGCACCGGCCGCGGTGCGCACGTCGTTCAGGTGCGAGTGGAACATCGCCCCCGGATGGAAGGCGGTGATCTGGTTGTCGTCGAGGTCGGTGGTGATGAAGGCCTGCGCGGTGAAGGTGCCCGGCACCTCGCGCACGAAGTCCTCGCGCAGCCCGAGCGCGCGCAGGCGCGCACGATACGGGCCGGCGTCCTCGCCGACGGTGGCGACGATCAGCGGATCGCTGCCGAGCAGCTTGAGCCCGTAGGCGATGTTGCCGGCACAGCCGCCGAACTCCCGGCGCAGGTCGGGCACCAGGAAGGAGACGTTGAGGATATGGATCTGCTCGGGGAGGATGTGATTCCGGAAGCGGTCGTGGAAGACCATGATCGAGTCGTAGGCGACCGATCCGCAGACGAGGATGGACATGGAAGGCAGGCAGGCGGAGGGTGGGCGGAAGCCGGATTATACGCGGCCCCTCCGCCTTCCCCTGCCGCCGCCGGAGCCGCGGCCAGGTCTTCAGTCCTGATCGGCGAGCGCCTCGCGCAGCTTCGCCGCCATCGCCTCGAGCGCCTCGCGCGGCGGGTTCTTCACCGGCCAGGCCAGCGCCATGCCGTCGCCTTCCCAGCGCGGCAGCACGTGGAGATGGAAGTGGAACACGGTCTGCGCCCCCGCCTTCTCGTTGGCCTGGAGCAGCGTCACTCCCTCGCAGCCGGTCACCTTCTTCGCCACGCGGGCGACCCGCGCCGCCGTGCGGAAGGCCGCGCCGGCGAGGGAGTCGTCGAGCGCGTAGATGTTCGCGCGGTGCGGCTTGACCAGCACCAGCATGTGGCCGGGATTGACCGACTGGATGTCCATGATGGCGAGCGTGTCGGCGTCCTCATACACCTTGGACGACGGCAGTTCGCCGCGCGCGATGCGGCAGAACACGCAGTCGGGGTCGTGGTCGGGCGGGGTCGTGCACTGCATGCGAAGTTCTCCTGGGGCCGGATGTGCGTCATCGCATCGTAACCAGCACGTCACCGCGTCGCAACGACGGGTTTCGAGAATGGTCCGCACCCAACAGGACGGACACAGGCCATGCTCCAGCACCTCCAGCCCCGCCAGCAAACCGCCGCGCGCAAGACGCGCAACCTGCACGTCGGCCTCGCCAGCAGCGAGACCGAGATCCTCGAGGCGCAGAAGCTGCGCTACCGGGTCTTCGCCGAGGAGATGGGGGCCCGCCTGCCCACACGCAGTCCGGGCGTCGACCGCGACCTCTACGATCCCTTCTGCGAGCACCTGATCGTGCGCGACGAGGATGCCGGCCGCATCGTCGGCACCTATCGCATCCTGTCGCCCTCCGCCGCACGCCGGGTGGGCGGCTACTACTCCGAGAACGAATTCGACCTCACCCGCCTGCAGCACCTGCGCGGCCAGCTGGTGGAGATCGGGCGCTCTTGCATCGACGCCGACTACCGCAGCGGCGCGGTGATCGCGCTGCTGTGGTCGGGGCTCGCGCGCTACATGCAGGAGAACGGCTACGAATACCTGATCGGCTGCGCCTCGGTAAGCATGGCCGACGGCGGGCACGCCGCGGCCAGCCTGTATAATCGTCTGCGCGAAAAACACCTCGCCCCGCTCGAGTACCACGTCTTTCCGCGCTGCCCGCTGCCGCTCTCGAGCCTGCGCGGCGACCTCGACGCCGAGGCGCCACCGCTGATCAAGGGCTACCTGCGCGCGGGAGCCTGGGTCTGCGGCGAGCCGGCATGGGACCCCGACTTCAACACCGCGGACCTGCCCATCCTGATGCCGATCGGCCGCGTGGATGGGCGCTACGCCCGCCACTTCATGGGACGCAAGGACTGAACGCCCCCCGCCACCCCGACCTCGTGCAGGATCGCGCCATGCATGCCGGTGCCGGCACCGCGCCACCAGCCTCCGCGTCCGGAGCAGCCACCCGCGCGGCCGCGGCGAGCGAGGCGCGCGCTGGTGGGCTGCTGCGCGCGACGCGCTGGACCCGGCTCGCCCTGCACCTACTGCAGGGGGTGCTGACGATCGCGACGATCTATCCGCTCACCGGCCGCGACACTCGCGAGGCCCTGCGCCAGCGCTGGTCTCAGGGGCTGCTGCGGGTGCTCGGGATGCGCCTCGAGCACCGCGGCGAGGCAATCGCACCCGGTTGCATGCTGGTTGCCAACCACGTCTCCTGGGTGGACATCTTCGCGATCAACGCGCTCGCCCCCGCCGCCTTCGTCTCCAAGTCCGAGGTGCGCGCCTGGCCGGTGATCGGCTGGCTGGCGGCGAAGAACGACACCATCTTCCTGCGTCGCGGCAGCCGTGGCCACGCCCGCATCATCAACGAGGAAACCGCCGCGCTGCTCGACGCCGGGTGCAACGTCGCCATCTTCCCCGAGGGCACGACCACCGACGGCGCGACCCTGCTGCACTTCCACGCCGCGCTGCTGCAGCCGGCGATCGCCTGCGGCCATCCGGTGCAGCCCCTCGCGCTGCAATACCGCACGCCGGACGACCGCTTCAGCCGCGCGCCCGCCTACGATGGCGAGCTCAGCCTGGGCGAGTGCATCGCCAACATCATCGCCGCGCCGCGCACGATCGCGCGCATCACGGTGGCAGCGCCGATCGCCACCGCCGACGGAGCGGACCGGCGCACGCTGGCTGCACGCACGCGCGGCGAGATCGCCACCGCCATCGGCGTCGCGCTCGACGCGCAGACCTGAGACCACCGCCGCAGGCTCAGCCCGGGACCTGGAACACCGCGTCGTCCTCGATGCGCAGCGCGGTCAGCTTGCCGCCCCACACGCAGCCCGAATCGAGCGCGATCAGCCCCGGCTCGCGGTAGAAGCCGAGCGCCGACCAGTGCCCGCAGACGATCGTATGGGTACGGCTGAAACGGTCGGGCACGCGGAACCACGGCAGCATGCCCGACGGCGCCTTGTGCGGCGCGCCCTTGGCACTCAGGTCCATGCGCCCCTGCGCGGTACAGAAGCGCAGGCGCGTCATGGCATTGACGATCACGCGCAGACGGTCCCAGCCCTTGAGCCCGTCCGACCAGCGATCCGGGCGGTTGCCCGCGAGGTGGAGCAGGAACTCGCGCGACTTCGGCCCGGCCAGCACCGCACCCACCTCGGCGGCGAGCGCCTGCGCGCGCGTCACCGTCCACCCGGGCAAGAGGCCGGCATGCACCAGCACGTGGTCGCCATGGACCCGCATCAGGGGCTGGAAGCTCAGCCACTCCAGCAACTCGTCGCGGTCGTCCGCCTCGAGCACCTGGAACAGCGTGTCGTCGCTGTCGCGCCGCTTGTAGCCGGCGGCGACCATCAGCAGGTAGAGGTCGTGGTTGCCGAGCACGATGCTCGCAGCATCGCCCAGCCCGCGCAGGAAACGCAGCACACGCAGGGATTCGGGTCCCCGATTGACGAGGTCGCCGACGATCCACAGCCGGTCGACCGCGGGATCGAAGGCGATGCGGTCGAGCATGCGGTCCAGCGGGGCGTAGCAGCCCTGGATGTCGCCGATTGCGTAGTTGGCCATCGATTCCTGCCGCTGCCGGCCGGCGGGCCGCAGCGCATGGAAGGTTGTAGATCGGGGGCGGCCGTCGCGCCGGGCCGCCCCGGGCGGATCAGACCCGGTAGTACTCCCGGTACCAGGCGATGAAGCGGCCGACGCCCTCGCGCACGCTGGTCGCCGGGGCGAAGCCGGTCCACGCGTTCAGCGCGGCGGTGTCGGCGTAGGTGGCCGGGACGTCGCCGTCCTGCAGCGGCAGGAAGTTCTTCTGCGCGGTGGTGCCGAGCGCATCCTCGATCGCGGCGACGAACTCCATCAGTTCGACCGGGTCATGGTTGCCGATATTGAACACACGGTAGGGTGCGCTGCCGGTGCCCGGGTTCGGCTGCATCGGATCGAAGGCGGGATCGGGTTCGGCGATGCGGTCAAGGGTGCGGATCACCCCCTCGACGATGTCGTCGACATAGGTGAAGTCTCGCCGCATGCGGCCGTGGTTGAAGACATCGATCGGACGCCCTTCCAGGATCGCCTTGGTGAACAGGAACAGCGCCATGTCCGGGCGGCCCCAGGGGCCATACACGGTGAAGAAGCGCAGTCCGGTGGTGGGCAGGCCGTAGAGGTGGCTATAGGTGTGCGCCATCAGCTCGTTGGCCTTCTTGGTCGCCGCGTAGATGCTCACCGGGTGGTCGACGCTGTCGCTCTCCGAGAACGGCATCTTCGTGTTGCCGCCATACACGCTGGAGCTCGACGCATAGACCAGGTGCTGCACCTTCGCGTGGCGGCAGCCCTCGAGGATGTTCATGAACCCGACCAGGTTGCTGTCGACATAGGCGTGCGGGTTCTGCAGCGAATAGCGCACCCCGGCCTGGGCGGCGAGGTGGATGACGCGGTCGAACTTCTCGGCGGCGAACAAGGCCTCCATGCCGGCGCGGTCGGCCACGTCCATCTTCACGAAGCGGAAGCCCGCGTGCGGCTGCAGCCGGGCAAGGCGCGCCTCCTTGAGGGTGGGGTCGTAGTAGTCGTTCAGGTTGTCGAGGCCGACCACCTCGTCGCCGCGCGCGAGCAGGCGCAGCGTGGTGTGCATGCCGATAAAACCGGCAGCGCCGGTGACGAGGATCTTCATGGAGGAAATTGGCTGGGCGATGGATTGGACAAATTATCGCATGCCCACGCCAGCGCACAGTGTGAACGGTTTCCTTCATCGCGCGCAGGACCGCGGCCGGCGTCCTTGCTTATACTGCGGCGGTCGTCCTGCCCTTCCACCCGATGCTGACCCGCCTGCCCTACACCTTGCTGTGGATCCTCGCCCTGCCCCTGGTGCTGCTGCGCCTGGCCTGGCGGGCGCGCCACCAGCCCGCCTATCTGCGCCACGTCGGCGAGCGCTTCGGGCGCTACCGGACGCGCGCGCCGGTGGGGGTGATCTGGGTGCACGCGGTCTCCGTGGGCGAGACCCGCGCCGCCGAACCGCTGGTGCGCGCCCTGCTCGCCGAATGGCCGGAGCACTCGGTGCTGCTCACCCACATGACGCCGACCGGTCGCGACACCTCGAAAACCCTCTTCCGCGACGAGCCGCGTGTGCTGCGCGCCTACCTGCCCTACGACCTCGGCTGCTTCGCCCACGCCTTCCTGCGCCACTTCCGCCCGCTGTTCGGAGTGGTGATGGAGACCGAGCTGTGGCCCAACCTCCTCGCCGCCTGCCGACGCCGCCGCATTCCGGTGATGCTCGCCAACGCCCGTCTGTCGGAGCGCTCGGCGCGTCGCTACGCCCGCCTGCCCGCGCTCACCGCGCTCACCCTGAAGGCACTCGCGGCGATCGGCGCGCAGACCGCCGCCGACGCCGCCCGCCTCGCCCAACTCGGCGCGCGCCGAGTCACGGTCACCGGCAACCTCAAGTTCGACATCGCCCCGCCGGCGCCGCTGCTGGCGCTCGGCCGCAGCCTGCGCGAACGCATCGGCGCGCGCCCGGTGCTGCTCGCCGCGAGCACCCGCGAGGGAGAGGAGGCCCTGCTGCTCGACGCCTTCGCCCGCCTGGCGCCGCCCGCGGCCTTGCTGCTGCTGGTGCCGCGCCACCCGCAGCGCTTCGACGAGGTCGCCGCGCTCGCCAGCGCCCGCGGCCTCGCGCTGCAGCGGCGCAGCGCGGACGACGCGGTGCGTGCGGACACGCGCGTGCTGCTCGGCGACTCGATGGGCGAGATGTTCGCCTACTACGCCGCCGCCGACGTCGCCCTGATCGGCGGCAGCTGGCTGGCCTTCGGCGGGCAGAACCTGATCGAGGCCTGCGCGGTCGGCACCGCGGTGGTGATCGGCCCGCACACCTTCAATTTCCAGGCGGTGGCCGAGGACGCCGAGCGCGCCGGTGCCGCGGTGCGCGCGCGGGATGCGGAGGCCGGCATGCGCGAGGCGCTGGCGCTGGTCGCCGACCCGG
>NZ_AMXD01000032.1 GCF_000310185.1 Thauera aminoaromatica S2 | reverse complement strand
CGCCGCCGCTGCCGCCCGCGGCGCTGGCGTGGAACTCGCTCAGCCACAGCAGCACGGGCTGGGTGGCGCGCGCCTTGGCGGGCAGGCGGGGCAGGGCGGCGACGCTGCCGGGGGCGTGCAGGGCGAGGCGGATCAGCTTCTCGCGTTCGGCCTCGGCGGGCGGCAGCTTGTCGAGCCTGGGGCGCTGGGCGATCATCGCGTCGACCAGGCGGCGGTAGCGTGCCTGGATGCCCGGCCAGCGCGCCAGGGCGCGCAGGGTGGCGGCCTGGTTCTCGCGCAGCTCGCGGGTGGCGGCCTCGTCGATCGGCTCGTCGGGCACGGGGCCGAGCGCGGGGTGGCCGTCGCCATCCTCCGCGGGGGGCGCGGCGGCCACGGCGGCGAGCCAGAGGTAGAGGTCGCGGTTGAGGCCGCGCTCGGGCAGCACGTCGAGCTCGGGCGGCAGGCGCAGCGTGGACACGTCCATGCGCGCGCGCGCGACGCGTTCGTCGGCGCCGGCGATGCGCTGCAGCAGGCTGCGCCGCGCGCCATGCTCGTCGGTGGTGGCGGCCGCCAGGCGCAGGCCGGGGTCGCCGCCGAGGGCGCGGAAGAACACGCCCGCGGTCTTCTCGATGTCGCGCAGGCGGACCGCCGCCTTGGGGAAGTGTCCGCCGGCGGCGCGGGTGATGAGGCGGTGCCAGAGCAGGCCTACGGTTTCTTCCATGGCGTCAGCGATCCTTGAGTGCGCGGAACCCGGCCTCGTTCTGGCGCGCCGCCTCGCCGGCCACCCAGGACAGCAGCGGCCCCTGCGGGTTGGCGTGCTGGGTGGTCGCGCAGGCGTCGACGCATTGGCGGCACTGGGTGCAGGTGAACATGTGGCGCTTGATGTTGCGCGGGCGCAGCCGCATCGGGCAGGCGGCGTCGCAGGCGGACTGGCGGTCGGGCAGGCAGTTCGAGCAATCGCTCGCGCGCTCGCGCTCGAAGCCGACCACCAGCGCGTCGCGGTTGCCCATCCAGGCCAGGCTCTGGAACAGCCCGACGGCGCACACGAAGCGGCAGAACAGGTGACGTGCGAAGAGGAACTCGAGGCTCAGCACCACCGTGGCCGCGGTGAGGAAGATCGCCTGGTTGCGCGTGAGCTCGCCGGCGAAGAGGTTGCCGTACACCTGCGCGGGCGGCAGCAGGTAGGTGAGCAGCACCACCGCCCACAGGAAGGCGAAGCCCACCGCCGCCGGCACGACGACGCCCCACCAGCGCGCGTCCACCCGCGCGGGGCGGCCGTCGGGCTTCCACGCCGGCAGCAGGTGGCGGTCCCATACCGAGGCCTTGCCCGAAGCGCGCGCCATCAGCCGGTTGATCGACTCCACCACCGAGAAGTGCGGGCACAGCCAGCCGCAGTACAGCCGTCCCCACTTCCACGCCGCGCCGATGACCAGCGCGGCGAGCGCGAGCAGGGGCACGAAGAGATTCAGGATGATGCTCCCGGCCGCCTCGAGTGCGCTCGCCTGGCCGGCGAGGAAGGGGTCGAGGCCGAGCCGCCATTCCATGCCGAGCAGCCAGGCGTGGTCGGCGTCGAGGTCGTAGCGGAAGAGATCGAATACCGGCGCGAGCACGAAGAGCGCGAAGAAGCCGGCCTGGAACGCACGCCGGCGGCGCTGCATCGCCGCGGCGGCGGCCGCATCGCCCGCAGGGGCGGTCGCGATCGGGATGACGCGCTGCGGTTTGCGCGCAGGGGCTCCGGTGTTCATCGTGGTCACCGGCCGGCTCAGGAGGGCTCGCGCGGTCCGAACACCGGGAAGCGCCAGCTGCGGCCGTTGATCGCGCGCGACAGGCCCATCACGCCGAGCAGGATCAGGCTCGAGTGGACGAAGGTGAAATAGAGCACCCCGATCACCCAGGTCCACGGATTGTCGAAGCCGCCGAGCAGGAAGATCGCGACGCTGATCACGACCAGCAGCAGCCCGCCCCAGATGCAGGTCCACCCGGTCTGGCGCAGGTGATTGCGCACCAGCGGATCGGGGTGCCCGCGATGCAGGTACCACAGCACCATCAGCGCGAGGAATGCCAGCCCGGGCAGGAGCATCAGGTTGATCAGGAACAGCGCCTCGGCGACGACCGCCAGGCGCGGGCCGGGCATGACGTGGCGGAGCGGATCGGCGCGCTTGATTTCCATCTCGATGTCCCGGCCTTCAGCGGCCGAAGGTGGCGGCGACCACCTCCATCAGTCCCTCGGCGACGTCGGCGTCGTCGGTCAGGCTCTCGACGATGCCGACCCGGCTGGCGGCGACCGGGTCCATGCCGTCCTTGACGAGCAGGGCGGTATACACGAGCAGGCGGGTGCTCGCGGCCTCTTCCAGGTCGCGGTCCTTGAGCGCGCGCAGCGCGTTGGCGATGGCAACCAGGCGCTTGGCCAGGTCCGGTGCGCAGGCGGTCTCGCCGATCAGCACCGCCTCTTCCTGCTCGGGGCGCGGGAAGTCGAAGCGCAGGCTGACGAAGCGCTGGCGGGTCGAAGGCTTCATGCCCTTGAGCAGGTTCTGGTAGCCGGGGTTGTAGGACACCACCAGCATGAAGGAGGGTGGCGCCTCGAGGAGCTCGCCGGTGCGGTCGATCGGCAGCACGCGACGGTCGTCGGCGAGCGGGTGCAGCACCACGGTGGTGTCCTTGCGTGCCTCGACCACCTCGTCGAGGTAGCAGATGCCGCCTTCGCGTACCGCGCGGGTGAGCGGGCCGTCGCACCACATCGTCTTGCCGTCGCCGATCAGGTGGCGGCCGACCAGGTCGGAGGCGGTGAGGTCGTCGTGGCAGGCCACGGTGTACAGGGGCAGGCCGAGGCGGGCGGCCATGTGCGAGACGAAGCGCGTCTTGCCGCAGCCGGTGGGGCCCTTGATCAGCAGGGGCAGGCGGTTCTTCCAGGCGTGCTGGAAGATGTCCACCTCGTCGCCGGCGGGTTGGTAGAAGGGAATGTCGAGGTTGGGCGTATCGGGCTTCATTGGGCGAGTCCCTTGATGTAGGCGATGGCGATCAGCGCCCAGACGACGATGATCCAGCCCATCGTGATCGCGCGCCAGAGCAGCGGTGCATGGCGCAGCGCCATGAAATCGAGGATGACCACCGCGCCCTTCCAGAACGAGATCGCGGCGAGGATGGCGACGCCCCAGGTGCCGGTCACGCCGAGCGAGCCCATGCCCCAGGTGGCGACGGTGGCGAGGATCAGGGTGGCGAACAGGATCGTGGAGCCGCGGGGCGTTCCGTGCATGCGTGCGCTCATGGCGGGCTCCTCAGTGGATGACGTAGACGAGCGGGAAGAGGATCAGCCAGACCAGGTCGACCATGTGCCAGTAGGCGGCGCCGGTCTCCAGTCCGTTCATCTCGCCCGGGCGGTAGCGGCCCTGGCGCGCGCCGTTCCACATCGCGATCAGGATTACCAGACCCAGGATCACATGCATGAAGTGGAAGAAGGTCAGCGACAGGTAGAACATGTGGAAGGTGCTGCTCGAGAGGCTGATGTTGTGCTCGAACGCTGCGGCGTACTCGCTCAGCTTGACGACGATGAAGCCGAGGCCGGTGAGGATCGCGCCGCCCAGCCAGTTGGCGCACTGTCGCGAGGCCTGGGCCTCGGCGGCCTGCACGGCGCGCACCACGAAGTAGCTCGCAGTGAGCAGCAGCACGGTGTTGAGCGCGCCCGCGTTGCGGTTGAGTGCGGCCTGCTCGGCGGCGAAGAGTTCGATGTTTTTGGCGCGCGCGAAGGCGTAGGCGGCGAAGAAGACCCCGAAGGCGAGCAGCTCGGCGAGGATGAAGAACCAGATCGCGAGGTCGCCCGCAAGGCGGGGGCCGTGCGCCTGTGCCGGTCCGCCGGCCGGCAGGGAACTCGGCGGAGTGGTGACGGTATTCATGCGGCGCAGTCTAGGCAGAAGGGCGCGGGTTTAACTTGATCGTGGTTAATTGGGATTCGTTCGTGTTCAGCCCGCCGCCGCCAGCCAGCGCCGGGTGACGTCGACCATGCGGCTGGCGAAGCCCCATTCGTTGTCGAACCACACCACCAGGTTGAGCATCTTCGCTCCGACTGCGCGCGTCTGGCTGCAGTCGATGATCGCCGAGTGCGGGTCGTGGTTGAAGTCGATCGAGGCGTGCGCCTCGTCGGAGCACGCGAGCAGGCCACGCTGCGGCCCGGCGGCGGTCTCGCGCAGCAGGCGGTTGACGGCCTCGGCCGAGACCTCGCGGCCGAAGCTCAGCACCATGTCGATCGCCGAGACGTTGTGGGTGGGCACGCGGATCGCCTTCGCCTGGACGCGTCCGGCGAGCGCCGGCAGCAGGCGTTCGACGCCGCGCGCCAGACCGGTCGACACCGGGATGATCGACTGCATCGCCGAGCGCGTGCGGCGCAGGTCGGCGTGGTGGTAGCCGTCGATCAGCGGCTGGTCGTTCATCGCCGAATGCAGTGTGGTGAGCAGGGCCTGCTCGATGCCGATCTCGCGGTGCAGGCAGTCGAGCACCGGGACCACGGCGTTGGTGGTGCACGACGCGTTAGACACCAGGCGCCCGGGGCCGCGCAGCTCGTCCTCGTTGATGCCGAACACCACTGTGACATCCACATCCTCGGCGCCGTTGCCGGGGTGCGACAGCAGGAGTCGCGGGCAGCCGGCAGCGATGAAGCGCTGCAAGTCGCGGCGTCCGCCGTACTGTCCGGAGCACTCGACGACGAGATCGAGCCCCAGCACGGTCCAGTCGACCTCTTCCGGGGTGCTCGCGTGGCTCACGTGGATCGCATGACCGTCCACGATCAGCTCGCGCTCGCTGCGGTCCACCACCCCCGGAAACCTGCCATGGGTCGAGTCGAAGCGGGTGAGGTAGGCGATGCTGGCGAGGTCCGCAGGCTCGTTGATCGCGACGATGCGGTAGCGCTCGGCGAGGCCGGCTTCGTGCAGGGCACGCAGGTAGCAACGACCGATGCGGCCGTAGCCGTTGATCGCGATGCGGAAGGGGCGCTCGACGCCGCTCGGGTGCAGGACGGGAGGTGCGTCGTGGGACGGCGGGGAGGGCGGAAGGGAGGCGTTGGGCACGGGCGGAGGGGAGCGAGCGGAGGCGATGGGACGCGCGCGCCGGGGGGATCCGGTGGCAGCGGAGTGCCGTTCGGGCGCGGACGAAGCCCGACATTCTAGCGGCCGCTCCATGCTGCGAGCGTGGCACGCAAAAAAAGAGGGGCGGCTCGCGCCGCCCCAACCCCTTACCCTGGATGATCCAGGCTTGTTACCGCATTTCGGTCGGCAGGGCTCAGCCGTGCACGACCCCCTTGGCATCGCCCTTCACGAAGAAGCTGGCGAGATAGGCCAGCAGGCCGATGAAGAACATCACGCCCGCCCATTCGCGCATCCAGTAGAACAGCATCAGCTGATCCTGGGTGGCCATGAAGGACATCGGGGTGTCGGACACGCGCTGCAGCCAGACCTGCAGGATGCCGGCGGCGGTCAGGAACAGGGTGATGAAGACCATCGCGATGGTCATCAGCCAGAACGCCCACATCTCCAGCACTTGCGCCTTGGTCGAGTTGGCGGCGCGGCCGCGCAGGATCGGCATGGCATAGCTGATCATGGTGATCACGACCATCACGTAGGCGCCGTAGAACGCCATGTGACCGTGCGCGGCGGTGATCTGCGAGCCGTGGGTGAAGTAGTTCACCGGAGCCAGGGTGTGCAGGAAGCCCCACACGCCAGCGCCGAGGAAGGCCATCACGCCGGTACCGAGCGCCCACAGCACGGCAGCCTTGTTCGGGTGCTCGCGACGACGACGGTTGACCATGTTGAACGCGAAGACGGTCATGGCGAAGAAGGGGATCGGCTCCAGCGCGGAGAAGATCGAACCCCACCACTGCCAGTATTCCGGCGTGCCGATCCAGAAGTAGTGGTGGCCGGTACCGATGATGCCGGTCACGAGCGCCAGGGTGATGATGACGTACAGCCACTTCTCGATCACTTCACGGTCTACACCGGTGACCTTGATGAGCACGAAGGCGAGCATCGCGGCCATGATCAGTTCCCACACGCCTTCCACCCAGAGGTGAACCACCCACCACCAGTAGAACTTGTCGCGGACGAGGTTGACCGGGTTGTAGAAGGAGAACAGGAAGAAGATCGCCAGACCCCACAAGCCGAGCAGCAGCACGATGCTGATGACGGTCTTGCGGCCCTTGAGCACGGTCATCGTGATGTTGAACAGGAAGGCGAGCGCGACGATCACGATGCCGATCTTGGTCAACAGCGGCTGCTCGAGGAACTCCCGGCCCATGGTGGCGAGGATGTCGTTGCCCGTCATGGACGCCAGCGTGCTGTAAGGCACGAGCAGGTAGCCCACGATGGTCAGCGCACCGGCCACCAGGAAGATCCAGAACATCGCCAGCGCCAGCTTCGGGCTGAAGAGTTCGGTCTCGGTCTCTTCCGGGATCAGGTAGTAGGCCGCACCCATGAAGCCGAACAGCAGCCACACGATCAGCAGGTTGGTGTGAACCATCCGCGCGACGTTGAACGGAATCTCCGGGAACAGGAAGTCCCCGACGACGTACTGCAGGCCCAGAATCAGGCCGAAGATGATTTGCCCCACGAACAGACCGATCGCCGCGATGAAGTAGGGCATGGCGACCGCTTGTGATTTGTATTGCATGGATATCCCCTTGTGGTCTCCAGAGTTCCGATCAGCCCTCGATGTTGGGCGGCCAGTTGGCGGTGTTGATTTCCGAGGTGTACTTCAGGAAGGCCACCAGCTGGTCGAGCTCTTCATCGGTGAGGTTGAACTGCGGCATCTGGCGACGGCCGGGGGCTCCGGTGGGCATGGCCTGCATCCAGCCCTTGATGAAGTCGCCGCCGCGGCGCTTGTAGACGTTGCCGAGTTCGGGAGCGAAGTAGGCGCCCTCGCCGAGCAGCGTGTGGCAGCCCAGACAGTTGCGGGTTTCCCAGATGTGCTTGCCGGCGGCAACCTCGGGGGTGATGGCGGCGCGGTTGTCCCGGTTGGGCAGCTCGCGCTCGGTGTCGAAGGTGAGCGCCAGGAACAACAGGAAGAAGAACGTCGTCCCCCCGTAGAAGATGTTCCGCGCCATCGATTTTGTGAAAATACCGCTCATGGAGTACTCCTCATCGCTTGTCTCGTTTTGTCAGGAAGGTCTCGGTTCGCCCGCGTGGGTCAGGGGTACAACTGTCCACGGCAATGCCGATGGTGGGCGGATTGTCACGGCGGGCACCCGCGCTCTCCATGATTTGAATCAAGATGTAGCCCGAGTGGAACTTTTCCATCCGCATGGGCGCTCGCTTTGCGGGTCTTTGCAGGCCTCGGGGCACGCACGGACCGGGGATGCGTGGCGGCGCGCGCCGCGCCACGGGCTGCTTGCGCTCGTGCTGGCGGCGATCGCGGGGGGGGCGCTGGCTGGCGGGGAGGGGCCAGGGCCGGTGGCTGTCGACGTCGGCCACACCCTGGACGCGCCCGGGGCGACGAGCGCGCGCGGCCGCAGCGAGTTCGAGTTCAACCGCGATCTTTCCGTGCATGTGGTCGATGCACTGCACGCGCGCGGCTGGGCGGTGAGCACCATCAACGCCGACGGCCGCATCGCGAGCCTGCGCGCGCGGCCGCAGGCCGCCGGCGAGGCCGGAGCGGCCTTCCTGCTCTCGCTGCATCACGACTCGGTCAATGCCGTCGAGTTGCGCCCGTGGACCTGGGAGGGGCGTGCGCTCGACTACAACGACGAGTTCGCCGGGCATTCGCTCTTCGTCTCGCGCGACAACCCCGATACGGCCATGAGCATCCTGTGTGCGCGTGCGATCGGCGCCCGCCTGCAGCGCATGGGTTTCGAGCCCACGCACAAGAACGGCCGCCGGCGCAGCTACGCCGACCGCGAGCACGCGGTGCACCACTACGACGGGCTGGCGGTGCTGCGCCACGCGCGCATGCCGGCAGTGCTGTTCGAAGCCGGCATCCTGAAAAACCGCGACGAGGAACTGTTGCTGCGCGACCCCGAACGCCAGGCGCGCATGGCCGACGCGATCGCCACCGGGATCTCGGCCTGCCTGCGCAACGGCCTTCCGGCCGACGACGAGGCGTGGGCGGACCGCCCGGATCGCGCCGACCCGCCCACACCGTGAAGCGAGCGGGGGGCTGCCCGCTCCGCACGGGGGCGGTCTCGTCGCCGGGTGGAACCGACGTGGTGGGGAAGCAGGCTTACTTGGCGGTGGGCAGGCGCGAACCGACGCCCTGGACGAAGTAGTCCATCCTGCCCAGGGTGGCATCGTCCATCACCGCACCGGCGGCGAGGCGTTCCTTCCCGGCCTGGTCGAGCACCGGGCCGGTGAAGGGATGCAGGCTGCCGGCGGTGATGCGGCCCTGGAGTTCCTTGACCATGGCCTGCACGTCGGCCGGAATCGCCGGGTTGAGCGGGGCGAGGCGGATCATGCCGTCCTTCATGCCACCCCACACGCCCTCCGGCTTCCACGTGCCCCCGAGCACCGCGTCGACGGTGCGGGCGTAGAACTCGCCCCAGTGGTGGGTGGTGGCGGTGAGCTGGGACTTGGGCGCGTACTTCGACATGTCGGAGTGGTAGCCGAAGGCGTACACGCCCTTTTCTTCCGCGGCCTGGACGGTGGCGGTGGAGTCGGTGTGGTGGGTGAGCATGTCGGCGCCCTGCGAGATCAGGGTCATCGCCGCCTCGCGCTCCTTGCCCGGGTCGTACCAGCTGTTGGCCCAGATCACCCGCACCTCGACGTTCGGGTTCACGCTGCGCGCGCCCAGGGTGAACGCGTTGATGCCCTGCAGCACCTCGGGGATCGGGAAGGCGCCGACGTAGCCGAGGACGTTGGACTTGGTCATCTTGCCGGCGATCACGCCGTTGAGGTAGCGGCCCTCGTAGAAGCGCGCGTTGTAGGGCGCGAAGTTCTTCGCCGACTTGTAGCCGGTGGCGTGCAGGAAGGTGACGTTGGGGAACTGGCGGGCGACGCGCTCGACGTAGTTCATGTAGCCGAAGCTGGTGGCGAACACGATCTTGCTGCCGCTGGCGGCGAACTCGCGGATCACGCGCTCGGCATCGGCACCTTCCGCGACGTTCTCGACGTAGCGCGTCTCGATCCTGCCGCCGAGCGTCTTCTCGAGCTCCTTGCGACCGAGGTCGTGCTGGTAGGTCCAGCCGGCATCGCCGATCGGGCTCACATAGACGAAGCCGACCTTCGCGGCGTCCGCGGCGTGGGCGGCGAAGGGCAGGGTGGCTGCGACCGCAAGCGCGGCGGCGGAGAGGACGAACTGGCGGCGATGAGTCATCTTGGGCTCCTCGGAGGGTCGGAAGGTCGGCACGGGCGCCGCTGCGGACGAGCGCGGCGTGCTGCTCGCCGGGTGAAGGAAGAGGTCGGGGAAGGACTCACCCCGCGGTGGCGCGCACGCATTCGCGCACCAGTGCCGGGCCGCGGTAGATGAGTCCGCTGTAGAGCTGAACCAAAGCGGCGCCGGCCTCGAGCTTGGCGCGCGCCTGTGCGCCCTCGAGCACGCCTCCGGCGGCGATGATCGGCAACTCGCCGGCGAGCGCGTGCGCGAGCTTGCGCACCACGGCGGTGGAAGCCTCGAACACCGGCGCGCCCGACAGGCCGCCCTGTTCGTTGCCGTGGGCGATGCCCTGCACCTTGTCGCGCGCGATCGTGGTATTGGTGGCGATCACGCCGTCGATGCGGTGGCGGCGCAGCGCGTCGGCGATGTTGCTCACCTGCGCGTCGTCGAGGTCGGGGGCGATCTTGAGGGTGAGCGGGACGTAGCGCCCATGTTGCTCGGTGAGGCGGGTCTGCGCCGCCTTGAGGCGGCCGAGGAGGTCGTCGAGTTCGGATTCGCCCTGCAGCTGGCGCAGGTTCTTGGTGTTGGGCGAGGAGATGTTCACCGTGACGTAGCTCGCCAGGGCGTACACTTTTTCCAGGCAGGCGAGGTAGTCGTCGGCGGCACGCTCGATCGGGGTGTCGAAGTTCTTGCCGATGTTTATGCCGAGGATGCCGCGGTACTTCGCCGCACGCACGTGCGCGAGCAGGACGTCGACGCCGTGGTTGTTGAAGCCCATGCGATTGATGATGCCCCGCACCTCGGGCAGGCGGAACATGCGCGGGCGGGGGTTGCCCGGCTGCGGGCGCGGCGTGATCGTGCCGATCTCGAGGAAGCCGAAACCGAGGCGGGCGAGGCCGTCGATCGCCTCGCCGTTCTTGTCGAGCCCGGCGGCGAGGCCGACGCGGTTGGGAAAGCGCAGGCCCATGACCTCGACCGCGCTCGCCGGCTCCGGCTCGGCGGCGGGCAGCAGCTTGCCGGCATAGTGCAGGCCATGCAGGGTGAGGTTGTGGGCGGTCTCGGGGTCGAGCGCGAACAGGAGGGGGCGGGCGAGTTCGTAGAGCATCGCGAGATTGTAGCGAGTCGACCCGACCGCCGGGCGCCGTGATCAGGCGAAATCGCCCGGAAAGGGCTGCCAGTCGCCGTCGATCAGCGCCTCGAGCGGGCGGAAGCGCGCCTTGTAGGCCATCTTCGGGCTCTCGCCGATCCAGTAGCCCAGGTACACGTGCGGCAGTCCGAGCACCCTGCACGCCTCGATCTGCCAGAGCACGCCCCAAGTGCCGAAGGCGCTGCGCGGCTGGTCGGGATCGTAGAAGGTGTAGACGCTCGACAGGCCGTCGGTGAGGCGATCGATCACGCTCACCATGCGCAGGCTGCCATAGCTGCGGAACTCCACCAGGCGGGTGTCGACATGGCTCTGCAGCAGGAAATGGGCGTACTGCTCGCGGTTGTCGAGGTCCATGCCGCCGCCGGCGTGGCGGGCGGTCTGGTAGCGCTGGTAGAGCTGGTAGTGCTCCTCGACGAATTCGAGGGGACGCTCGATCGGGATCAGATCTGCATGTCGAGCCCATGTCCTGCGCTGGCTGCGGTCGGGCTGGAAGCGCTCGACCGGCACGCGCACCGGCACGCAGGCCTGGCAGTGGTCGCAATAGGGGCGGTAGGTGAACACCCCGCTGCGGCGAAAGCCGCGGCGCACGAGTTCGCTATAGACCTGCGGGTCGATGAGATGGCCCGGGGTGGCGACCTGCGAGCGCGCGCTCCGCCCGGCCAGGTAGGAGCATGCGTAGGGCGCCGTGGCGTAGAACTGGATGAGGGCGTAGGGATAGTCCGATTTCATCGCGTCCGTCGTGCAACTTGCCGTCCTGCGTCAGTTCCAGTCGAAGTCCTGCATTGTTCGCTCGGCCCAGCGCTGCGGCGCCGGGCCGTCGTGCGCCCACTGGCGCAGGGCGGCGGTGAAACGCGCCCTCGGCACCTCGCGTGCCCCGAGCGAGCACAGGTGGGCGGTGGTCATCTGGCAGTCGATCATGCCATAGCCGCGTTCGGCGAGCAGCCGCGCGAGATGGGCGAGCGCCACCTTGGAGGCGTCGGTCTCGCGCGCGAACATCGACTCGCCGAAGAACACGCGGCCGATCGCCATGCCGTAGAGTCCGCCCACCAGCCGGCCCTCTCGCCAGCATTCGACACTGTGCGCCCAGCCCAGTTCGTGCATGCGCTGGTAGGCGGCGCGCATCGCGGGGGTGATCCAGGTGCCCGGGCCGCCGGCGCGCGCCGCGGCGCAGGCCAGCAGCACCTCGGCGAAGGCGGTGTCCGTCCTGACCTCGAAGCGCCGTCGGCGCAGGGTCTTGCGCAGCGAATGGCTGACGTGGAATTCGTCGGGCACGAGCACCAGGCGAGGGTCGGGTGTCCACCACAGGATGGGTTCGCCCTCGCTGAACCAGGGGAAGATGCCGCGGCGGTAGGCGGCGAGCAGCCAGGGTGGGGTGAGCGCGCCACCGGCGGCGAGCAGCCCGTTGGGTTCGCGCAAAGCGCGCTCGTCGGCGGGGAAGCCCGGCTCCGCGCCCAGCCAGGGGATCATGCCAGAGACGCTGCGGGATGGGCGGGCGCGCACTCGTCGGCGCGCTCGTCGGAGAAGGTGACGACGTGGTCGACGTCGAGGCGGATGCCGATGCGCTCGCCGATGGCGTGGTTGTGGTGGCTGGGCACCAGCGAGAGCACGCGCGCGCCGCCCGCCAGGCGCAGGGTGTACAGGATGTCTGCGCCGCGGAAAGCCTTATGCACCACCTCGGCGCGCAGCGCGCTGGCGTCGTCGTGCACGAGGTCGTCTGGGCGCAGCAGCACGTCGACCGGGCTGCCATGCACGCAACCGGCGCAGTCGGCGCAGCACACCAGCGGCTGCGTGCTGTCGAGCACGCCGAGCTCGATCTGCACGCGGTGATCGTCGAGCACCTTGCCGCGCAGGAAGGCACCCTGGCCGATGAAGTCGGCGACGAAGCGGTTGGCCGGGCGGTGGTAGAGGTTGTAGGGCGTATCCCATTGCTGGATGCGACCCTCGTGCATGATGCCGATCTCGTCGGCCACTGCGAAGGCCTCGTGCTGGTCGTGGGTGACCAGGATCGCGGTGGTGTCGGCGGCCTTGATGATCTCGCGCACCTCGTACGACAGGCGTTCGCGCAATTCGACGTCGAGATTGGAGAAGGGCTCGTCGAGCAGCAGCAGGCTGGGCTTGGGAGCGAGTGCACGCGCGAGCGCGACGCGCTGCTGCTGGCCGCCGGACATCTCGTGCGGATACTTGCGGCCCTGTCCGGCGAGGCCGACCAGCGCGAGCAGCTCGTCCACCCGCGCGTTGCGCACGGCGGCGCTGTCGCGCCGGAGGCCGAAGCCGATATTGTCCGCCACCGAGAGATGCGGGAAGAGCGCATAGTCCTGGAACACCATGCCGATGCGCCGGCGCTCGGGCGGCAGCATGTGGCGCGGCGTGCTGACGACCTCGCCGTCGAGGCGGATCTCGCCGGCCGCCAGCCGTTCGAAGCCGGCGATGCAGCGCAGCACCGTGGTCTTGCCGCAGCCGGAAGGCCCGAGCAGGCAGCCGATGCGGCCCTTCTCGAGCTGCAGTGAGAGCTGGCGGACCACGAGGTGGCTGCCGAAGGCGAGGTCGATGCGGGAAAGGTCGAGGTGGGACATCGCGGTCGTCGAGGGCCTATGGGCGTGGGGAATTATTGCACCCCGGTGTTCCAAATGCGATCAATTATAATTCGCTCAGTTCGCGGGGGCCGATTTCCGGCGCCGGGGCGCAATCATGGGAACGGCATGGATTCGACGGCAGGGCAGGGCGCGATGCGCATTCGGTTTTCTTCGCTGACAGTGCTGGCGGTTGTGGTGGCCACGCTGATCGCGGCGCCGGTGCTGTCGGTGTTCTCCAACGTGCTCGCCGGCGACACCGGGGCGACCTGGTCGCACCTGGCCGACACGGTGCTCGGCGAGTTCGTGTTCAACACCGTGGTGCTATGCATCGGCGTCGGCCTGGGGGTGTCGTCGATCGGCGTGACCTCGGCCTGGCTGACGACGATGCTGGACTTTCCCGGGCGGCGCTTCCTGGAGTGGGCGCTGGTGCTGCCGCTGGCGATGCCGGCCTATGTGATGGCCTACGTGTATACCGATTTTCTCCAGTTCGTCGGCCCGGTGCAGGGCTGGCTGCGCGAGACCTTCGGATGGGGGCGCGGCGACTACTGGTTCCCCGACGTGCGCACCGTCGGCGGCGCGGTGGCGATGTTCATGTTCGTGCTCTACCCGTATGTCTACATGATCGCGCGCACCGCCTTCCTGGAGCGTGCGGGCGGGATGCTCGAGGCCGGGCGCACGCTCGGGCTGGGTCCGTGGGGCTCGTTCTTCCGCGTCTCCCTGCCGCTGGCGCGCCCGGCGGTGGTGGCCGGCACCGCGCTGGCGCTGATGGAGACGCTGGCCGACTTCGGCACCGTGTCCTACTTCGGCGTGCAGACCTTCACCACCGGCATCTATCGCGCCTGGTTCTCGCTCGGCGACCGCATCGCCGCCGCGCAGCTGTCGGCCGCGCTGCTCGCCTTCGTGGTCCTGGTGCTGACCCTGGAGCGCATGTCGCGCGGGCGGGCGCGCTTCAACAACACCTCGCGCCAGGTGGCGATGCCGGTGCGGCTGCGCCTGCCGCTGGCGCTCGGTGTGCTCGCCGCGTTCGCCTGCTTCATGCCGCTGCTGCTCGGCTTCCTGCTGCCGGCGGCGCTGCTGCTGCGCATGGCCTTCCTTGAGGGCGATGCCCAGTTCGGCGCGCGCTTCGTCGAGCTGGCGCACAACAGCTTCGTGCTCGCGGCGATCACCGCGGTGGTGGCGGTGCTGCTCGCAGTGCTGCTCGCCTACGCCGCACGCTTGGCGCGCTCGCGCCTGCCGCAGGTGCTCAACCGCATCGTCGGACTGGGCTACGCGGTGCCCGGCTCGGTGATCGCGGTGGGCGTGCTGATCCCGCTGACCCGGGTGGATCGCTGGCTGGCCCAGGGCTGGGAGGCGTTGTGGGGGACGAACCCCGGGCTGCTGCTCACCGGCGGCATCGCCGCGCTGATCTACGCGTACCTGGCGCGCTTCCTCGCAGTGGCGCTGCAGACGGTCGAGTCCAGCCTGGGCAAGATCACCCCCAACATGGACGACGCCTCGCGCAGCCTGGGCTTCGGCAAGTGGGCGACGCTGAGGCGGGTGCACATGCCGATGCTGCGCGGTAGCCTGCTCACCGCCGGCCTGCTGGTGTTCGTCGATGTCATGAAGGAGCTGCCCGCCACGCTGGTGATCCGACCCTTCAACTTCGACACCCTCGCCACCCAGGCGCACACGCTTGCGGCCGACGAGCGCCTGGCCGAAGCCTCGACCGCGGCGCTGATCATCGTGGCGGTGGGCTTGCTGCCGATGTTCTGGATTTCGCGCCAGATCCTGCGCGTGCGCCGCCGGGAGGGCTGAGCGAGGTGCCTGCCGACGCGAAATAATGCACGCGGGGTGCGCTGCCGCGGCGGCGGTCGCGGGTCGATCATGCATAATTACGCGATGTCCCCGCGTCCTTCAATCTTCGTCCCGTGCAGCGCTCGGCAAGCTGCCCGGGTCGTCCATACCATGCCTTCCGGCTGGGGGGGCAAACCACGCTCCTGCGGTGTGCCCGAGGCGCGTTGATCTTGGCGACCTCGGTGCTGCACCGCTTCCGTCGTCCGCTGCAGGCCACCGGCCTGCTCGGGGTGCTCTTCGTCCTCAGCGTCTTCATGCCGCCGGTGCGCCTGTTCGCCGATGCGCGCGATTACCTGCCGCTGCATTCAGGGCTGGAGATCTTCTCGCTCGTGGTCGCCGGGATGGTGTTCGCGCTTGGCTGGAACCTGCGCCGCAGCGCGCGCGGGGCACGGCTGGTCTGGCTCGGCGCAGCCTGCCTCGCGGTGGGGCTGCTCGATTTCGCCCACCTGATGTCCTTTCCGGGCATGCCGCCCTTCTTCACGCCCAACAGCGCGGACAAGGCGATCGCCTTCTGGCTGATGGCGCGTCTGCTCGGTGTGCTGGGTCTGCTCGCCCATGCCGTGCTGCCGGAGCGCGATGGCGGCGGATCCGCCGCGGCCTGGGCCGTCCTCGCTGCGATCGGCGTCGCCTTCGGCTGGAGCTGGCTCGTCCTTGCGCACCCGCAGGTCTTGCCGGCGACCTTCATCGAGGGGCAGGGCGTAACCCCGTTAAAGAGCGTGCTGGAGGGTGGGCTCGTGCTGCTGCACCTTGCTGCCGCGATCTTGCTCGCGCGCCGCGCGCTGGCGGACGGCGAATCCGCCGCTGGCTGGCTGGCCGCCGCCGCGGCGACGATGGCGCTGGCCGAGCTGCATTTCGCGCGTTATGCCGCGGTCGCCGACCTTTACAACGTGCTCGGGCACGCCTACAAGGTGGCGGCGTTCGCGATGATCTATCGCGCGGTGTTCGTGTCCGGCGTGCGTGCGCCGCAGCGGACGCTGGCGGCCGAGCGGGCGCTGCTGCGCGGGCTGATCGATTCGGTGCCCGACCTGATCGCCTTCCGCGATCGGGAAGGCCGTTACCTGGGCTGCAACAAGGCCTTCGCCGAGGCCTACGGGATCCGCGAGGCGGCCCTGGTCGGGCGCAGCGACGGCGAGGTGTTCGCGGGGCGGCTGCCGCTCGCCGGGGCCGGCCAGGACACCGTGAGCTGCGCAGAGAACCACGAGGAGTGGCTGGAGGCGGCGGACGGAACGCTACGTCTGCTCGACACCTTGCGCACCCCCTATTTCGACCTCGACGGCGTGCAGCTCGGCGAGATCCGCGTCAGCCGGGACTTCACCGAACGGCGCCGGGTGCGCGAGCAGATCGCCGAGCGCGAACGCCGCCTGATGCTCGCACTCGAAGGTGCCGAGCTCGGTTTTTGGGACTGGGACGTGCCGAGCGGGCGAGCGAATTTCAGCCCGATGTGGTGCAGGATGCTCGGCTATGCAGCGGAGGAGCTGCCGGCGAATGTATCGAGCTGGGAGTCCCTGGTGCATCCGGACGACTGGTACGACATCCGCGACTCGCTCGAGCCGCACCTGCGCGGCATCAAGGATGCCTATCGCGCGGAATACCGCCTCAAGCACAAGAGCGGGCACTGGGTCTGGGTGCTCGCGGCGGGCCGCGTACTCGATCGCGGCGCGGGCGGGGAGGCGCTGCGCATGGTCGGCATCCACCAGGACATCTCGCAGCGCAAGGCGATGGAGGAGAGCCTGCTGCAGCTGGCCACCAGCGATCCGCTCACCGGGCTATGGAATCGCCGCCACTTCGTCGAGGTCGTGCGCGGCGAACTCGGACGCGTGCGCCGCAACCAGGCGCCGGCAGCGCTGCTGCTGATGGATCTCGACTTCTTCAAGCGCATCAACGACACCCACGGCCATGCCGCGGGTGACGAGGTGCTGCGCCATTTCACCGCGACGGTGAGCGCGCAGTTGCGCGAGGCCGACGTGTTCGCACGCCTGGGCGGGGAGGAGTTCGCGGTCCTGCTTCCCAGCATCGACGCGCTCGGCGCGGTGCGGGCGGCGGACCGGCTGCGCAGGGTGGTGGCGGATTCGCCGGCCAGCGTCGACTCGGGGGCGCTGCACTATTCGGTCAGCATCGGCGCGACCATGCTGGACGCGGCCGACGAGGGCTACGAGGCCGCCTATGCGCGCGCCGACGAGGCCTTGTACGCGGCCAAGCACGCCGGGCGTAACCGCGTCGTGCTGGCGCCGGCGAGTGCCGGTGCGCCCTGCGGCGAGCCCGTCAGCGAGGGGGCCGCCGCAGGGGCTGCGGATCAGCGGTAGCCGGCGCGGTCGAAGATGCGCTGGGCCTCGGCCACCGTGTCGGCGAGCTCGCCGATCGGCAGGGTGTCGGCCTTGAACTCGCCGAGCTTCTTCAGCGCGGGGTTGTCCACCTTCACGCTCGGCACCGCCGGCCATTCGTTGTTGCCGTTGGCGAAGTATTCCTGCGCCTGGTCCGAGGCGAGATACTCGAGGAACTTGACCGCGGCCTCCTTGTTCGGCGCGTGCTCGAGCATGCCGGCGCCGGACACGTTGATGTGGGTGCCCCAGGTCGCCTGGTTCGGCCACACCGCCTTGATCTTCGCGACCACGGCCTGGTCTTCGCGCTTGTCCGAGTTCATCAGGCGGGCGAGGTAGTAGCTGTTGGCGATGGCCACGCCGCACTCGCCCGCGGCCACGGCGCGGATCTGGTCGGTGTCGCCGCCCTTGGGCGCGCGTGCGAAGTTGGCGACGATGCCCCGGGCCCAGTTCTCGGTTGCTTCCGCGCCGTTGTGCTTGATCATGGCGGCGCCGAGCGAGAGGTTGTAGGGGTGGCTGCCCGAGCGGGTGCACACCTGGCCCTTGAGCGCGGGGTCGGCGAGCTGCTCGTAGGTCTGCACCTGCTCGGCCTTGACCATGTCCGGGTTGTAGACGATCACGCGTGCGCGGGTCGAGTAGGAAAACCAGTTCGGTGCGCGCAGGTGGGCGGGGATGCGGGCCTCGAGCGCGGCGGACTTCACCGGCCGGAAGATGCCGAGTTCGTCGGCCTTCGCCAGGCGCGAGGCATCGACGGTGACGAAGATGTCGGCCGGACTGTTGGCGCCCTCGTTGCGGATGCGCTCGAGCAGTTCGTCTTCCTTCGCCTCGATGCGGTTGATCTTGATCCCGGTCTGCTTGGTGAAATTGCCGTAGAGCTCTTCGTCTGTCTGGTAGTGGCGGGCGGAGTAGACGTTCAGCTCGGCGGCGGTGACGGTGCCGGTGAGACCGAAGGCGGCGATGATCGAGGCGATGAGGACTTTCTTGCTCATGGTGTGCGAACCTTGGTGTGTTTGCGGTGCGACGATACTAACGATAAAGGTTCGCAGTTGCAAATGGATCGCATTCACTTCATTATTGTTGAGAAATGTTCTCAACAAGGAGATTCCATGAATGCGCTGCTCGTCGGTGCCGACCGCCTCGGCAACATCCCGGATGTTCTGCACAACTTCGGCATTCGCATCGCCGCCCACGTCAGCGGCCGCGACACGACGCACCAGCGCCGCAGCACGCCCTTGCCGAGCGGGATCGGGCTGGTGATCCTGTTCACCGATTTTCTCGGCCACAACGTCATGCAGCGCTTCCGTGAGGCCGCAGGCAAGCAGGGCGTGCAGGTGGTGTGCTGCCGGCGCTCCACCTGCGCGCTGCAGCAGGCGCTCGATCGGCAGATGGGTTCGCGCTGCGACGAATGCCCGCGGCGCTGCGAGAAGGCATCCGGTGGGCGCCGGCGGGCGTCATCTGCCTGCTGAAAAAGCAAGAGGCCCCGGCATGCGGGGCCTCTTCCTCGGCGTGTTCCTCGCCGGCGCTCAGTGCGTGCGCATCACCTGGGCGCTGAGACCGAGCGATTCCTCATCGACCAGCCGGCGGGCGCCGTTGAAGCGTTTGGCCCAGTACGTCGCGGAGATGTTCTCGACGCGAACCTTGCCGCCGCTCGAGGGGGCATGCACGAACTTGCCGTCGCCGAGATAGATGCCGACGTGCGAGAAGGTGCGTCGCATGGTGTTGAAGAACACCAGGTCGCCCGGCTTGAGGTCCTGCTTGCCGATCTTGTCGCCCAGGCTCGCCATCTCGCTCGCGCTCCGCGGTAGGTCGAGCCCGACGGCATTACGGAACACGTTGAGCACGAGTCCGCTGCAATCGAAGCCGGTCGCCGGCGAAGTGCCTCCGAAGCGATAGCGGATACCCAGGTAGGAGAGCGCCTCGTCGACCAGTTGTTCGGCGGCCGTGGTGTACTCCTCGAACGCCGAAGACGCCTGGAAGGCGTGCTCGCGCTGCGCCGGGGCCGGCTCCGCGCCTTGGGCGGGAAGGGCGAGCGCGAAGGAGGCGAGCAGGGCAGGTAGGGATGTCCGGAAAAACATTCGAGGAAATATACGCATCGAGCTATCCGGTGTAAAGGGAAATCTGCGCCTGTCGGACGCATTCGTCCCGGTTCTTGTCGGCCTGCTTTCAGACCTTGATCTTTTGCCGGTAGGCCTGGGCGTGCTCGGCAAGCGCGCGCGGACTGGTGACCGCGAGCGAGAGTGCGCGCGACTGCGCCGCGAGGAAGAGTTGCGCGATCGCCCAGGCGTCGCCGAGCGCGTGGTGGCGCTGGAAGGTCTCGATCTCGAAGGCGGCCATCCAGTCGGCGAGCCGACCGGGGCGTTCCAGCCGCTCGGGAAACAGCGAGGGCAGCAGGAAATAGAGGTCGATCCAGAGGAACTCCGGCGTGAAGCCGAGCATTCTCGAGAACGCGCGCTCGAGCATCGTGCGGTTGAAGGTGGCGTTGAACACGACAAGCGGGCTGTTGCGGGCGAAGCCGAGCAGCCCGGCGAGCGCATCGCCGGGCAAGGGCTCGAGCTGCGCGTGATAGGCGTCCTGCGGGTGCAGCAGGCCGCCGTCGACGGCGATGGCGCCGACCGCGAGCAGGCGGTCGCGTTCGAGGTCGAGGCCGGTGGCCTCGGTGTTGAGCACCACGTAGCGCGACTCGAAATGAGGCTGTTCGTGCGCGGACTCGGCGAGCGCATGCCAAGCCTCGAGCGCGCGCTCGGCCTCGGCGCTCAGCGGCGGCTGGTTGCCGCGGGCGTTCTTCAGGCGAGAGAGCCAGCTCATAGTTGGTAATCGAGTTTAAGCCGCAGCTGGAGCTTGCGCGCCTGGCGGAAGGCTTCCTTGAGGATGCGGCGGTCGAGTTCGTTGAGCGATTCGGGGTCGATGCGGTTGTCCTCGGCGGAGTCGTGCTCGGTCTCGAGGTGCTGCGAACGCAGGCGCAGCAACTGAATGAAGTTGAAGCCGTCGATGATGGCCGAGACTTCCTCCGGACTCATGCCGCCGATCTTGGTGCTGCCCTGGCGCAGGCGCTGCACCGTGCTGCTCGACTCCACGCCGGTGCGCAGGGCGAGGATGCGGGCCACATCGACGAACAGGCGGGCGCCGGATTTCTTCATGTCGATGGTGCCGTCTTCATCCACCACGAAGTCGCGGATGCGCCCGAGCGGGGGCATGACCTTGAGGGCGTTGGCGGCCATCATGCGCAGGAAGGCGCTGTTGCCCTTGGCACCCTTGTTGAGCGCGCTGCGCAGCTGGTCGCCGAAGCGTTCGTTGCCGTAGAGCACGCGGAAGTCGAAGAAGATCGAGGCGTTGAGCAGGGCCTGCGGGTCGGGCTCGCGGATCCAGTCGCCGAAGCGCGACTTCCACTCGTCGAGGGTCAGGCAGAGCTCGGGGTTGCTCGCCATGATGTTGCCTTTGCACAGCGGGAAGCCGCAGGCCGCGAGGTCTTCGTTGACCGTGCGCGCGAACTCGACCAGGCGGGCGCGCGTGTCCTTGAGTTGCTTCGGCTCGGCGCAGCGGAAGATGATCCCGTTGTCCTGGTCGGTGGACAGGGTCTGCTCGTGGCGGCCCTCGGAGCCGAAGGCGAGCCAGGCGAAGTCGATCCCCACCAGCTCGTGGCGTTCACGCGCCAGGATGATGATGCGGCGCGTCAGCGCGTCGTTGAGCGCCGAGATGAACTGCGTGAGCTGCTCGGCGCCGATGCCCTGGGCGATCAGGTTCAGCGCCAGCTGACGGATGTCCTTGCTCGCACGCTGCAGGGCCTCGATGTCGGCGGCGTTGTCGATGCCGGCGCGGATCTGGCGCAGGCTGATGCGCTGCAGCGAGAACAGATCGCGCTCGGAGACCACGCCCAGCAGCACGCTGTCGGAGTCGACCACGAGCAGGTGGCGCACGCCGTGGGTGGCCATCTCCAGGGCCGCGTCGTAGGCCGAGGCGCTCGCCGGCAGCTGGTGCGGATTGGCGGTCATCAGCTCGCCGATCGGGCGCGCGAGGTCGAAGCCGGCGAGGATCACGCGCGGCAGCAGGTCGCTCTGGGTCAGGATGCCGACCGGGCGGCGTTCCGCGTCCACCACCACCATGCAGCCGAGATGCAGCTCGGACATGCGCTCGAGCGCGCTGCGCGTCGGCGTATCGGGGGTGACGAAGACCGCCTCCTTCTCGATCAACTTGCCGAGCGCCGTGGTCATGGTCTGCTGCTCGGCGGCGCGCTGGGCGAACGTGCTCTGCAGCTGCTGGCGCGACTGGCTGAGCAGGCTGGCGATGTACTGCGTGCAGAAGAGGTGGAACACCGGGCTGATCTGCATCAGATGCAGGAAGTCGTCGGCGCTGATCTGGAAGCAGAAGCTGTCCTCGACCGCCACGTAGGCGTTGGTCGAGGGGCGGCGCGCGGAGATGGCGCCGATCGGGAAGCACTCGCCCGGCCCGAGGGTGAGGCTGGTGTACTCGGTGACCGTGGTCTGGCCGGTCTGCCGGGCCTGGATCTTGCCGCGCTGGACGATGTAGAAGTGCGACGGCACACCCGATTCGGGCGTCAGGATCTCGCTGCCACGGGCATGGAAGGCGAGCACCGCGCGCTCGGCGAGAAAGGTGAGCGCCCCCGGCTCCATGCGGTTGAAGGGGGAGAAGTTGCGCAGGAAATCCATGCTGGCTCCCACCAGCAGGTCGGCGGCGTCGTTGCTCATGGGCGGACCGGGATCGAAGCAATCACACATTATAGGCGCGCGCATCGCGGGAGCGGCGAGCCGCGACGGCTGCGTCAGAGCACCTCGGCGGCGTGGTCGGCGAGGCGGGAGCGTTCGCCGCGCTGCAGGGTGATGTGGCCGGAGTGGGCCCAGCCCTTGAAGCGGTCGACCACGAAGGTGAGGCCCGAAGAACCCTCGGTGAGGTAGGGCGTGTCGATCTGCGCGATGTTGCCCATGCAGACCACCTTGGTGCCGGGGCCGGCGCGCGTGATCAGGGTCTTCATCTGCTTGGGCGTGAGGTTCTGCGCCTCGTCGATGATGAGGAACTTGTTGAGGAAAGTGCGGCCGCGCATGAAGTTCAGGCTCTTGATCTTGATGCGGCTGCGGATGAGGTCGCGGGTGGCCGCGCGACCCCAGTCGCCGCCCTCGCCGGCGGTGCCGTTGAGCACGTCGAGGTTGTCCTCGAGCGCGCCCATCCAGGGTGCCATCTTTTCTTCCTCGGTGCCGGGCAGGAAGCCGATGTCCTCGCCCACCGGAACGGTGACGCGGGTCATGATGATCTCGCTGTAGCGCTTCGACTCCAGCACCTGGGTGAGCCCGGCGGCGAGCGTCAGCAGGGTCTTGCCGGTGCCGGCCTGGCCGAGCAGGGTGACGAAGTCGATCTCGGGGTTCATCAGCAGGTTGAGCGCGAAGTTCTGCTCGCGGTTGCGCGCGGTGATGCCCCAGACGTTGTTCTTGTGGTGGCTGTAGTCGGTGAGGGTCTCGATGAGGGCGCTGCGGCCTTCCTTTTCCTTCACCCAGGCCTGCAGCGGGTTGTCGCCGTCCTGATAGACGAACTCGTTGACCAGCATCTCGGCGGCGAGCGGCCCGCTGACGCGGTAGTAGCTGCGGCCTTCTTCCTTCCACGACTGCATGCCGCGCGCGTGGCTGTCCCAGAAGTCGGCGGGCAGCTCGCAGGTGCCGGTGTACAGCAGGTCGCTGTCCTCGAGCACCTTGTCGTTGAAGTAGTCCTGCGCGGCGAGCCCGAGCGCACGGGCCTTGATGCGCATGTTGATGTCCTTCGACACCAGGATGACCTCGCGCCCGGGGTGCTTCTCCACCAGGAACATCACCACCGCGAGGATCTGGTTGTCGCCGCGCGCGGTCGGCAAGGCCGGCGGCAGCTTGATGTCGATCGCCTCGGTCTGCAGGTGCAGGCGTCCGGTGGCCTGGCCGCGCGAGGGGCCCTCGAGCGCGATGCCCGCGGCAATGCCGTCTTCCGAGGCGCATACGATCTCGTCGAGCATGCGGCTGGCCTGGCGGGCGTTGCGTGCCACCTCGCTGGTGCCCTTCTTGTTGTTGTCGAGTTCCTCCAGCGTCATGATCGGCACGTAGAGGTCGTGCTCCTCGAAGCGGTACAGGCTGGTCGGGTCGTGCATCAGCACGTTGGTGTCGAGCACGAAGAGCTTGCACGCTGCCGGGGCCTTGCGGGTACGGCGGACACGCTTGATGGCAGGCTCGCCCGCGTCCGCGGGGAGGGACGGGGAGGTGGCGGATTTGCGGAGGGCGGACATGACGTGGATCCGGGAGGGCGGCAGGACGGCCGCAGGAAGAGGCGAGGCGGCGCCGGGGCGCCGAGCGTGCGGGACGGCTCGCGGTGCGCGGCCGGCGCCGCAAGGATCAGAGCGCGCGCGCGGCGGCGAGCACTTCCTCGGCGTGGCCGGGCACCTTCACGCCACGCCATTCGCGCGCGATCGCGCCCGCGGCGTCGATGAGGAAGGTGCTGCGCTCGATGCCACGCACCTGCTTGCCGTACATGTTCTTCAGCTTCATGACGCCGAAGGCCTCGCAGGCCTGTTCCTCGGGGTCGGAGACGAGTTCGAAGGGCAGTTCGAGCTTGGCCTTGAAGTTCTCGTGGCTCTTGAGGCTGTCGCGGCTGATGCCGAAGACGGCGCAGTCGGTGGCGGCGAACTCGGCGTGCAGCGCGCCGAAGTCGCGCGTCTCGTTGGTGCAGCCGGGGGTGTTGTCCTTGGGGTAGAAGTAGATCACCACCTTGCGGCCGCGCAGCGCGGAGAGGGTGACGGTGTGGCCGGCGGTGGCGGGCAGGGAAAAGTCGGGGGCGAGGGGGGCGCTCAATCGGGTCTCCTGTTCGTCGGGGCGGCGGGGCTGCGCGCTCGGGGCGAGCGCACCGGCGCACGTGCTTCGTATGCCTCAGGGTAGCCGAAAGCGCCTGCCCGGGTGAAGAGCGTATTGCGGCGGCGTTACCGCCGCGTTGCGCCGCTCAGCGTTCGTGGAGCAGTCCGAGCACGACCGCGCGGCCTTCGGCCACGAGGATGTTGTAGGTGCGGCAGGCGGCGGCGAAGTCCATGAACTCGAAGCCGATGCGCGCCTCGACCAGCCCGCGCAGCAGCGGTGGCTGCGGGAAGCGCTGGCGGCGCCCGGTGCCGACGATGAGGATCTCGGCGCCGAGTTCGGCTGCGCGCGCGAGATCCTCGGCCGTCAGTCCTGCGAGGTCGCCACCGGCCTGCGGGGCCCAATCGCCCACAATCCGCCCGGCGCTGACGAGCACGTTGCCCTCGTGGCGGGTCTTCCCGATCATCACGTGGTCGTCGCCGTAGCCGGTTATCACGTTGGTGTTGGCGTGCTTGTCCTGGTAGAGCTTCATCGTCCGTTCCTGGTCGCGGCATGCGGCGCACGCCGGCGGTTGCCCGCGATGCCCGGGCAAATTGCCGCAGTGCGGGAGCGCGGCTAAGATATCAACCTTTTGGCGTGCGGGAAAACTCCGGCGCGCGTTTCCACCTCTCAGGAAGGAATGGCATGAAAGCGGTGAAGACACTCGAGCTCGCGGCGGCATCCCCCGAACCGGTGATCAAGGCCGAGGCGGGCGCAGCCGCCGCGCCGCGTCCGATCCGCAAGTCCGCCAAGCTCGCCGAGGTCTGCTACGACATCCGCGGCCCGGTGCTGGTGCGCGCCAAGCAGATGGAGGACGAGGGGCACAAGATCATCAAGCTGAACATCGGCAACCTCGCCGCGTTCGGCTTCGATTCGCCCGAAGAGATCCAGATGGACATGATCCGCAACCTGCCCAACGCGGCGGGCTACTCGGACTCCAAGGGCATCTTCTCCGCGCGCAAGGCGGTGATGCACTACACCCAGCAGAAGGGCATCAAGGGTGTCACCATCGAGGATATCTACATCGGCAACGGTGTGTCCGAGCTCATCGTAATGGCGATGAACGCGCTGCTCGACGCCGGCGACGAGGTGCTGGTGCCGGCGCCCGACTACCCGTTGTGGACCGCTGCGGTGAGCCTGTCGGGCGGCAAGCCGGTGCATTACCTGTGCGACGAGTCCAAGGGCTGGCTGCCGGACATCGACGACATGCGCGCGAAGATCAACGCCAACACGCGCGCGATCGTGGTCATCAACCCGAACAATCCGACCGGCGCGGTGTATCCGGACGAGACCCTGAAGCAGATCGTCGCGCTTGCCCGCGAGCATGACCTGATCCTCTACGCCGACGAGGTCTACGACAAGGTGCTCTACGAGGGCGTCAGGCACACCTCGATGGCGGCGCTGTCCGAGGACGTGCTGACGATCATCTTCAACGGTCTGTCGAAGAACTACCGCTCCTGCGGCTACCGCGCGGGCTGGATGGTGGTGTGCGGCGACAAGCGCCGCGCCAACGACTACATCGAGGGCCTCAACATGCTGGCCTCGATGCGCCTGTGCGCCAACGTGCCCGGCCAGTACGCGATCCAGACCGCGCTCGGCGGCTACCAGAGCATCGACGACCTGGTCGCCGAGGGTGGGCGCATGCGTCGCCAGCGCGACCTCGCCTGGGAACTGATCAACCAGATCCCAGGCGTGAGCTGCGTGAAGCCGCAGGCCACGCTGTACATGTTCCCGCGCCTGGATCCCAAGGTCTATCCGATCGAGGACGACCAGGCCTTCATCGCCGAACTGCTCGAAGAGGAGCGTGTGCTGCTGGTGCAGGGCTCCGGCTTCAACTGGCCGCATCCCGACCACTTCCGCCTGGTCTTCCTGCCGCACGAGGACGACCTGCGCGACGCCATCGGCCGCATCGCCCGCTTCCTCGAGAACTACCGCAAGCGTCACGGCACCTGAGCCGCCACCGGAAGGCGGCTGCGCCGCCTGCTCCTCCCTCCTGACACCTCACACCTCACGGACAAAATGAAACCTATCAACGTTGGCCTCCTTGGCATCGGTACCGTCGGTGGCGGCACCTACACCGTCCTCAAACGCAACGCCGAGGAGATCACCCGGCGCGCCGGCCGTCCGATCCGCATCGTCACCGTGGCCGACAAGAACCTCGAGCTCGCGCGCAAGGTGACCGGCGGCGAGGTCAAGCTCACCGACGACGCCTTCTCGGTGGTCACCGATCCGGGCATCGACATCGTCGTCGAGCTGATCGGCGGCTACGGCGTGGCCCGGGAGCTGGTGCTGAAGGCGATCGAGAACGGCAAGCACGTGGTCACCGCCAACAAGGCGCTGCTCGCGGTGCATGGCAACGAGATCTTCGCCGCGGCGCAGAAGAAGGGCGTGATGGTGGCCTTCGAGGCCGCGGTCGCGGGCGGCATCCCGATCATCAAGGCGCTGCGCGAAGGCCTCACCGCCAACCGCATCGAGTGGCTGGCCGGCATCATCAACGGCACCACCAACTTCATCCTGTCCGAGATGCGCGACAAGGGCCTGCCCTTCGCCGAGGTGCTCAAGGAAGCGCAGGCGCTCGGCTACGCCGAGGCCGATCCGACCTTCGACGTCGAGGGGGTCGACGCCGCGCACAAGGCGACGATCATGAGCGCGATCGCCTTCGGCATCCCGATGCAGTTCGACAAGGCCTACATCGAGGGCATCAGCAAGCTCGACTCGGTGGACATCGGCTACGCCGAACAGCTCGGCTATCGCATCAAGCTGCTCGGCATCGCCCGCCGCCGCGAGAACGGCGTCGAGCTGCGCGTGCACCCCACGCTGATTCCGGCGAAGCGCCTCATCGCCAACGTCGAGGGTGCGATGAATGCGGTGCTGGTGCAGGGCGACGCCGTCGGCGCGACGCTCTACTACGGCAAGGGCGCGGGCGCCGAGCCCACCGCTTCGGCGGTGATCGCCGACCTGGTCGACGTCACCCGCCTGCACACCTCCGACCCCGAGCACCGCGTGCCCCACCTGGCCTTCCAGCCCGACCAGGTGCACGACGTTCCGGTGCTGCCGATCGAGGAGGTCGTGACCTCCTACTACCTGCGCATGCGGGTCGAGGACAAGCCGGGCGTGCTCGCCGACATCACCCGCATCCTGGCCGACAGCGGGATCTCGATCGAGGCGCTGATCCAGAAGCAGGCGGCCGAGGGCGAGGCGCACACCGACATCATCATGCTGACCCACCAGACCGCGGAAAAGAACGCCAATGCCGCCATCGTGCGCATCGAGGCGCTGCCCGTAGTGCAGGGCAAGGTCGTGAAGCTGCGTATGGAAGCTCTCTGAGCGCAGTTTCGAGTCGTGATCGAAGACGAGGCCGTGCCCCCGGGTGCGGCCTCTTGCGTTCACGTCATCCCGGGTCGCCATTGCTGCGACCTGGAAGGCAGGGAGGATTGGGGGACATGAAGAGCAAGGTGGATGAGGTCTTCGTCGGCAAGGTGCGCCTGCTGTCGATCGAGGGCGAGCGCAGCGGCATCGTCAAGTCGCCGGCCGCGGGCCCGGTCATGCTGACGCCGACCGGGCTGGAGGGCGACGAGCAGGCCGACCTGCGCCACCACGGCGGCCTGGAGAAGGCGCTGCACCACTATCCGGTCGAGCACTACGCGGTGCTGGCCGCCGAGTGGCCACAGTGCGCAGCCGCGCTGGGTGCGGGTTTCCTCGGCGAGAACATCAGCACGCACGGGCTGGACGAGCACGTGCTGTGCATCGGCGACGTGCTGCGCATCGGCGCGGCGCGCGTGCAGGTGAGCCAGACGCGCTCGCCGTGCTGGAAGATCGACCTGCGTCTGCAGGTCGAGGGCGCCTCGCGTTTCGTCGAGGCGGCGGGGATCACCGGCTGGTACTACCGCGTGCTGCAGCCGGGCAGGATCGCCGCGGGCGACACGATCGAGCTGCTCGAGCGTCCCAATCCCTGGCTCACGCTTGCCGACTACTGGGACACGGTGAGCGCGCACCGGCCCGATGCCGGGCTGCTCGCACGCATCGCCGGCGCGCCCGGGCTCGCCGGCGACAAGGCGACGCGCTGGCGCGAGCGTGCGGCGTGGCTGCGCGCGCAGGGGGGGTGAGGAGGTGGACGGCGAGGTGGGAGGGCGCGTGGGCGGTGGCGGGAGCTCCGGGCATGCGCGACACCACAGGCGTTTGCGCCTAGACTGAAGCACGGCGGCGCGCGCGAGGCGCATGCCGCGATTCCCAACCCTTGCCTGCAGGACGCCTTCGCATGGCCTTCAAGCTCGCCGTCTTCACCGCCATCGTGGTTGCGATCGCCGTGCTCGGCGTCCGTGGCTATGTGGCGTCGGTGCGCGGCTTCGAGGCTGCGCGGGCGTTGCGCGGGGAGGATCGGTCCGCGGATCCGGACGCGGACTGAACAGCCATCCGGCGCTGGCCGGCACCGCAGAGGAGGACAAGATGTCCGATCGCGTCTACAAGCTCGTCGAAATCGTCGGCACCTCGCACGAGAGCACCGATGCCGCCATCCGCAATGCGATCGAGACCGCTGCGCGCACAATCCGCCACATCGACTGGTTCGAGGTGATGGAGACGCGCGGCCACGTGGTCGACGGCAAGGTCGCGCACTTCCAGGTCACGCTGAAGCTGGGCTTCCGGCTCGAGAGCGAGTGAGGCGAGTCGCGCCGCCGCGCCAGCTTGGCGTGCGGCGGTGCGGCCCGATACCCGCGCTCAGACCGCGGTGGCGCCGGTGATCTCGTGCAGGCGGGACAGCGTCGCACCGTCCAGGCGCAGTGCCTGGGCGAGCTGGCGCAGGTAGGCCGCCTCGGCCGGGGTGTCGAGTTCGATCGCGAGCAGCGAGGCGGCATAGACCTCGACCGCCACCATCTCGTTGGGCACCTCGGCGACGAGCGCGGCGAGGTCGAGCGGGCGACGCAGTTCGGCGATCATGAACTGCTTCTCCTCCTCGCTCAGGCCGTCGGCGCCGATGCGGCCGACGATGCGCTGGATCTCGTCCTCGCTCACTTCGCCGTCGGCCTTGGCCGCCGAGATCATCGCGCGCACGATCAGCTCCGCGGTCGCGGGCTCGGTCATGGTTTCGAGTTCGGGGGCGGCGAAGCCCGCCGTGTCGGGTGCCATCGCGGCCTGCGCGCGGCGGCCGTCGGTCCAGTTCTTCAGCGCCGCCATCGCGATGGTGGCGAGGATGGCCATGCCGGCGTTGCCGCCGCCGCTGCGCGTGCCCGTGCCGCCCCCGGCGCTGCCTCCGAGCAGGCCGCCGAGCAGATCGCCCAAGCCGCCTCCGCTCGTGCTGCGGCCGCCACCGAGCGCGCCGCCGAAGATCTCGCCCAGGCCTCCCATCCCGCCCGCCGCGGAGCCGCCACGGCCGCCGCCCAGCACGCCACCCAGCAGATCGCCCAGGCCGCCGCCCGCGCTGCCAGCTGTGCCGCCCGCCGCCTGTCCGCCGAGAATGCCTCTGAGCACGTCTCCGATACCGCCCGCGCCCATGGCGTGGTCGAGGCGCGAACGGCCCTGCTGGCCCATGCCTTGCTGAAGGATCTGGCCGAGGATGTTTCCGAGGTTCATGGCGGACTCCCGTTCATGATGTGAAGGTCCGATTGTATCGGTGTGCGGGCCGCGGGCGTGCGGCATATTCGGGCGTCCTGCACATCGCGGGCGCGTGCGGAGCTGCGGCGCGCGACGTCGTTCCCGCGTTCGGCGTCCGGGCTCCTCGCCGGGGTTGGGGTGTGCCGGCAAGCCGAATTCGTCCGCCGAATTCGTTAGAATCGAGCCTTTGCGCCGGACGGCGCGCGCCGACCACGTCACCCTGAAGGACTGCCCACGTGAAGTATCTCTCCACCCGCGGCCACGCCGGCCAGCCCGCCAACCCGGAGTTCTGCGACATCCTGCTCGGCGGCCTCGCCCCCGACGGCGGCCTCTACCTGCCCGAGACCTATCCGCAGGTGACGCGCGCCGAGCTCGACGCCTGGCGCGGCCTGTCCTACGCAGAGCTGGCGTTCGCGATCCTGTCGAAGTTCATCACCGACATCCCCGCCGTCGACCTGAAGGCGATCTGCGCCAAGACCTACACCGCCGAGGTCTATCGCCACGTGCGCGCGGGCGGCGACGCGCGCGACATCACTCCGGTGCACTGGCTGGAGAAGGATGCCGACGGCCGCGGCCGCCTCGGCCTGCTCGAGCTGTCCAATGGCCCGACGCTGGCCTTCAAGGACATGGCCATGCAGCTGCTCGGCAACCTCTTCGAATACGTGCTCGCGAAGCGTGGCGAGACCATCAACATCCTCGGTGCCACCTCGGGCGATACCGGCTCGGCGGCCGAGTACGCGATGCGCGGCAAGCACGGCGTGCGTGTGTTCATGCTGTCGCCGCACGGCAAGATGAGCGCCTTCCAGCGCGCGCAGATGTATTCGCTGCAGGACGACAACATCTTCAACATCGCCGTCACCGGCATGTTCGACGATGCCCAGGACATCGTGAAGGCGGTCTCCAACGATCACGCCTTCAAGGCCAGGCACAAGATCGGTGCAGTGAATTCGATCAACTGGGCGCGGGTCGCGGCGCAGATCGTGTATTACTTCAAGGGCTACTTCGCGGCCACGACGAGCAACGACGAGCAGGTCGCCTTCTGCGTGCCCTCGGGCAACTTCGGCAACATCTGCGCCGGCCACATCGCCCGCCAGATGGGCCTGCCGGTGGCGAAGCTGATCCTCGCCACCAACGAGAACGACGTGCTCGACGAGTTCTTCCGCAGCGGCGTGTATCGCCCGCGCAAGGCGGCCGAGACGCACGTGACCTCCAGCCCGTCGATGGACATCTCCAAGGCCTCGAACTTCGAGCGCTTCGTCTTCGACCTGGTCGGCCGCGACCCGAGCAAGGTGGCCGCGCTGTGGGCCGAGGTCGACGCCGGGCGCGCCTTCGACCTGTCCGGCACGGACGAATTCGCCCGCATCGGCGCGTTCGGCTTCGTGTCTGGCGCGAGCAGCCATGCCGATCGCCTGGCGACCATCCGCAAGGTGTACGAGCGCTACGGCGTGATGATCGACACCCACACCGCCGACGGCGTCAAGGTGGCCTGGGAGCGCGCCGCCGACGTACCTGCGGGCGTGCCGGTGCTGGTGCTGGAGACCGCGCTGCCGGTGAAATTCGCCGAGACCATCGTCGAGGCCCTTGGGCGCGAGCCGGAGCGTCCCGCAGACCTCGAAGGCATCGAGAAGCTGCCGCAGCGCGTCGAGGTGATGGCGCCCGACGCCGACGCGATCAAGCGCTTCATCGCCCAGCGCACCTGATCGCCGGGTCCCCGTCGGCGAGCGGGCCGGCGGGGACGCCGGGACGTAAACGAAGAAAAGCCCGCGAGCGATTCGCGGGCTTTTCTTCGTCGGACGCCGCCGTCGTCGGCGGGGCCGTAATCTGGTGCCTTGGGCGAGACTCGAACTCGCACGGCTTTCGCCACTACCCCCTCAAGATAGCGTGTCTACCAATTTCACCACCAAGGCTTCGCTGCTGCGGTGTTCTGCGCCGTGGCGCCGGCCGCATCGAGCAAGGGCGCGGATCATAGCCGTGAAGCCGGGTGGGGGTCAACACCTGCCGTGTCTGATGCGAGCGCCGAGCGCGGGCGTCGTTGCGGCGACGGAAGACGGCGCTGCGGATCAGGTGCCGATGGCTTGCGGGTGGGGCTGGAAGCCGAGGCGCCCGGGGATTGCCGCACGCGCGCAGAAGGCCACGTCGACCTCGCGCCAGCGCAGTGTCGGGCCGGACTGCCCGTCGATCAGTGCGAGCAGGTCCTCGTCGCCGGCGGGCGTGCCCTCGAGCTGGCGCAGCTCGGCGGCGAAAAGCGCGAGGTCGCGGTCGTCGATCATCGCCGGACCCAGGTCGGTGGCGAGGAAGGCGCAACCGTCCGCGTCGACCAGCACCGGTCCGGTCGTGGTCGCCTCGCGTCCGGTGTGGGCGACCAGGCGGCCGTCGGGATGCAGGCGCAGGATCAGCGGTGCCGCAGCGAGTTCCACGTAGACGCGCTGCGGGCCGTTATCGACCCCCCAGTTGCCGTGCGCGTCGCCGGTGTAGTGGGCGTCTAGGAAGGCGAGCAGTCCGGGGTGGGTGATGATCTCGCCGCGCAGCCGCCAGCCGCCGCGGGCGTCGAGCGCGAGCCAGCCGTAGCAGGCCGGCACCATGGGCCAGGCGGGCAGGGCGGGCGGGTCGGAA
>NZ_AMXD01000031.1 GCF_000310185.1 Thauera aminoaromatica S2 | reverse complement strand
AGGCCGACGAGTTCATCGAGCGCGGCTGGGTCTTCGTCGATGGCCGGCGCGTGTCGGAGCTCGGCGTGCGCGTCGGCCAGGGCGCCCGCGTCACCCTCGCCCCCGAGGCCACGCGCACCCAGCAGCAGCGCGCCACCATCCTGCTGCACAAGCCGGTGGGCTATGTCTCCGGGCAGCCCGAGCCGGGCTATTCCCCCGCGGTCAGCCTGATCGGCCCCGACAACCAGGCCGACCGCGACGTCGCCCAGCGCTTCCACCCCAGCCACCTGAAGAACCTCGCCCCCGCGGGCCGGCTCGACATCGACTCCACCGGCCTGCTGGTCCTCACCCAGGACGGCCGCATCGCCCGCCAGCTCATCGGCGAGGACTCGAAGGTCGAAAAGGAATACATCGTCCGCGTCGAGGGCTCGCTGGCCGAGAACGGGCTGGCGCTGCTCAACCACGGGCTGTGGCTGGACGACCGCCCGCTGCGCCCGGCCGAGGTCGAATGGATCAACGACGACCAGCTGCGCTTCGTGCTGCGCGAGGGCCGCAAACGCCAGATCCGCCGCATGTGCGAGCTGGTGGGGCTGAAGGTGGTGGGCCTCAAGCGCGTCCGCATCGGCCACGTGAAGCTCGGCGACCTGCCGCTCGGGCAGTGGCGCTTCCTGCGCGAGGACGAGCGCTTCGGATGACATCCGAGCGCGCCCGGCCGCGTGCCAGGGCGCGCCCGCCGCTCCTGCGGAGAACCGCCGCGCTTGCGGGGGAGCTGTAATCGCGACTTGCGTCGCTCCTACGGGGAACCGCCGCGCTTCGGGGGGCCCTGTGGGAGCGACGCAAGTCGCGATCGGGCGGAGAACCGCGGCGCTTCGGGGGGTGTTGTGGGAGCGACGCGAGTCGCGATCGGGCGGGGAACCGCGGCGCTTCGGGGGGTGTTGTGGGAGCGACGCGAGTCGCGATCGGGCGGCGCGGTGGCGAGGGGCGGGGTCGGGGCGGGAAGGCTGTGATCGCGACTGGCGTCGCTCCTACGGGGAACCGCCGCGCTTCGGGAGGGGCTGTGGGAGCGACGCAAGTCGCGATGGGGCGGGGAACCGCGGCGCTTCGGGGTGTTGTGGGAGCGACGCAAGTCGCGATCGGGCGGTGCGGCGGCGAGGGGCGGGGTCGGGGCGGGAAGGCTGTGATCGCGACTTGCGTCGCTCCTACGGAGAACCGCGGGGCTGTGGGAGCGACGCGAGTCGCGATCGGGCGACTGGCGGGGCTCAGTCGTGGGCGCCGCGGCGCTCGTCTTCGTCGTCGGGCTCGCTGGGGCCGGGGGCGGCGTCGAAGGTGCTCCAGCCGTAGGGGCGGCCGGTGGGCGGGAGGCCGTCGCGCAGTTCGGTGTGCTCGTGCAGGTGGGCCTTGGCGATGAAGTGGGCGCTGAGCGGTGCGGTCATGAACAGGAAGGCGGTGATCAGCACCTCGTGGATGGACAGCGTGCCCTCCAGCCCGGCGAAGAACACCATGGACGCGGCGAGCGCGCCGCCCACGCCGAGCGTGGTCGCCTTGGTGGGCGCGTGCAGGCGGGTGAGCAGGTCGGGCAGCTTGACCATGCCGATGGAGCCGATGAGCAGGAAGCTGCCGCCGGCGACGATCAGCAGCGAGACGAGGAGTTCGAGCACGAAGGTCATGAGGGGTCTCCGCTCACTCGATGACGTCGCCGCGCAGGATGAAGCGGCAGTAGGCGACGGTGGAGATGAAGCCGAACATCGCGAACAGCAGCGCGGCCTCGAAGAAGTAGGTGGCGCGCTGCTGGATGCCGGCGAGCACGATCAGCGCGATGATGTTGATCACCATGGTGTCGACCGCGAGCACGCGGTCCATGAGCGCGGGGCCGCGCAGCAGCCGCCACAGGTTGAGCAGCAGCGCGAGCGAGGCGGTGGCGAAGCCGAACTGCAGGGCGTATTCGATCACGGGAAGATCTCCTGGAGGCGGTCCTCGTAGCGTTCCTTCATCTGGCGCACGGCCTCCTCGGCGTCGGGCGCGTCGAGGCAGTGCACGAGCAGGCTGCGGCCGTCGGCGGAGAGGTCGCAGGACACCGTTCCGGGCGTCATCGTGATGGTGCCGGCGAGCACGGTGATGGCCTCGGGCGAGCGCAGCTCGAGCGGCACCACCACCCAGCGCGTGGCCAGGCTGCCCACCGGCCGGAACAGGATCAGGCGGGTGACCTGCAGGTTGGCGACCACCACGTCCCAGGCCACCACGCCGAGGTAGGCGAAGGCCTTGGTCCAGGACTTGACCGGCGGGCGCTCGGGCCAGAAGTTGCTCGTCACCCGCGTGATCACCACCGCGAGCACCACGCCCACCACCAGCCCGCCGAAGCTGAAACTGTTGAGCAGCAGCATCCACAGCAGCACCAGCACCGCGGTCATGAGCGGATGCGGCAGCCAGCGTTCGGTGAAGCTGCGCGGGTCGAGCTTGTCGTGCTTCGCGCCCATCAGCGCACCCCCTGTGCGGTGCCGAGCACCGCGTCGATGTAGCCGGCCGGGGCGTAGAGCTGCGCCGCGACGAGTTCCAGCCAGGCGTGCACCGGGCCGGCGAACACGGTGAGCAGCACCAGGCAGGCGAGCAGCCCGCCCACGGCGACGAAGGACAGCGCGCCGTCCGGGCGATAGGCGGACGCGGGCGCGGCGGGCAGCGCGTGCGGCTTCCAGAACACGAAGCTGCCGGCGCGCGCGAAGCCGACGATGGCGATCAGCGAGGTCGTCAGGATCAGCGCCCAGAACCAGGCCGCGTGCGCCGAGGCGCGCACGCCGTCGAGCACCAGCAGCTTGCCGATGAAGCCGGACAGCGGCGGCATGCCGGTCATGGCGATGGCGGCGACGAAGAACAGGCCGCCGACCAGCCCGCCCTGGGCGATGCGCGGCGCCGCGGCGAAGCGGTCGCGCTGCGCGCCGCGGCGCTCGGCGACGAGATCGGCGACGAGAAAGAGCGCGCCGGCGGCGAGCGTGGAGTGGATGAGGTAGTACAGCGCGGCGCTGGTCGCCTGCGGGGTGAACACCGCCACGGTGGCGAGCAGCATGCCCATCGAGCCGATCACCGCGAAGCTGGCCATCTGGCCGAGGCTGCGCGCGGCGAGCACGCCGGTCATGCCCAGCACCAGGGTGAGCAGCCCGGCCGGCAGCAGCCAGGGCGCGGCGAGCCAGGCCGCGGCCCCGGCGTCGGCGCCGAAGGCGAGCACGTACAGGCGCAGGATGGAATAGGCGCCCACCTTGGTCATGATCGCGAACAGCGCCGCCACCGGACCGGGCGCGTTGGCGTAGGTGCCGGGAAGCCAGAAGTGCAGCGGCACGAGCGCGGCCTTGACCGCGAACACCAGCAGCAGCAGCACCGCGCCGGTCTGCAGCAGCGCCTGGTCGGCCGCCGGCACCTGCGGGACGATGCGCGCGAGGTCGGCCATGTTGAGGGTGCCGGTGACGTTGTAGATCATGCCGACCGCGATCAGGAACACCGAGGAGCCGACCAGGTTGGTGACCACGTACTGCACGCCCGCCTTCACCCGCAGCCCGCCGCCGCCGTGCACCATGAGGCCGTAGGAGGCGATCAGCAGGATCTCGAAGAACACGAAGAGGTTGAAGAAGTCGCCGGTGAGGAAGGCGCCGTTGATGCCCATCAGCTCGAACTGGAAGAGCGGGTGGAAGTGCTTGCCGCGCTGGTCCCAGCCGCCGATCGCGTACAGCAGCACGCCGAGGCCGAGGACGGCATTGAGCACCAGCATGAGCGCCGCCAGGCGGTCGAGCGCGAGCACGATGCCGAAGGGCGCGGGCCAGGCGCCGAGCGCGTAGCTGCGCACCTGGCCGTCGCTGGCGAGCACCAGCAGCGCGACGGCGATGGCGAGCAGCAGCACGGTGGAGGCCACCGCGAAGGTGCGCGCGAGCACTCCGTCGTGGCGCGCGGCCAGCACCAGCAGCGCGCCGACCACGGCCGGCAGCAGGATGGGCAGGATCAGCAGGTGGTTCATGCGCGCTCCCCGCGGCCGCCGCGCGCCGCTGCCGGCGCCGGCTTGCGGGCGCGCAGCTTCCAGTCGTCCTCGGCGGCCTCGGGCGAGGCGTCGCCGGGCAGGTCGACGTGGTCGTTGCCGGTCTCGAGGTAGGCGCGCAGCGACATCACCACCACCACCGCGGTCATGCCGAAGGAGATCACGATCGCGGTGAGCACGAGCGCCTGCGGCAGCGGGTCGATGTAGCCCGTGGCGGCGGCGGAGATCACCGGCGGCTGGCCGATCGCCAGGCGGCCGGTGGCGAACAGGAACAGGTTGGTGGCGTAGGTGAGCAGCGACAGGCCGATCACCACCGGGAAGGTGCGCGCGCGCAGCACCATGTAGATGCCGGCCGCGGTCATCACGCCGATGGCGCTGGCGACGAGGAATTCCATCAGCCCTGCTCCTTGCCCGAGGCGGCGCGCGGATCCACGTCCATCGCGCCGGTGTTGATGGTGTAGGGGCTGGTCCAGCGCCCCATGCGCGAGAGGTTGGCGAGCGCGAGCATGACCGCGCCGACCACGGTGAGGAAGACCCCGGTGTCGAAGGCCATCGCGCTGGCGAGCTCGAACTCGCCCACCAGCGGCAGGTGGAAGTGGCCGAAGGTGGAGGTGAGGAAGGGCTGGTCGAGCACCATCGCGCCGATGCCGGTGGCGGCGGCCACCAGCACGCCAAGGCCGATCATGGCGTGGTAGTTGACCTTGACCCGCTGCGCCGCCCAGCCGAAGCCGCTCGCCATGTACTGCATGATCAGCGCGATCGACACCACGAGCGCGGCGATGAAGCCGCCGCCCGGCTGGTTGTGGCCGCGCAGGAAGATGTAGGCGCCGACCAGCATCGCCAGCGGCAGCATGACCCGGGTGGCCACCACCATGATCATCGGGTGGCGGTCGGCCGACTGCGGACGGTCGGGGGACCACGCGCCCAGACGACGGCCGGTGCGGCCGAAGAGCGCGCCGTCGAGCAGGGCGTAGATCGCCAGCGCGGCGATGCCGAGCACGGTGATCTCACCGAAGGTGTCGAAGCCGCGGAAGTCGACCAGGATCACGTTGACCACGTTGGTGCCGCCGCCGCCCGAGACCGAGTTGTCGAGGTAGTAGCTCGACAGCGAGCTGCCGTCGCGGGTGAGCATCGCCCAGCTCGCCCCGGCCATGCCGATGCCGGCCACGATGGCGAGCACGCCGTCGCGCAGGTGGCGCAGCGGATCGGCGCGCACCGAGGAGCTCTGCGGACCTTCCTTGGGCAGGAAGTAGAGCGCGAGCAGGATCAGGATCACGGTGGCGACCTCGACCGAGATCTGCGTCAGCGCGAGGTCGGGCGCGGACAGGTAGATGAAGGCCAGGCACACGATCAGGCCCACCGTGCCCACCACCAGCACCGACAGCACGCGGCGGCGGAACAGCATCACGGTGAGCGCGCAGCCGCCCACCAGCAGCACCCAGGCGGCGATCGCGGCCGGGTGCGCCGGCAGCAGCGCGCGCGTGCCCGCGGCGTGGGGCGCGGCGAGGAAGGCGGCGAAGCCGGCGAGCGTGAAGGCGGTGAGCGCGAAGGCGAGATAGCGCTGCAGCGAGCCGTTGTGCAGGCCGTGGGTGACTGCGCGCGCGAGCGCTGCGGCGCCCGCGATGAAGGCGTCGAACATCGCCTTGGCCTCGGGGTGCGGCCCCGCCTGCCAGAGCGCGCGCACGCGCCGGTAGGCGACGAGCGCGCCCAGGCCGACCGCGACCGCGATCGCCGACAGGCCGAGCGCCGGGGTGAAGCCGTGCCAGAGCGCGAGGTGGTAGTCCATCACCGCCCCGCCGGTGACCGCGCGTGCCACCACCGCCACCAGCGGCCCCGCCACGCTGTCGGGGAAGAGCCCGATCGCCACCACCAGCACCACCAGCAGCGCCGGCGGCAACCACATGCCGGCGGGCGGGTCGTGCGGCGCGTGCGGGTAGTCGTCGCGGCGCGCGCCGAAGAACACATGCACGATGTAGCGGAACGAGTAGGCCACCGAGAAGCACGCCGCCAGGGTGGCCAGCGCGGCGACGATCCAGCCGTTGCCCAGCCAGCGCGTGTCGACCGCCTCGTGCAGCATCATCTCCTTCGAGAGGAAGCCGTTGAGCGGCGGCAGGCCGGCCATCGAGGCCCCCGCCACCATCGCCAGGGTCGCGGTGATCGGCATCAGCTGCAGCAGGCCACCGAGGCGGCGGATGTCGCGCGTGCCGGCCTCGTGGTCGACGATGCCGGCGTTCATGAACAGCGCGGCCTTGAAGGTGGCGTGGTTGAGGATGTGGAACACGGCGGCCACCGCCGCGAGCGGCGTGCCGAAGCCGAGCAGCATGGTCACCAGGCCGAGGTGGCTGACGGTGGAGTAGGCCAGCAGGCCCTTGAGGTCGTCCTTGAACAGCGCGATGCCGGCCGCCACCAGCATGGTCACCAGGCCGGTGGTGGCGACGAGGTAGAACCACTCGGTCGTCCCGGCGAGCACCGGCCACATGCGCGCCATCAGGAAGAGGCCCGCCTTCACCATGGTCGCCGAGTGCAGGTAGGCCGACACCGGGGTGGGCGCCGCCATCGCGTGCGGCAGCCAGAAGTGGAAGGGGAACTGCGCGCTCTTGGTGAAGCAGCCGGCGAGGATCAGCACCAGCGCCGGGACGTACAGCGGCGAGGCCTGGATCGCTTCCTTGTTGCGCAGGATGTCGCTGAGGTTCCAGGAGCCGGCGATGTCGCCCAGGATCAGCATGCCGGCGATCATCGCCAGCCCGCCGGCGCCGGTGACGGTGAGCGCCATGCGCGCACCCTGGCGGCCTTCGGGCAGGTGCTTCCAGTAGCCGATGAGCAGGAAGGACGACAGGCTGGTGAGCTCCCAGAACACCAGCAGCAGCAGGATGTTGTCGGACAGGACGACGCCCACCATCGCGCCCTGGAAGAGCAGCAGATAGCTGTAGAACACGCCCATCGGGTCGCTCTTGGCGAGATAGAAGCGGGCGTAGACGATCACCAGCAGGCCGATGCCCAGGATCAGCCCGGCGAAGAACATGCCCAGCCCGTCGAGGAAGAAGCCCGCCTGCAGGCCGAGCGCGGGCACCCAGTCCCAGGCGGCGACGAGGACCTCGCCGCGGAACACCGCCGGCGCCTGCGCGAGCAGCAGCACGAGGGCGAGGAGCGGAAAGACGAAGGCGGTGGTCGCGCAGGCGCTGCGGCCGGCGCGGATCATCAGCGCGGGAAAGAGCGCGCCGATGAAGGGCAGCAGCACGATCAGGGCGAGGCTCATCGGGGGGCTCCTCGGGCGTGGTCGATGGGAAAGGCGACGTGAATCGCGGGTGGCGGGGGCCACCCACACCCCGCATGAGGACGAATTCCGGGCGGAGTATATCGGGGATGCGACCCCCGCCAAATCGGGGTTGATTTCACTAGGCGAAATCGGATCGCACGGTTACCATTCGCCAGATCTCCTTGCCGGCCCCGGCAAGCTTCCGATCCTTCCCCGAACCTCCGTGCAGCCGAAGAAGACCGAATCCGCCCCCAGTGCCGAAGGCAAGACCTCGATCCAGGTCATCGAACGCATGATGAAGCTGCTCGACGTGCTGGCCGAACATGCCGATCCGGTCCAGCTCAAGCAGCTCGCGATCGAGACCGGGCTGCATCCGTCGACCGCGCACCGCATCCTCGGCGCGATGACGCACAGCGGCTTTGTCGAGCGCTCCGAGGCCGGCGCCTACCGGCTCGGGATCCGCCTGCTCGAGCTCGGCAGCCTGGTGAAGTCGCGCATCTCGCTGCGCGAGACCGCCATGCCCTACATGCTCAAGCTGCACGCCGCCACCGGCGAGAGCGTGAACCTGGGCGTGCGCGCCGGCGACGAGATCGTGTATGTCGAGCGCACCTCGAGCGGGCGCGCCTCGGTGCGCGTGGTGCACATCGTGGGCGCGCGCGCGCCGCTGCACACCACCGCCACCGGCAAGCTCTTCCTGGTCGAGGACGGCCTCGAGCGCATCCGCGACTACGCCCGCCGCACCGCCCTGCCCGCCTCCACCCCGGCCTCGATCACCGCGCTGCCGGCGCTGGAGAAGGAGCTCGACCGCGTGCGCCGCCACGGCGTGGCCTTCGACCTCGACGAGGTCGAGGCCGGCGTGCGCTGCATCGCCGCGGGCATCCGCGACGACAGCGGCGAGCTGATCGCCGGCCTGTCGCTATCGACCCCTTCCGAACGCTTCAACCCCGACTGGGCCCCACTGGTGCGCGAGACCGCCGACGAGATCTCCCGCGCCCTCGGCCACCTTCCGCCAAAGGCGGGATAAGCCCGCTTGCGGGCAGCCCCCCTCGCAGCGGCGAAAGCCGCAAGGTCTGCACGCGGACACCGATGCCCCGAGGCCGGGTGCGGGAAGACCACGACGCCCGGGGTGGGAGGTGGAAAAACCACGGCGCCCGGGGTGGGATGTGGGAGCGACGCAAGTCGCGATCCTGCGCCGCGGCGGCGACAGGCGTGGTCGAGGAGGAAAGGCTGCAATCGCGACTTGCGTCGCTCCCACGGCAAGACACCGAAGGCCGGATGCGGCTGCAATCGCGACTTGCGTCGCTCCCACGGCAAGACACCGACACCCGGACGCGTGGCGCGAACGCCGACACCCGGATGCGTTGCGACCGAACACCGACGCGCCGAGGCCCGGTGCGGGAAGACCACGGTGCCCGGGGTGGGAGGTGGGAAAACCACGGCGCCCGGGGTGGGATGTGGGAGCGACGCAAGTCGCGATCCCGCGCTGCGGCGGCGACAGGCGTGGTCGAGGCGGAAAGGCTGCAATCGCGACTTGCGTCGCTCCCACGGCAAGACACCGAAGGCCGGATGCGGCTGCAATCGCGACTTGCGTCGCTCCCACGGCAAGACACCGATAGCCGGATGCGTTGCGCGCCGCGATGGGTCAGGCGGTGGCCGGGGCGGGGGCGCGCTGGGCGACTGCGGCGCGGCCGAGCTCGAAGGCCTGGCGGTTGAGCTCCAGCAGCTCGGGCTTGCGGGCGCCGAAGCGCGCCAGCACCGCGTTGCGCAGCACGTCGGCCGGGAAGGGCAGGCGGTCGGACATGGCGCCGAGCATCACGGTGTTGCCGAGGCGGATGTTGCCGAGCTGCAGCGCGAGCGCGCTGGCGTCGAAATCGAACACCGCCAGCCCGAGCTTGCGCATCTCGCCGATCGGGTCCTCGGGGTAGTCGTAGAGGCCGATCGTCACCACCGGCGGCACGAAGCGACCCTGGTTGACCAGCGCGATCCCGCCCGGCTTGAGCATGTGCGCCCAGCGCAGCGCCTCGGCGGCCTCGAAGCCGACGAGCAGGTCGGCCTCGCCCGGCATGATCTGCGGCGACAGCACCTGCGGACCGAAGCGCAGATGCGAGGTCACCACCCCGCCACGCTGGCTCATGCCGGCGACCTCGGTCTTCTTGACGTCGAAGCCGAGCGACAGCGCCGCCTCGGCGAGGATCTCGGTGGCGGTCATCACACCCTGGCCGCCGATGCCGCAAACCGCGATGTTGGTGATAGTCATGGCGGCCTCCTCAGACCTTGGCGTGCAGGAACTTCACCGGATGCTCCGGCAGGGCATGGACGATGGCTTCGGGCGCACATGGCTGCACGCACAGGCCGCAGCCGGTGCAGGCGGAGGTCTCGATGCGCACGAAGGCGAGCTCGACTTCCTTGCCCGAGGGCTTGACCTGGGTCTCGCGCCGGGTGACGTGGATCGCCGGGCAGCCGACGTCGATGCAGTTGGCGCAGCCGGTGCACTTATCCGCGATCACCTTGTAGGGCTGGGTCGGCTTGTAGTGGTCGATCAGCACGCAGGGGCGGTCGGTGATGATCACCGAGGGCTCGGGGATCTTGATCTCCTCGCGCAGGGTCTTGAACAGCGTCGGCAGCTCGTAGGGGTCGAGCGTGTGGATGCGCTCCTTCTTCACCCCCAGCGCCTCGCACAGCTTGGCGAAGTCGACCCGCTGCGCGCTCTCGCCGTGGATGTCGCGGCCGGTGCCGGGGTTGTCCTGGCCGCCGGTCATGCCCACCGCGCGGTTGTCGAGCAGCAGCACGGTGACGTTGCCGCGGTTCCAGGTGATGTCAAGCAGGCCCTGCATGCCCATGTGCATGAAGGTGGAGTCGCCGATCACGGCGATCACCGCCTTCTTGGCGTCGGCCTGGCCGCGGCCTTTGTCCATGCCGAGTGCCACGCCCATCGAGGCGCCCATCGAGATGCAGGTGTCGAGCGCGTTCCAGGGGTGGCCGGCGCCCAGGGTGTAGCAGCCGATGTCGCCCGAGATGGTGAGGTTGCGCAGCTGCGCGAGGGTGTAATAGATGCCCAGGTGCGGACAGGCGACGCACATGGTGGGCGGGCGCGGGAAGACCTGCTGCGGCACCAGGCGGGGCTGCGCGGTGACTGGGATTTCCTCGCCGCGCAGGCGGGCCACGGCCGGGCGCAGGCGGTCGGGCGAGAGCTCGCCGACGCGCGGCAGCACGTCCTTGCCCGTGCAGGCGATGCCGCCGGCACGCAGCTCGCTTTCGACCAGGGGCTCGGTCTCTTCGACCACCAGGAGCTGGTCGACGCCGGCGGCGAACTCGCGCAGGCGCTCGAGCGGCAGCGGGTAGGACTGGCCGAGCTTGAACACCGGCGCGTCGGGGAAGGTCTCGCGCACGTGCATGTAGGCCGGGCCCGAGGTCACGAAGCCGATGCGGCGGTCGCTGCCCTCGACGAGCAGGTTGAACGGGCTCTGCGCGGAGGCGGCGCGCAAGGCCTCCTCGCGCTCGTACATCAGCGCCACGCGCGGCTTGGCGTGGCCGGGCACCATGACCCAGCGCTGCGGATCCTTGACGAAGCCGGCGGGCTCGTGGGCCTCGCGCTCGCCCGCGACGACGCGGCCCTTGACGTGGCAGATGCGGGTGGTCAGGCGCACGATCGCCGGGCAGCGGAAGCGCTCGGACACCGCGAAGGCCTCGCGCGCCATGTCGTAGGACTCCTGCGCGTCGGCGGGCTCGAACAGCGGCAGGTGGGCAAAGCGGGCCCAGAAGCGCGAGTCCTGCTCGTTCTGCGACGAGGACATGCCGACGTCGTCGGCGACCGCGATCACGAGGCCGCCTTCGGTGCCGGTGACGGTCATGGTCATCAGCGCGTCGGCGGCGACGTTGAGGCCGACGTGCTTCATCGCGCAGAAGGCGCGCGCGCCCACCATCGAGGCGCCGAGCGCGACCTCGAGCGAGACCTTCTCGTTCACCGACCATTCGGTGTACAGGTCGGGAAAGCGCGACAGCTCCTCGAGGATCTCGGTCGCCGGCGTGCCCGGATAGGCGGCGGCGACGCGGCAGCCGGCGTCGCGCACGGCGAGCGCCACGGCCTCGTTGCCGGACAGGAACAGGCGGCTCGGGGCGGTTTCGGGCAGGGCAGCACCCATGGGGAGATCCTCTCTGGTGGGTTCGGGGTCGGAACCCGCGAGCTTAGTGAGCGCCCTGCCCGGCTCCATTGACGAAGATCAACCGCCCTGCAGTCGCGGGTGCCACGGGCCGCCCGCGAGCGCCGCATTCGACGCCGCCTGCACCGTGCTGCCCGGCGCGGACGCGCGCTCCCGCAAACGCGACGCGGGGCCTGCCCCACCGGGCGGCCCCGCGTCGTTCGACCTGCGTAATCGGGAAGCTCAGCCGCCCGCGCCCTGCGGTGCGGCCGCCAGGCGCTGGGGAGCGGTCTGTTCGAGCCACTTGCGCACGCGCTTGGCGTCGGCGGTGCGGGTGTAGCGGCCGGAGGAATCCATCAGCACCATGACCACCGGCTGCTGGTGCAGCCAGGTCTGCATGACCAGGCAGCGCCCCGCCTCGGAGATGTAGCCGGTCTTGGACACGCTGATCGTCCATTCCGGGCTGCGCACCAGCGAGTTGGTGTTGCCGAAGCGCAGCATGCGGCCGTGCACCGGCACGTAGCGCTCGTGCGCGGTGGAGAACTCGCGGATCAGCGGGTAGGACGCCGAGGCTGCGACCATCTTGGCGAGGTCGCGCGGGCTGGAGACGTTGGCCGGGTTGAGCCCGGTGCTGTCATGGAAGCGGGTGTTCCACAGCCCGAGCAGGCGCGCCTTGACGTTCATCGCGTCGACGAAGGCGGCCTCGCCGCCCGGATAGTGGCGGGCCAGCGACGAGGCCGCGCGGTTTTCGGACGACATCAGCGCGAGCTGCAGCATCTCCTCGCGCGACAGCGTGGTGCCGAGCGCGAGCCGCGAGCCGGTGCCCTTGAGCTGGTCGATGTCGGCGTCGTTGATCTCGATCGGCTCGGACAGGCTCAGCCCCGCATCGAGCACCACCATCGCGGTCATCAGCTTGGTGATCGAGGCGATCGGCAACACTTCGGTGGCGTTGCGCTCGAGCAGCACCTCGCCGGTGCGCTGGTTGATCACGTAGAAGGCGTTCGAAGCGAGCACGGGCATGCCGCTGCCGTCGAGCGCGACCGGGGTATCCGGTTCGTCGGCGAGCACCGCGGCGGGGGCGGCGAGCGCGGCGGCGGCGACCGCCGGCTTGCGCAGGCTCACCCGCATCGTCGGCGCCTTGCCGCGGGCGTTGGCGGACGCACGGGTCGCAGCCTTGGCGGAACGGGCCGCCTTGGTGTCGGACGCCGTGGCCTTGGCCACGACGCCCTTCTTCGGCGCGGGCTTGACGGCGGCCTTGCGCACCGGGGCGGTGGCCGCGGCCTTCTTCGCGGCCGGCTTGGAAACCTTGCTCGTCGCAGCCTTGCCGGATGCCTTCGGGGCTGCGATGGCCATGCCGGACTGCAGCGCGAACATCGCGGCAATCGCGGCGATCAGGGGGCGAACTTTCATGATGGCGACGGGACGGAGAGCGGTGGAAGGCGGATTCGAGGCGTTCTGCTTTAAAAAATAGGCAGATACGAAATGGATTTCAAGTTGTTTCCAACTCTGACGGAATTCTACTCCCGCAGCGGCGTCGCCGGCGAGTCCGCTCGCCACCCCCGCCCCGGGTCAGGAGTCGATGCGCAGGAAGCGGCGCAGTTCGCCGGCGCGCGTCATCGCGTCATGATAGCCGAGCTCGATCAGCGCGCGCGTGAAGCTCGGTTCGAAAAGCAGGTAGGAGAGCAGGGTCGAGCCCTCGCGGCGAAAGGTGCCCAGCCCGCGCAGCACGATGCGCAGCTGTGCCGGCAGGCTGTGCGCATGGCGCGCGGCGATGATGTCGAGGCGCTGCGAGGGCTGGATCACCAGGCACTCGAGCGGACGCAGCGCGATCCCCGCCTCGGCGCGGCGGGCCTCGTCGAGGCGGCCCACCGTGTCGTTGATGCGCGCGAGGCGCTCGAGATCGACCTCGAGGGTGTCGAGGAAGATGCTCGACAAGGCGTGGCCGGCGATCTGCGCCGGCGACGGGTAGCCGCCCGCTGCACGCACTCTCCCCTCCTCGGCGGTGCGTCCGGCGCCGATCACCAGGATGCGGTCGGCGCCGAGGTGGATCGCCGGGCTCACCGGCGCGAGCTGGCGCATCGAGCCGTCGCCGAAATACTCGCGATGGATCTTCACCGCGGGGAAGACGAAGGGCAGCGCCGCGCTCGCCAGCACGTGGCAGACGTCGAGCTCGGCGCGCACGCCCAGGCGCTGCGCGCGCCGCCAGGGCTGCAGCTCGGGCGCGCCCTGGAAGAAGGCGAGGCTCTCGCCGGAGGAATAGCCCGAGGCGGTGACGCTGAGCGCGCGCAGGTCGCCGCGGCCGATCGCGGCCTCGATCGCGGGGAAGTCGAGCACGCGCTCGAGCAGGCCGCGCAAGGGCGTGTTGTCGAGCAGCGAGCGTGGCGTCTGCCGCACCAGCCAGCCGCCGAACAGCGCCGCGCCCCAGCGCAGGCCGCTGCCGAAGAGCGTGAGCGGATCGACGCGGTACACCTGATCCACGTGCAGGCTGCGCCAGACGCGCTGGATGTGCCGCACCGCACGGCCGAAGTCGCCCGCGTGCACGGCGAGCGCGACCGCGTTGATCGCCCCCGCCGAGGTGCCGCACAGGATCGGGAAGGGGTTGCCGGGGCGCTTGCCGCGCAGTTCGCGGACCGCAGCCAGCACGCCGACCTGGTAGGCGGCGCGCGCGCCACCCCCGGTCAGCACCAACGCCGCCCGCCCTTCGTCCGCGCTCATCCGCCCGCCTCCGGCCATGGGATGGCGTCAGCTTCGCGCAGCGCAGGCCGACCGGACAAGGAAGGAATGCGCGGGCGCGGTGCGGTAGCGAGGGGCGTGGTCGATGCGGAAGCGCCGCGATCGCGACTGGCGTCGCTCCCACGGAAAACCGGCGCGGTAGGCGCGACGCAAGTCGCGATCGGGCGGAAAACCGGCGCGGTGGGAGCGACGCAAGTCGCGATCGGACGGTGCGGTGGCGAGGGGCGTGGTCGGTGCGGAAGCGCCGCGATCGCGACTGGCGTCGCTCCCACGGAAAACCGGCGCGGTGGGAGCGACGCAAGTCGCGATCGGGCGGCGGGCGCGGCTTCGCTCAGCCCGCCTGCCCGGCCTCGACCACGGTGAGCGCGGTCATGTTGATGATGCGGCGCACGGTGGCGGAGGGGGTGAGGATGTGCACCGGCTTGGCCGCGCCGAGCAGGATCGGGCCCACGGTCATGCCGCTTCCGGCCGCGTTCTTGAGCAGGTTGAAGGCGATGTTGGCCGCGTCCAGGGTGGGGAAGATGAGCAGGTTGGCGTCCTCGCGCATCTTCGCGTTGGGGAAGATCTGCAGGCGGTGGCGGGCATCGAGCGCCGAGTCGCCGTGCATCTCGCCTTCCACCTGCAGCTCCGGATGGTGCTCGTGCAGCATGCGCATTGCCGTGCGCATCTTCTCGGCGGTGGGCGAATCGGCCGAACCGAAGGACGAGTGCGACAGCAGCGCGATGCGCGGCTCGATGCCGAAACGCTTCATCTCCTCGGCGGCGAGCAGCGTCATCTCGACCACCTGCTCGGGCGTGGGGTCGTAGTTGACGTAGGTGTCGGCGAGGAAGAGCGTGCGGCCCGGCAGGCTGAGCAGGTTCACCGTGTACAGGTGATCGACGCCCTCGCGACGGCCGAGCACGTCCTCGACGAACTCGCGGTGCAGGCGGTGCATGCCGTAGGTGCCGCAGATGAGGCCGTCGCCGTAGCCGAACTTGAGCAGCAGCGCGCCGATCAGCGTGGTGCGGCGGCGCACTTCCTTCTTGGCGTACTCCACCGATACGCCGCGGCGCTCCATCAGGCCGTGGTAGTGCTGCCAGAGCTGGTTGAAGCGCGGGTCGGAGTCGGGGTTGACCAGCTCGAAGTCGCGCTCGGCGGCCAGGCGCAGGCCGAAGCGCTCGATGTTCTTGGCCACGACCTCGGGACGGCCGATGAGGATCGGACGCGCCAGGCCCTCGTCCACCACCTGCTGCACCGCGCGCAGCACCTTCTCGGATTCGCCCTCGGAGAAGATGATCCGCTTCGGGTTCTTGTGTGCGGCGGCGAACACCGGCTTCATGATCAGGCCGGAGTGCCAGACGAAGTTGTTGAGCTGGCTGCGGTAGGCGTTCCAGTCGGTGATCGGACGCGTCGCCACGCCCGAGGCCATGCCGGCCTCGGCCACGGCGGGCGCGATCTTGACGATCAGGCGCGGGTCGAAGGGGCGCGGGATGATGTACTCGCGACCGAAGCCGCCCACCTTCTCGCCGTAGGCCGCGGCGACGATGTCGCTCTGCTCCACGCGCGCCAGTTCGGCGATCGCCTTCACCGCGGCGAGCTGCATCTCGTCGGTGATGGTGGTCGCGCCCACATCCAGCGCGCCGCGGAAGATGAAGGGGAAGCACAGCACGTTGTTGACCTGGTTCGGATAGTCCGAACGGCCGGTGGCGATGATCGCGTCGCTGCGCACCGCCTTGACCTCGTCGGGGAGGATCTCCGGGGTCGGGTTGGCGAGCGCGAGGATCAGCGGATTCGCCGCCATCTTCGCCACCATCTCGCCCTTGAGCACGCCGCCGGCCGACAGCCCCAGGAACACGTCCGCGCCCTCGATGACCTCGGCGAGCTTCCTGGCGTCGGTCTTCTTGGCGTAGCGCGCCTTGATCGGGTCCATCAGCGCGGTGCGGCCTTCATAGACCACGCCCTCGATGTCGGTGACCCAGATGTTCTCGACCGGCACGCCGAGCTTGACCAGGAGGCCCAGGCAGGCGAGCGCCGCGGCGCCGGCGCCGGACGTGACCAGCTTGACCTTCTTCAGGTCCTTGCCCTGCAGGTGCAGGCCGTTCAACACCGCGGCGCCGACCACGATCGCGGTGCCGTGCTGGTCGTCGTGGAAGACCGGGATCTTCATGCGCTCGCGCAGCTTCTGCTCGATGTAGAAGCACTCGGGCGCCTTGATGTCCTCGAGGTTGATGCCGCCGAAGGTGGGCTCGAGCGCGGCGATCATGTCGATCAGCTTGTCGGCGTCGGGCTCGTCGATCTCGAGGTCGAAGACGTCGATGCCGGCGAACTTCTTGAACAGCACGCCCTTGCCTTCCATGACCGGCTTGGCCGCGAGCGGGCCGATGTTGCCCAGGCCGAGCACCGCGGTGCCGTTGGTGACCACGCCGATCAGGTTGGAGCGCGCGGTGAGCTCGGCGGCCTGCGCCGGGTCCTCGACGATCGCGTCGCAGGCCGCGGCCACGCCGGGGGAGTAGGCCAGCGACAGGTCGCGCTGGTTGGACAGCACCTTGGTCGGGGTCACCGAGATCTTGCCCGGGTGCGGGTAGCGGTGGTAGTCGAGGGCCGCACTGCGGATCAGCTCGTCCATGGTCTTCCTCCTTGGTCTTTTGGGTGTGGGACGGGCGCCATGCCGGCGCGCCGCGCGTCAACGGCACAAGCATACCGCGGACCCGCTTATTTTCGCATTACGAAAACAAAATCTGCGATGTGAAAATTACGTATACCGCGCCCGTGAGGGTCCGTCGCGGCAGGCGGACTGCATCACACCGATCGTTACGATCGCATTCATGGCCGCGTGCCGGCCATGGCATAATTATGGGCTCAACCGTTGGCGATCTGCCCGAGTGGCGCTCGCGAGCGGAGGTCGGAGCGCCCGCCACGGGCGCCCATGCAGCCCGCCGGCCAGGCAGCCCCTGCAACAACGATGGCCGACCGACGGGAATGGTTTCGCATCACAGCACGGGAGAGCTGTACACATGTCTCAGAACCACGCCCAGGCGGCCATCGCCGCTGCCCCCGAATACGTCCGCCACGAAGGCCTGAAGAAGTGGGTCGGCGAGATCGCCGCGCTCACCGAGCCCGACCGCGTGGTCTGGTGCGACGGCTCGCAGGAGGAGTACGACCGCCTGTGCGCCGAGATGGTCGAATCCGGCATGCTGATCAAGCTGAACCCGGAAAAGCGCAAGAACTCCTTCCTCGCCTGGTCCGACCCCTCCGACGTCGCCCGCGTCGAGGACCGCACCTTCATCTGCTCGCAGGACAAGGCGGACGCCGGCCCGACCAACAACTGGGAAGCCCCGGAAGTGATGCGCGAGACCCTGAACGGCCTGTTCAAGGGTTGCATGCACGGCCGCACCATGTACGTGATCCCGTTCTCGATGGGTCCGCTCGGCAGCCCGATCGCCCACATCGGCGTCGAGATCTCCGACAGCCCCTACGTCGTCACCAACATGCGCATCATGACCCGCATGGGCCGCGGTGCGGTCGAGGTGCTCGGCACCGACCGCGAGTTCGTGCCCTGCGTGCACACCGTGGGCGCCCCGCTCGCCCAGGGCGAGAAGGACAGCCGCTGGCCGTGCAACCCGACCACCAAGTACATCGTGCACTACCCCGAGACGCGCGAGATCTGGTCCTACGGCTCGGGCTACGGCGGCAACGCCCTGCTCGGCAAGAAGTGCTTCGCGCTGCGCATCGCCTCCACCATGGCGCGTGACGAGGGCTGGCTGGCCGAACACATGCTGATCCTCGGCGTCGAGTCCCCCGAAGGCGAGAAGTCCTACGTCGCCGCCGCTTTCCCGTCGGCCTGCGGCAAGACCAACTTCGCCATGCTGATCCCGCCGAAGTCCTTCGACGGCTGGAAGATCACCACCGTCGGCGACGACATCGCCTGGATCAAGCCCGGCCCCGACGGCAAGTTCCGCGCCATCAACCCCGAGTACGGCTACTTCGGCGTCGCCCCCGGCACCTCGGAGAAGACCAACTTCAACGCGATGGCCACGCTGAAGGAAAACATCATCTTCACCAACGTCGCACTCACCGACGACGGCGACGTGTGGTGGGAAGGCATGACCAAGGAGGCCCCGGCCCACCTGGTCGACTGGCAGGGCAAGGACTGGACGCCCGAGATCGCCAAGGAAACCGGCCGCAAGGCCGCGCACCCGAACGCGCGCTTCACCGCGCCGGCCAGCCAGTGCCCGTCGGTCGATCCGGCCTGGGAAGATCCCGCCGGCGTGCCGATCTCGGCCTTCATCTTCGGTGGCCGCCGCGCCACCACCGTGCCGCTGGTGTACCAGGCCTTCAACTGGAACTTCGGCGTGTACATGGCCTCGACGCTCGGCTCCGAGACCACCGCCGCCGCCTTCGGCGCGCAGGGCGTGGTGCGCCGCGACCCGTTCGCGATGCTGCCCTTCTGCGGCTACCACATGGGCGACTACTTCAACCACTGGCTGCGCATGGGCCACGTGGTCGAGGACACCCCCAAGATCTTCTGCGTGAACTGGTTCCGCATGAACGAGCAGGGCCAGTTCATGTGGCCGGGCTTCGGCGACAACATGCGCGTGCTCAAGTGGATCGTCGACCGCTGCAAGGGCAAGATCTCCGCGAAGGAAACCGCGCTGGGCTGGATGCCGCGCTTCGAGGACCTCGACTGGAACGGCGCCGACGTCGGCCGCGAGGAGTTCGAGGCGCTCACCAAGGTCGACGCCGACGCCTGGCGTGCCGAGCTGAACTCGCACAAGGAGTGGTTCGACAAGCTGCAGGACCGCCTGCCGCGCCAGCTGGTGCTCAAGCGCGAGCTGTTCGAACTGGCGCTGAACGCGGACTGAGCCTGAGCTTGCCCGCTCCGAAAAAGCGCCGCAGTCCGGCGCTTTTTCTTTTTCAAGCCCGAAATTGAAGCGGCTGGGGGGACAGGCTAGACTAGCTGCTCCCGAGGCCAGGGAAAACGATCATGACGGTTCGACACTTTGCCGACCTGGAGTCGATGTCGCATCACCAGCGCGAGCAGGAGCTGATGCAGGCAATCCGTGTTCAGGGCATGTCGGTCGCTGCCTTCAGCGCCTGGCTCAGGCAGGCCCTCGACCCGCTCCAGCAGCTTGCCGGCCCCGCGCTCGATTTCGATATCGACGCCGGCCGGGCGAGGGCGCGCCACTTCACCAGCCGCGAAGAAAAGCAGCGCTTCGACGAGGCGCGCGAACTCGATCGCGCGCTTCGACTTGCGCTCGACCGGCGTCGTGATGAGCACTGAAAGGAGACGGGCTCCACGGACCAGCGACGTCCGGCGAGTCGCACGAGCCCTGCAGGAACACGGCGTCGAGTATGCGGTGATCGGCGGAATCGCGATGGCCCTGCACGGCTTTCCGCGTGCGACGAAGGACATCGACCTTTTCCTGCCCGTCGCGGCCGAGAACAACAAGCGCTTGCTGGCCGCACTGGCGACGATCCCGGAAAGCCGCGAGGTCTTGCGAGAGCTCAGGCAGGAGTGGCTGGATCAGGGCTTTTCGACCGCTGCGGACGGCGAAATCAGCATCGATCTCCTGTTCGTCGCGGCGGGCCACACCTTCGAAGCGCTTCGCCCACACCTCCAGACGGTGGTCTTCGAAGGCGTCCCGATCCGCACCCTCGATATCGACGGCATGCTGATGACGAAACAGACCTCGCGCGATACCGATCTACCCGACCGCAAACGCTTGCGACAACTGCGCGACGCCCTGCGTGCAGCGCAGGCACACCGCCCCCCGGACTCGAAATGACCGCTTCCCCGACTTTCCGCTCTACGCTGCTCTCGCAACGCGCTGCCGACATCCAGCCCTTCCACGTCATGGAACTGCTGCGCCGCGCGCGCGAACTCGAGGCGCAGGGGCGCGACATCATCCACATGGAGGTCGGCGAGCCCGACTTCGGCACCCCGGCGCCGGTGGTCGAGGCCGCCACCCGCTTCCTCGCCGGCGGCGACGTGCATTACACCCCGGCGCTCGGCCTGCCGGCGCTGCGCGAGGCGATCGCGCGCTTCTATCACGACCGCTTCGGCGCCGACGTCGCGCCCGAGCGCATCGTCGTCACCGCCGGCGCCTCGGGCGCGCTGATGCTGGCGCTCGCCGCCACCACCGATCCGGGCGACGAGTGGCTGCTGCCCGACCCCGGCTATCCCTCCAACCGTCACCTGATCCGCGCCTTCGAAGGGGTCGCGCGCGCGCTCGCGGTCGATGCCGCGAGCCGCTACCAGCCCCGCCCCGAACAGGTCGACGCCGCCTGGGGCGAGCGCACCCGCGGGCTGATGGTGGCGACACCGTCCAACCCCACCGGCACGCTGCTGTCGGTCGCGGAGATCGCCGCGCTGCACCGGCGCACCCGCGCGCGTGGCGGCGTGCTGCTGGTCGACGAGATCTACCAGGGGCTGACCTACGGCGTGGAATCGGCCAGCGCACTTGGCGATCCGGTGCTGAACGCGGCCGACGACGTCTTCGTGGTGAACAGCTTCTCGAAGTATTTCGGCATGACCGGCTGGCGGCTCGGCTGGCTGGTGGCGCCGGCGGGCTTCGTGCGCGAGCTCGAGAAGCTCGCCCAGCACTTCTTCATCTCGCCGTCGACGCCGGCGCAGCACGCCGCGCTCGCGGCCTTCGCGCCGGCGACGATCGCGATCCTGGAGGAGCGCCGCCACGAGTTTGCCCAGCGCCGCGACGTGCTGCTGCCGGCGCTGCGCGCGCTCGGCTTCGGCATCGCCGCGGAGCCGCAGGGGGCGTTCTACGTGTATGCGGACGTGTCGGCGCTCGCCGACGACTCGGAAGCGCTCGCGCGCCGGATGATCGAGGAAGCGGGCGTGGCCGCGACGCCCGGCCTGGATTTCGGCCACCACCTGCCCCGCCGCCACCTGCGCATCGCGTACACCACGCACGGCGCGCGACTGCTGGAGGCTGCGGAGCGGATCCGCCGACTAGGACTGGGAAGCTGAGCCGGAGGCCGCTCGCCCGAGGGGTGGGCGGTCGGCGCCTGCGACCGGCGCCAAACTTCGATCGGCGCCCGAATCGCGACTTGCGTCGCTCCTACGGCAAGACCCGCAGAGCCCCGGCGTAGGATGCAGCAACGCCCCACGCCCTCGAAACCGCCCCGGCTGCGATGAACCGCCCCGGCTGCGATGTAGGAGCGACGCAAGTCGCGATCCCCCCCGCCTGCGATGTAGGAGCGACGCAAGTCGCGATCCCCCGCCGGGCGCGGCGTAGGATCGACGCAAGTCGCGATCCCCCGTCCGACGCCCCGCCCGCGCGCTTGCAGGGCGCAGGAACTCAGCTCGCCTGCTCCGCGCTGGAACGATCGCGGCCGGCGATCAGCATCAGGCGCTTCTTCAGCGCCATGACCTTGCGCGTGTAGCGTGCCTTCGGGTCGTTGAGCGCACCGTTGTAGTACTGCAGCGCGCGCTGCATGCTGCCGTAGCGCTGCAGCCCCTCGTGCAGCACCAGGGTGCCGACGCGGACATTGACCTCGGGATCGAACAGGACGTTGCGGCCGCGATTGGGACCGATCTTGTCCTTGTGATAGCGCGGAATCACCTGCATCAACCCGAGCGCGCCCATGTTGCTGACCGCGCGATGGTTGAAGCTCGACTCCACCGCCATGATCGCGACGATCAGCAGGGGGTCGAAACCGAGTTCCTCGGCGTGCGTCTCGGCCGCGGCCAGCGCGGGCTCGATCGTCTCCTCGGAAACCTGGTAGGTGTCGGCGATCCAGTCGCGCACACGCTCCATCTCGTCCGAGAGCGCGCCCTCGTCCTCGAATGGGTTGTCGACCAGCGCCGCGATGTCGCGCAGCGCAGGCTGGTGGAAGACCGGCGGGATCGGCTCCGCCACGGCGCGCGCGGCCTTGCGCTCGATCAGCCCCGGCGCGGCCACCGGCAAGCTCTCGTGCAAGCGGGTGGAGGCGGCGAGGGACGGAATCGAGGCCGCGAAGGAGGGAGCCGAAGCGCCCATCTCGCCCCGGCGGGGGGCAAAGGACAGCACCGAGGCCATGGCCAGTTCGGAAGCGGTCGGTTCGGCCTGCAGGCCGAGGACGTCGCCGTAGCGCACATCCGCCGCACCCGCCCCTTGCGTGCCGAGCCAGCTCATGCCCATGAGACCAACGGAAAGAACTGCACCGTGCGCCAGACTGCGCGCAGCGCCGCCCGCCTGACGCGCGAGCGCCTTGAATCGAGTTGCGTGTTTCATGGTGTCCTCCATGCTGTGGCCTGAGTCCTGCCGTGGAAGAGCCCTGTGGTGGGGGCCGCCCGGTGCCGCCCTGTCGGGCAGCATCCGCGTCGCTCGGCGGGTTGGCCGGCACGACGGGCAGGAGTACTCGGTCGCCAGTAGGTGTTAAGACCCATCGCCGCAACCAGACGACGGGCCCCGCGGTGCGTGCGTCCATGAAACTGCGTCTCCCTTCCAGGAGGCGCCGCACCGAGATCGGATTAGGAATGTTGCAATGCAACAGGGAGCGGATTGTATTCGCTCACAGGTTTATTGTCAAAACCTGACGCCCCCCGGGCAACAGCAAGAAACACTTGAATTTGCGGGAAGTTTCAACCGATCAGCAGCTTGCGCGGCGCTGTTCGCGCAACGCATCAAGGCGCTTCCAGTCGAAAAAAGGCCCCGGATCGGTCTTGCGACCGGGCGCGATGTCGGAGTGTCCCACCACCGCCTCGATCGGATAGCGCCGCTCCAGCGCGACGATCAGCGCCGCCAGACGCTCGTACTGCGCGGGCTCGAAAGGCATCGTGTCGCAACCCTCGAGCTCGATGCCGATGGAGAAGTCGTTGCAGCGCTCGCGCCCGTTCCAGCACGACACCCCGGCATGCCAGGCGCGGCGATCGGGGTCGACGAAGCACAGCGTCTGTCCGTCGCGACGGATGAAGTAGTGCGCCGACACGCGCAGGTGGTGGATGGTCGCGTAGTAGGGGTGGGCTTGCGGATCCAGGGTGTTGGTGAACAGTTGCTCGACTCCGGGGCCGCCGAATTGGTCGGGGGGGAGGCTGATGGCGTGGATGACGATCAGGCGGACGAGGGCGCCGGGCGGGCGCTCGTCGTGGTTGGAACACAGTGGGGTCAGGTCTTTCATTTACTCGTTTGCTCGCTTGCTCGCCCGGCGCCGGGAGGCTGGCGCGCCTTCCGGCCCTTGGCGACGATCCGGCTGATCGAACTGTAGTGGAGGCCGAAGAATTCGGCGAGTTGCGCGAGGGTGAAGGCGCCGGAGGCGGCGGCCTCGGCGATCGCGGCATCCCGCGACGGACAGCCTTCCGAGTACGCCTGCAAGGACGCGCCCTGCGGGCGGCGCTGCAGCCGCGGCACTTCGTTCAGGCGCCCGTCGTCCGGCACCGTGCGCGCCATCTCGTCGGCGAAGGCCTGGCTGCCCAGGTAGATCTGCGCGTTGAGACGGTCCCAGATCGGCGGCAGGCCGACGCCCGCGCGGACGAAATCTTCATATCGACGCACGGCGGCCGTGCGCTCCGTCCCGAACTGGCCCAGCACCCAGTCCGTCGCCAGCCAAGGGGGCGGATCGGCCAGCCCCATGAGCGCGCGATGGCTGCTCCAGGGCCACTCGCGCGCATCGCCGCAGAGGCCCGCGCGCACGGGATTGAGCACCACATAGCGGGACAGCTCGACGAGGTAGGCGTCGGCCTCGACCAGGATCGCCTTGTAGCGCCCCTGGAAGACGTGGCCGATGCGACCGTGGCGTCGATTCACGGCCTGGGTGTACACCCCGTTCAGCTGCCTCATGCCACGGGAGAGGTTCGCCTCGGCCGTCTCCACGACCAGATGATAGTGATTGCCCATCTGGCACCACGCGTGACAACGCCAGTTGAAGCGGTCGCACACCTCGCCGAAGACATCGAGCCACAACAGGCGATCGGCATCGTCGGCATAGATCGGCTCGCGACGGTCACCCCGCGAAGTCAGGTGGTACACCCCTCCGGCAAGCTCGATTCGCAACGGCCGCGCCATGATCCTCTCCCAGGGCAGGAACAGTGCGAATTATCCCGAATAGATAATCCGGAAGGCAAGACCAAAGCAAGAGCTCGCGTCCACGGCGGGGGCGGGTGAATGAGCAAATGAAAGACCTGACCCTAGGGGTCCCCTTTATTTCCGCCACTTGACAAAGTAAGGATCGTTCCTTACTTTCAGCCTCAATATCGATTCCCCGGAGGCTCACCATGCCGGCAATTCACGAAGTCGCAACCATCACATCCAAAGGTCAGATCACGCTACCCAAGTCCATTCGTCAGGCCCTGGGGGTGGATGTTGGAGGCAAGGTCGCCTTCGACCTCACCGGCGACCGAGTGATCGTGACGCGCGCAACCGAAATCGCGCACGAGGATCCCGCAATCGGCAGCTTCCTCGCTATTCTCGAAAAAGATATCCGTTCCGGCCGGCACATCACGATGCTACCCGACGATCTGACGCGCTCGATGCTCGCTGCGCTCGGCAAACACGTGGATCTGCGCGAAGACATCGAAGGCGACGTCGCGCTGTGATCCAGCGTCACGGATGGAATCTGCTCTTCCACGATTGCCTGATCGCGCAGCTCCAGAAACTGGATGCCGCTGCCGCGCGCGTGCGGGCGCAGGATCCAGAGCGCTACGAATCCAACGCAAACACCAAGCTGTTTGCCGCGCTGGCGAATTTGATCTTCGAGACCGTTCCAGGCGATCCGAACAGGGAAGAATACCGACAAGGCAATACCATGGGGCCGGGGTTCAGGCACTGGCGCCGCGCCAAGATCGGCCGGCGCTTTCGGTTGTTCTTTCGCTTCGACTCCAAGACCAGAATCATCATCTTTGCCTGGGTGAACGACGAGAACACCTTACGCTCGGCAGATTAGGAAGGTGGCGGCGTAAAACGCGAAATCGTGGCCTGTCCCCGACTTCCGTTGCGCACCAGGCGCTCGGACCGCGGGGAGCCCATCAACCCGCGCAGCTCGAGCACATCGGGGAAGGATGCGCACGGGGCGTTCCTTCGGAGGCTGCGGAACTCGCCCTGCGGGCTCGGACAGTCCTCGCCTCTCCAGGAACACCCCGCACGCATCCGGGAACCGTGGGCGCATCACGACCGAAAAGTGGAACTCGATGGGGGCGAAGCAGGCGCACCGCGAAATGCTTCCTGCCCCCGGCCTGCAGCACTCAACTGACTGCGGAGAAGGGGCGACGCATTCTGTCGCACGCCAAGGGCCGCGCCGCCACAATCACCGTAGCCCGGGATGTTGGGCATTCCCGGCGCAGGCGAGGACTGCCCGAGCGAAGCGAGTTCCGCAGCCTGCAGAAGGAATGCCCCGCGCGTCCCCGGCGGATTACGAGCACAGCGGGAAAGAGACACAAAAGTGGGAAATCGTGGTCTATCCCCCATTTCCCATCACGAAGCCACCGACGGGAGGGAAATGAGCAAATGAAAGACCTGACCCTGGAGCCCCCTCCGACCCTGGAGCCCCCCTTGATCTCGTGGGCGTAGACGAAAAAACGGGAGCCGAAGCTCCCGTTTTTACTTTCAAACCTGTCGAGGTGACAGATTAGAAGGTGTGACGCACGCCGACGGTGAAGATGTCGGAGTCGTCGCCGGTGTTGGTCGACACGGTCGGGACCAGGCCGAACTTCGAGGCGTTGCTGTCGTTCGTGGTGCGGTTCCAGCCAGCGTACGCGGTGGTGCGCTTCGACACAGCGTGGGTATAGGCCAGGGTGTAGCTTTCGGCACCAGTCTTGTTCGCGTTGTCGTAGTCGACTTCGCCGTAGGCGAGGTGGACGTTGCCAGCGGCGCCAACCGGAACGATCACACCAACTTGCCACAGGTCGGCATCGTTGTTGTTGGTGTTGGCCAGCGACTCAGCGTTTTGATACGAAGCAGCCAGCTTCACGATACCGAGGTCGTAGCTACCGCCGACACCCCATTCCTTCTGCTTGCTGCTATTGCCAGTGAAGCTATTACCCTTCGACAGTTGATACACCGCACCAACCGCCAGCGGGCCGTTCGCGTAGTCCGCGCTCAGGCCGTATGCGTCGTCGTAGCTGGGCGAAGTGCCCGCAACCGCCGGAGCCACCGCGCCCGAACGGGTCAGTTCGTTGCCGCGAGCAGCCCAGATGCCGCGAACGGTCAGGCCCGAGAACGAACCGGTGTAAGCGACCGAGTTGTCCCAGCGAGCGGCGCTGTTCGGGGTGATGGTCATGCCGGCATTGTTCGACAGGATCGACTGCGGCGAAATGAAGGCACCCAGGACGGCATCGTAGTTGAAGAAATAGCCCGGAGCGTACTGACGGCCGACGCTGACGGTGCCGAAGGCGCCGCTCAGGCCAACATAGGCTTGGCGCGAGAAGACGGAGTCGCCGTCGGTCGTGTCGTTCGTCGAACCATACTCGGGGCCAGCAGTCGCGCCGGAAGCGGAACCAACGGCCGGCGAAGCAATGCCGTTACCGATGTCGAAGCCCTGCTCCAGGACGAAGACGCCCTTCAGGCCGTTGCCCAGGTCTTCGCTGCCCTTGAAGCCGATGCGGCTGCCCGACAGGACGCCACTCAGAACACCACGGAAGTCGGTGTCGCCGTGCGAACCGGCGGCCAGGCCAGCGTCAGCCACACCGTAGATGGTCACGTTCGACTGAGCGAAGGCCGGGGCCGAAACGAGGCCGGCGATGGCCAGCGCGATCAGTTTCTTTTGCATGTGTTTCTCCTCAAATTTGAAGTTGAGACCTTGGCACCTGCCTTGGCCCTACTCACCTCTCTGGCGAGAAGTTGGAGCGATTCTGCAAACCTGCCGCCCGCCTTGCAAGCCTGGAAGCGCTAAAACGCGACATTCCAGGCTTTGGTGTTGCGGACGTGCAACAGAACGCCCGATCAGCGCCGCGCATCGAGCCGCGGCAGGCCCGTATTCCATGCCAACAGCTTCTCGTCGGCCGTCACCAGTGTCGCGTTGCGCACGCCTGCGGTAGCGGCGATGAAGCGGTCTGCCGGGTCGCGATTCAGATCCGCAAACCCTGCCGCCGCCAGCACGATGCGTCCATCGAGCGCAATCTCGACCAGCCCCGCGCCCAGCAGGCCCGCCCGCCAGCCTTCAACAGCAAGCGGCAGGACGATGCGCCCCTTGTCCGCAAGCATTGCGCATTCCCAGAAGCTGATCGCGCTCACCGCGACCTCGCCCGCGCGCCAGGCCTGTTCGATGCGCGCACGCGCCTGCGGGCCGATCGCGGCATCGTCGGCATCCATCCAGATGAGCACATGCGTATCGAGGACGATCACGACAAGGCCTCCCAGTCCTGGTCGGCGACCGGCGACACGATGTCGCCCAGGATGCGCACGCCCGGGTGCAGACCAAAAGGCGACGATGCACGCGCGCCCTGATAAGGATGCAGCTCGGCAACCGGCTTGCCGTTCTTCGTGACGACAAGGATCTCGCCCGAGGCCGCCACCTGATCCATCAGGGCGAGGCAGCGAGCCTTGAATTCGGAGGCCTGGATGGTTTGCATGGTCGTACTCCCTGGATAATCGATGACCATGATCATGACCATGGTTGCATGCGAATGCAACAAGGCCTTGGGGCATGCTGCATGCCCGGGTTCATTCAATACAAAATTGCGCACATTTTGTACAAAACATACAATTCAAACTCACCAGAACGAAAAGGAGTGGCAACCATGCGCACTGTCTCCGCCACCGAAGCAAAGCAAGGGCTGGCCGGCGTGCTCGACCTGGCCGCACACGAACCGGTCGTGATCCGCCGCCAGAAGCGCGATGTCGCGGTCGTTCTGTCGATGAAGGAGTACGAGCGCCTCACACGACTCAACGTCGCCGAGTTCCAGCGCTTTTGCGACGCAGTCGGCGAAAAAGCCGCAGCGGCGGGACTGACCGAGGACAAGCTCGCCGAATTGCTCGCCGATGACTGAATTCCTGCGCTTCGTCGTCGACACGAACGTGCTCGTCAGCCGCCTGCTGGCACCGCGCAGCACCGCCGCCCAGGCGGTCGATCAGGCGCTCGCCCGCGGCAACCTGCTCGGTTCGGAAGAAACCCTGGCCGAGCTCGTCGAAGTGCTTGCACGGCCCCAGTTCGACCCGTATGCATCTCGAGAAGACCGGCGCGAGTTCATCCGTCTGCTCGGCGGCGTCATGCAGATCGTGCCGATCCTCCGCAGGGTGGCGGCCTGCCGCGATCCGCGCGACGACAAGTTCCTGGACGTTGCGCTCGCAGGCGAAGCCGCGGCGATCATCAGCGGAGACAAGGATCTGCTCGTGCTGAATCCCTGGCACGGCATTCCCATCCTGACGCCAGCCGAGTTCCTCATGCGTTGAATGAAGGGCGCAGCGCAGCAGACCGGTCGGCTTACGAGTTCGAGGCATAGCCCGCCCACTCGAAACAAACAACGGACGTTTGCGCTGTTGCTACGCGAGCACTAAAATACACACGCCAGCGTATTTACAAGAGGTGATGCCATGGAAACACTGCCCAGCCGCGTCTTCAACAACGGCAACAGCCAGGCGGTCCGCATCCCGGCAGAGTTCCGCCTCGACACCGACCGCGTCAGCATCACGCGCAACGACGCGGGCGACCTGGTGATCCACCCCTTGCGGGTACAGCGTGGCACCGCGCTGATGCAGGCCCTGAAAGCGCTGGGCGAAGTGGACGACGACTTCGTCGCCGCGCTCGAGGCCGAGCGGGAAGCGCCGCTGCCGGTGCAGGAGCGCGAGGCGCTGTGATCTACCTGCTCGACACCAATATCCTGATCTACCTGATCAAGAACCAGCCGCCCAGCATCGCGCAGCGCATCGACGCACTTCCTGATAGCGACACCCTGTGCATGTCTTTCGTGACCTGGGCAGAGTTGTTGAAGGGCGCCGAGCGCAGCACCCGCAAGACGGAGGTGCTGCGGCGGCTGAACTCCCTGGCGCGCCAGATACCGGTGCGCTATCCCGCCGACCCAGCCATCTGCCGGCATTACGCGGAACAGGCCACCCGCCTCAAGGAGGCCGGCACACCGATCGGCGCAAACGACCTGTGGATCGCCTGCCATGCACTGGCCGAAGACGCCACCGTGGTCACCCACAATACGCGCGAGTTCAGGCGCATTGCTGGTTTGCGCGTCGAGGACTGGGTGTCCTCCGACGAGGACTGACGAGGACTACTCCGGAACTCCCGCCGCCCCTTAGCACTCTCACGCCCCGAGTGCTAAGATTGATGCGCAAGGAGGACCCCAGCCCATGTCACAAGCCCTGACTTTCCCCGTTCCCGCCGCCGGCAGCCTGGACCAATACATCCAGAGCGTGAATCGCATGCCCATGCTGAGCGAGCAGCAGGAGGTGGAACTGGCGACGCGGCTGCGCGACGAGGGCGACGTGGATGCGGCACGGCAACTGGTGATGTCGCATCTGCGCGTCGTCGTGGCGATCGCGCGCGGATACCTCGGCTACGGCCTGCCCCACGCCGACCTCATCCAGGAAGGCAATATCGGACTGATGAAGGCGGTCAAGCGCTTCGACCCCACGCGCGGTGTGCGTCTGGTGTCGTTCGCGATCCACTGGATCAAGGCCGAGATCCACGAATACATCCTGAAGAACTGGCGCCTGGTGAAGATCGCCACCACCAAGGCGCAGCGCAAGTTGTTCTTCAACCTGCGCGGCATGAAGCAGGACAGCAGCACGCTGCAGCCCGCCGAGGTGCGCTCGATCGCGGCGCAGCTGGGCGTGAAGCCCGAGGAAGTGGTGGAGATGGAGACGCGCCTCACCGGCCGCGACATCCCGCTCGACGCCGGCAGCGACGACGAGGACGAGCGCTTCGCACCCATCGCCTACCTGCCCGATCCGCACGCCGAGCCCTCCGAGCAGGTCGAGCAGGCTCAGCTCGCCCGCCTGCAGGACAGCGGCCTGCGCGACGCGCTCGCCAGCCTGGACGAGCGCAGCCGCGCGATCGTGCAGCGGCGCTGGCTCGCCGAGGGCGACAGCGCCACGCTGCACGAGCTGGCGGCGGAATACGGCGTGTCGGCCGAACGCATCCGCCAGATCGAGGCCAAGGCGATGCAGAAGATGCGCGGGATGCTGGCCGCGGTGGCGTGACCACCCGCCCCAGACAGCGAAACGGCGGCCCGAGGCCGCCGTTTTCCTTTGGCGCGCGCGCCCTCACTTCCCCGCCAGCAAGGCCTTGATGTCCGCCACGACCACCTGCGGGTCCTCGGCGTGCCTCACGTACAGCCGCGGCCGGCCGTCGGGGCCGAAGACGTAGGTGCCGGCGGTGTGGTCGATGGTGTAGTGGCCGGCGAGGTCACCGCTCTTGCGGTAGAACACGCGGAATTCCTTCGCCAGCTCGGCGATCTTCTCGGGCGTGCCGTAGAGGCCGAGGAAGCGCGCATCGAACACCGGCACGTACTGCGCGAGCAGCTCGGGCGTGTCGCGCTCGGGGTCGACGGTCACGAAGAGCACCTGCACGCGCTCGGCGTCGGGGCCGAGCTCCTGCATCACCGTACTCATGCCCGACAGCGCGGTGGGGCAGACGTCGGGGCATTGCGTGTAGCCGAAGAAGATCGTCACCACCTTGCCCTTGAAGTCGGCGAGCGTGCGCTCGCGGCCGTTGTGGTCGGTGAGGCGCAGCGTCTTGCCATAGCTCGTGCCGGTGATGTCGGTGCTCTTGAACACCGGCTCGGCGGGCGTGCAGCCGGCGAGCAGGAGAAGGGGCGCGATGACGGCGAGGAGGAGGGTGCGCAGCGGCGCGCAGAGGCTGGAGGGCATGAGGGGACGGGCAAGCGGATCAGGAGTCGATGATAGTCCCTTCGTCAGCACGCCGGAACCCGCGCCGCAACGGGGAATCGCGACTTGCGTCGCTCCCACGAGAAACCGCCGCGTGTCCGAAGGCCCCTGTGGGAGCGACGCGAGTCGCGATCGCAGCGCTGGAGCACGCGCCGACGCGGATTCCCCGCGCGGCGGGGATCGCGACTTGCGTCGCTCCTACGAAAAACCGCCGCGCCTTCCGAAGGCCCCTGTGGGAGCGACGCAAGTCGCGATCGCAGTGCGCCCGTCACCTCCCCCCACACCTCACCCCGCCGACATCCTGCGCCGCAGCCAGCGCAGCGGGGCGCCGATCAGCGGCAGCTTCTCGTACAGCTCCTCGGCGGCATCCCAGTAGTCGCGGTGCAGCACCACGCGGCCGTCGGCGTCGAAGCGCAGATGCGTGACACCGCGCACCACGAGTGGCCGTCCGCGCAGCGCGAAGTGGAACGCCCAGCCCAGCATCGCCTGCTCGCCCTGCTCGATGCAGTCTGTGACCTCGAAGCGCGGCGCCTCGGCGGTGGCGAACATGTGCGCGAAGATGCGGCCGATGGCGGCGGTGCCGGCGACCTCGTTGAAGGGGTCCTTGAAGCGCGCGTCGGGGGCGTAGAGCTGGTCGAGCCCAGGCAGTGCGGCGGGAGTGAGCGTCTCGTAGAAGCGCGCCAGGCGCCGGGCGGGAGATTGCCGCACGGGTTCCGCCGAAGCGGCGCTCGATGGAAGGTGCTCCGGAGGCTTCGGGTCGGTCATGGCGGCAAGCCCTACAGGCCAGTTGCGCGGCGGATCAGCGCGAAATACAGCGGCCGCGGCAGCAGCTGCAGGAGCTTGAGCGCGCGCGTGAAGCGCTTCGGGAAGTGGATCTCGAAGTCGCCGCGCGCGAAGCCGTCGACGATCGCAGCGGCCGCCTGCTCGGGCGTCTGCAGCGCGGGCATGGCGAAGTCGTTCTGCGCGGTCAGCGGCGTGGCGACGAAGCCGGGGTCGATCAGGAAGACGCCGATGCCGCGCGGCGACAGGTCGAGGTGGAGGACCTCGGCGAAGTTGATCAGCGCCGCCTTGGACGGGCCGTAGACGAGCGCCTTCGGCAGTCCGCCGTAGCCGGCGACGCTGCCGACCAGCGCGATGGCGCCGTGACCCTGCGCGAGCAGGGTCGGCAGGACTGCCGCGGTGCCGCTCATGGTGCCGACGAGGTTGGTCTCCAGCGTCTCGCGCACGGCCTCCGCAGTGAGCTCCCAGGCGCGCAACGGGCGGTAGGTGCCGGCGTTGAAGACCACGAGATCGATGCCGCCCCAGGCGGCGAGCAGCCGGTCGCGCGCCCGTTCGATCTCGCCCGCGCGCGACAAGTCGAGCGCAAGCGCGAGCACTCCGG
>NZ_AMXD01000030.1 GCF_000310185.1 Thauera aminoaromatica S2 | reverse complement strand
CGCGTGGTCGCGATCGGCGCCTGAGCGCGGCGCGCCCGCCGCTCAGCGCGGCGACGCGCGCCTGGCCTGGCGCAGCGACCACAGGCTCGTCAGCGCCAGCGCGCCGACGATCAGCGCCATGCCGGCGAATTCCATCGCGGTGGGGCGCTCGCCGAGCTCGATCCAGCCCGCGAGCGCACCCACCATCGGGATGCCGAGCGCGGACAGCCCCGCCACGCCGGCGGACAGCCTCTGCAGCACGAACAGCCACAGCAGCCAGGCCAGCCCGGTGGCGAACACCGCGTTGAACACCAGCGCGCCCCAGAAGTAAGGCGTCGGGTCGATCGGCCGCGAGGGGTGGAGCAGCGCCAGCACGCACAGCGCGACCGCGCCGAACAGCATCTGCCAGGCGGTGAGCGAGAGCAGGTCGAAGTCGTGCGCGCGGCGCATGCGCTTGGCCTGCACCGAGGCCGCCGCCCAGGTCACCCCGCCGGCGACCGCGAGCAGGTTGCTGAAGGCGCTGCCGCCCATCGCCCAGGGCTCGAGCACCAGCACCAGGCCGCAGCCGGCGATCGCATTGGCCACCCACTGCATGCCGCGCACGCGCTCGCCGAGGACGAACCAGGCCATCGGCACCACCCAGAACGGCATCGTATACACCAGCACCGCGGTCTTGCCCGCGCCGCCGGCCACCAGCGCCCACTGGATCAGCGCCGTGAAGGCGCCGGTCTGCAGCACGCCGAGCAGCGCCACCTCGCGCACCTGCTGCAGCCCCAGCGGGCGACGCAGTGCGATCAGCACCACGAAGAGCGTGGCGGCGCCGAGCGCGGTGCGGATCGCCGAGAAGTCGAAGGGATCGACGTACTGGATGACCTGCTTCATGACCACCCAGTTGTAGCCCCAGATCAGCGACAGGAGCGCGAGCGCGGACAGCGCCAGGCGCGGCGAGCCGGATGCGGACATCGGACCTCCAAAAGGAAAATGCCGCGGCGCCCCGGAAGGGAGCCGCGGCCGAAGGGATCCGCCGGGGAGACGGCGGCGAGCAACAGTGCGGGACGGATTATGCGCCAGCGCCGCCGGGGGTGTCATATCGCATCGGTGATGTAGCCCATCCGCGGGGAGCGGGCGATCGGCACGCGGCGTCGCGCGACGGGGACGCGCGACGTGCATCGCTCCTACGGATGCCTGCGGAGCCGCAAGGGTTTTCGCAGGGGCGACGCACGTCGCGATCATGCGCGGGAAGCGGCGCGGCGCAACGTGTGCGCGCCCTGATGCGCGGCATCAGCCTGCCGCACTGCGCGCGCGCGTCTCGGCCACCTACACTGCGCGGCCCCATCGTACGTTCCTGGAAAACCTCATGCTGCTCGGCCTGTCCCTGTTCTACGTCGGCGCGGTCCTGATCCTCAACGGCCTGTGGATGCTCGGCCGCATCAGCGAGCGCGAGATCACCATCATCAACCTCTGCACCGGCGGACTCACCCTGCTGGTGTGCCTGCGCCTGGCCCTCGGCGCCGACGCCGACGCGGCGTCGATCCGCGCCGCGGCCTTCTCGCTGCTGTTCTCCTTCACCTACCTGTGGGTGGCCTGGAACCGCCTCACCGGCGCCGACGGGCGCGGGCTGGGCTGGTTCAGCCTGTTCGTGGCGATCACCGCGCTGCCGATCGCGGCCGACACCCTGCGCACCGCCGACAGCACCTGGGACTGGTGGCTCGGCCTGTCGTGGGCGGCGTGGGCGGTGCTGTGGCTGATGTTCTTCCTGCTGCTGGCCCTGCACAGACCGATCGCGCGCGCGACCGCGTGGATGGCGATCGTCCAGGGCATGGGCACCGCCTGGCTGCCCGGCTACCTGCTGCTGACCGGCGCACTGTACTGAATGCGCGCCGCCCGCGGATGCCGCTGCGAGCCCTTCACGCCACGTGATGCTGCACCGCAAAAATATAAAATTTTATATTCGAGGTATTCGCCAGACTCGCTCCCGCCGCGAAGGCGAATCCCTAGACTCCGGTTCAAGTCGGCAGCAGACCCTGGCCGCGCCCTCCGCCCCTCCCCGACGGCAGAGGGCGCACCACCACCCCGACCCCTGCACGGCGCCGCGATGACCCGGGACCACCCGGGCGGGACGGCGCGGAAGAGACACACAAAACATGAAGGAGACGAACATGTCCGACCTCGCACTGCAAGGCGGAAGCGACCCGGTCCATCCGGTCGACGAGAAACTGCCCGGCGGGCGGCTCGCCGCGTTGGGCATGCAGCACGTGCTGGTGATGTATGCCGGCGCGGTCGCGGTGCCCCTGATCGTGGGGCGCGCGCTCGGCTTCGGCCCCGAGCAGGTCGCCCTGCTCATCTCCGCCGACCTGTTCTGCTGCGGCCTGGTGACGCTGATCCAGTCGCTCGGCTTCGGCAAGTACTTCGGCATCAAGCTGCCGGTGATGATGGGCGTGACCTTCGCCGCGGTGGGGCCGATGGTGGCGATGGCCAACGTGCAGGGCGGCCCCGAGGGCGCGCGGGCGATCTTCGGCGCGATCATCGGCGCGGGCATCCTGTCGATCTTCATCGCCCCCTTCATGAGCCGGCTGCTGCGCTTCTTCCCGCCGGTGGTGACCGGCACCATCATCGCGATCATCGGCATCAGCCTGATGCGGGTGGGTGTGGGCTGGGCGCTGGGCGGGCCGGCCCACCTCGCGCAGGGCGTGGATGTGCCCAAGCTGGTGCAGATGGTCGACGGCGCCAAGGCCAGGGCCGCCGAGGCGGGCGTGGAGCTCGCCAAGCTGCCCGGCCCCATCCCGATGGTGGACAACGCGAGCTACGGCGCGCTCGACACCATGGCGGTGGCTGCCTTCGTCTTGGTGGTGATCCTGCTGCTGGTGCGCTACGGACGCGGCTTCGTGGCCAACATCGCGGTGCTGCTGGGCATCGTGGTGGGCTGCGTGGTGGCCGTGGTGATGGGCAAGATGCATTTCGACAAGGTCGCCAAGGCCGACTGGTTCGACGTGGTGACCCCCTTCGCCTTCGGCATGCCGACCTTCGACCCGGTGATGGTGCTGACCATGACCCTGGTGATGATCGTGGTGATGATCGAGTCGGTAGGCATGTTCCTCGCGCTCGGCGAGATCACCGACAAGCGCATCAGCCGCAGCGAGCTCGCCGCCGGCCTGCGCACCGACGGTCTCGGCACGCTGATCGGCGGCCTCTTCAACACCTTCCCCTACACCAGCTTCTCGCAGAACGTGGGCCTGGTGGGCGTGACCGGCGTGAAGAGCCGTTGGGTGTGCGTGGCTGCCGGCGTGATCATGATCGTGCTCGGCATGCTGCCCAAGATGGCGGCGCTGGTGGAGTCGGTGCCGACCTTCGTGCTCGGCGGCGCGGGCCTGGTGATGTTCGGCATGGTGGCGGCGACCGGCATCCGCATCCTCGCCAACGTCGATTTCCGCGCCAACCGCAACAACCTCTACATCGTCGCGCTGTCGATCGGCTTCGGCCTGGTGCCGCTGGTGGCGCCGCGCTGGATGCAGCACATGGCGCACAGCCTGCACCCGCTGCTCGAGTCGGGCATCCTGCTGACGGCGATCTCGGCGGTGGTGCTGAACCTGTACTTCAACGGCGGCCGTGAGGACCGCGCCGGGGCGATCGAGGCGGCGAAGGCGGCCGAGGCGCACTGAGCGAGAGGCCGCTGCCCAACACGGCGCACGCAGCATGAAGAACGGGGGCCGCTGGCCCCCGTTTGCGTTGCAGCGGACGACGCGAAGGCCGCTCAGGGCTTTGCCAGGAACTCGAGCGTCATCGCCGCCATCGCCTTCGCACCGGCCGGCATCGCCGCCTCGTCGAAGTCGAAGGCCGGGTTGTGGTTGGGCGCCGCGGTGGCCGGGGTCTTACCTTCGGGTGCGGCGCCCAGGATGATGTACAGGCCGGGCACCACCTTCTGGAACTCGGAGAAGTCCTCCGAGGCCATCAGGCGCGAGGTCTGCATCGCCTTGCCGCCGCTCACCTTCTTCAGCACCGGGGCCAGCATCTCGGTCAGCGCCTCGGGGTTGGTCGTCACCGGATAGGCGGACGGCCCGAAGCTGACCTCGGCGGTGGCGCCGCTGGCGGCCGCGATCGACTCCGCGGTGCGCGTGATGCGCTCCTTGGCGTCGGCGCGCATGGCCTCGTCGAAGGCGCGCAGCGTGCCCACCATCTCCACCGCCTCGGGGACGATGTTCTCGCGGTTGCCGCCGTTGATCTGGCCGATCGACAGCACCGCCGGCTCCTTGCTGATGTTGAGCTGGCGGCTGACGATGGTCTGCAGCGCGGTTACCACCTGCGCCGACACCACGATCGGATCGACACCGTTCCACGGGAAGCCGCCGTGGGTCTGCTTGCCCTTGATCTTGATGCGCACGGTGTCGCCGCTGGCGAACTGCGGGCCGCTGCGGTAGCCGATCATGCCCGAGGGCATGTTGGGGATGATGTGCAGCGCGAAGGCGACGTCGGGGCGCGGGTTGTCGAGCGCGCCCTCCTCCACCATGGCCTTGGCGCCCCAGCTCTTGCCGGCTACCGGCGCCGACGAGAGGCCTTCTTCAGAGGGCTGGAAGACGAACTTGACCGTGCCCGGGATCTGCTCGCGCATGCCGGCCAGCACCTCGGCCACCGCCATCAGCATCGCGGTGTGGCCGTCGTGGCCGCAGGCGTGCATGACCGGCGACTCGACGCCCATGTTCATCTGCTTGACCTGCGACGCGAAGGGCAGCCCGGTGACCTCGGCCACCGGCAGCGCGTCCATGTCGGCGCGCAGCGCGACGACCTTGCCCGGCTTCCCGCCCTGGAGCAGGCCGACCACGCCGTGGCCGCCCACGCCGGTGCGCACCTCCATGCCGAGCTTGCGCAGGTGCTCGGCGACCAGCGCCGCAGTGCGCACCTCCTGGCCGGACAGTTCGGGGTGCTGGTGGATGTCGCGCCGCCACTCGACCATGCGCGGCTGGATGGCGTCGAAGCGGGTGGCGAGCGCCTGCAGGGTGGCGTCGTCGAGCGCCTGGGCGGAGGCGGCAGCGCCCTGGCCGAGCAGGGCAAGGGCCGCGGCGAGGCGCAGCATCGTGAATGTTCGCCTGGATGTTTTCATTTTGGATTCTCTCTGAGCAAGGGGTGGGGAAGGCCGGCCACGATCACGCGCAGCGGGCGCGGCCGACCTGGAAAGCGTCGGTCGCGCCCGCTTTCAAACTATTTCATGAACGCCACCAGCGCCAGCGAGATCGACGGGAAGATCACCAGCAGCGCCAGCCGCACCAGGTCGATCGCGATGAAGGGCGTGAGGCCGCGGAAGATCGCGCCGAGCCGCACGTGGGGCAGCGTGGCCTTGAGCACGAACACGTTCATGCCGATCGGCGGCGTGATCAGCGCGATCTCGGTCACGACGACGACGATGATGCCGAACCACACCAGGTCGAAGCCGTGGGCGAGCAGGATGGGCACGAACAGGGGCACGCAGATCAGGATGATGGCCAGCGAATCCATCACGCAGCCCAGCAGCAGGAACACGACCAGGATCGCGACGATGGTGCCCCAGGGACCGAGGCCCGCCTGGTTGAAGAGCTCGAGGATGCCCTCGCCCAGGCCCGAGAACGAGATCAGCTTGGCGAACAGCAGCGCACCGAACAGCACCGAATACAGCATCACCGAGGTGGTCGCGGTCTCGATGAAGATATGGCGGAAGTCCTGCCAGCTCATGCGCCCCTGCACCATCGAGAGGATCAGCGCCAGGCCCGCACCCATGCCCGCCGCCTCGGTTGCAGTGAAGAGCTTGCCGTAGAGGCCGCCGATGATGAGCACGAAGAGCAGCGTGAAGGGCCACACCCCGCGCAGCGCGTGCAGCTTCTCGGCCATCGTGGTGCGCTCGCCGCGCGGCGCATCCTGCGGGCTGATGCGGGCGACCGCATAGATCACCAGGAGGTACATCAGCAGCCCGAGCAGCCCGGGGACCACGCCAGCGACGAACAGGTGGCCGATGTTGGTCTGGGTCAGGATGCCGTAGATCATCAGGATGATCGAGGGCGGGATGAGAATGCCGAGCGTGCCGCCGGCGGCGATGGTGGCCGAGGCGAGCGCGTCGGAATAGCCGTAGCGCTTCATGCTCGGGTAGGCGACCTTCGACATCGTGGCCGCGGTCGCCAGGCTGGAGCCGCACACCGCGCTGAAGCCGGCACAGGTGACCATGGTCGACAGCGCGAGCCCGCCTCGCACCGGCCCGAGGAAGGCGTTGGCAGCGCGGAAGAGGTCATCCGAAATCCCGGTACGGGCGAGGATGTTGCCCATCAGGATGAACATCGGCACCACGGCCAGCTCGTAGGAGAACACCGCCTCCGAGATCGTCATCGGCACCAGCGAACGCGCGACGTCCCAGCCCATGACCACACCGATGCCGCCGAGCGACACCGACAGCAGCGCGAAGGCGAGCGGCACGCGCAGGAATGCCAGCACCAGCACGGCCAGCAGGGAAAGAAGTCCGACGGTCATTTGGCACGCTCCTGGGTGGCGTGGGACTGGACGGTGACGGGATGCGAGGGCGGCGCGGCGAAACAGCCCAGCAACGCGGCCAGGGCCGACAGCAGCGAGGTGAAGGCGATGAAGCCATACATGCCGCCGCGCGGGATCGACAGCGACTGGCTGATCTCCTGGATCTTGCCGGCCTCGATGGCCGAGTTCAGGAACTCGTAGGCGATCAGCAGCAGCACCAGCGCCACCAGCGCCGACACCAGCCGGTGCCACCACACCCAGCCCGGGCGTAGCAGCCACTTGTCGAACAGATCGACGGTGAGGTGGCCGCGCGCGGCGGTAAGCAGCGGCAGGCCGCAGAACACCATGATCGCCATCAGATGCTCGGTGGCGTCGTGCGCGCCGTAGAGCGGCGCGCCGAACAGGCGGCGGCCGATGACGTCGATGAAGGTCAGCAGCACCATGCCCGCCAGGGTCAGGATGAGCAGCGCCTCGACGCCCTTGCGGATGCGGGACAGATACGCGTCCATGTGTCTCTCCATGTGGGAGTGGCCGGTCCGGGCCGGCCACCTCCGGGATCAAGCAGCGGTCACTTGCCGGCGTGGGCCTTGTAGCGCTGCTCGAAGAACTCGAGCATCTCCATCGGCTTGTCGACACCGAAGCTCGGGCCTTCGGCCGCCCAGTCGGCGAGCATGCGCTCGCGCACCGCGCCGATGCGCTCGAACAGCGCCTTCGAGGGCGCGTTGAAGACATGGCCCTCGGCGCGCAGCTTGGCCTCGCCGGCCTTGTTCTGCGCATCGAAGCGCTGGCCCCACAGGCGCGACAGCTTCTCGCCGGAGACGCTCATGATCGCCTTGCGGTCGGCCTCGGAGAGCTTGTTCCACTTGCCCTCGTTGATGACGACGAAGAAGCTCGCGTCGTAGAAGCCGCCCGGGACGATGGTGTGATGCTTGAGCTTGTCCTCGACGCGGAAGTTGATGACCGACTCGATGGTGTGAAGCGACGCATCGACCACCCCGCTCTCGAGCAGCTCGTAGGCCTTCGGGCCGGGGCCGGCGACCGCCACCGCGCCCAGATCCTCGAGCAGGCGCTTCTGGATCGGGCCGCCCATGCGCACCTTCTGGTTCTTGAGGTCGTCGGGCTCGACGATGTTCTTGCTGCCGTGGTGAATCTGGCCGCCGCCGAAGAGGCCGACGCCGAGCATGACCACGCCCTCGAAGGCCGGCTTGCCGGCGAGGTATTTCTCGTAGGTTTCCCACAGCGCCACCGAGGACGCCTCGGCTTTGGTGCCGATGAAGGGCATCTCCGAGAACCACACCGCCTTGAAGCGATCCGGCTCGTAGGTGAAGTTGCCCCAGGTGATGTCGGCCACGCCCTTGCGCGCCAGCTCCCAGTGCTGGGCAGGAGCGCCCACCGGCTTGGGCAGGATGCGGACGTCGACGCGGCCTTCGGTGACGCGCTTGACGTCCTCGATCCAGGGCTGGAAGACCTCGGGGGTGAGGAAGTGGGTGGGCGACACCCAGCTCGACATGGTCAGGGTGGTGGCGGCCTGGGCGGCGGGAAGACCGGCAGCGGTGGCGAGGACGAGTCCGGCGGACAGGGTGGCGAACAGCTTGCTGAGTTTCATGGTGTCTCCTTGCAGGATCTAGTTATGGAAGTACTGCTCGACCAGGCCGATCCACAGCCGGGCACCCACCGCGAGGCAGGCATCGTTGAAATCGTAGTGCGGGTTGTGGACCATGCATTCGCCCGACCACCGGCCCTCGGCGTGGCCGTTGTCGCCGTTGCCGACCAGCAGGTAGCAACCCGGCACCTGCTCGAGCAGGAAGGCGAAGTCCTCGCTGCCGGTGAGCGGCTGGGCATCGGCCACCACGTGCTCGGCGCCAAAGGTCTGGCGCGCGACCTCGACCGCAAAGGCGGTGGGCCGGGCGGCGTTGACCAGCACCGGGTAGCCGCGCTCGTAGCGGATCTCCGTCTTGCAGCCATAGGCACGCGCCTGGTTTTCGGCGAGCTCGCGGATGCGGCGCTCGACCAGGTCGCGGACCTCGGGATCGAGGGTGCGCACGCTCAACTCGAGCTCGGCGGATTCGGCGATGACGTTGTAGGCCGCGCCCGCCTGGAGGCGGCCGACGCTGATCACCGCGGCGAGGTTGGGATTGACGTTGCGCCCGACGATGGACTGCAGCCCGAGCACCGTCGCCGCCGCCGGCAGGGTCGGATCGACCGCCATGTGCGGCATGCCGCCGTGCCCGCCGCGGCCGATGAAGCGGATCAGCACCTTGTCGGACGAGGCCATGAAGGCGCCCGGGCGAACATGGACCTGGCCGACCGGGATGCCGGGAAAGTTGTGCATGCCGAAGATCGCATCGCAGGGGAAGCGTTCGAAGAGGCCGTCTTCGATCATGCGCCGCGCGCCGCCGCCGCCGCCGAGCTCCTCGGCCGGCTGGAAGATCAGCACCAGCGTGCCGTCACCCTGCAGTGCCCCGCCCTTCACCCGTGCGGCGAGCGCCCGCGCCGCGCCGAGCAGCATGGCGGTATGGCCGTCGTGGCCGCAGCCGTGCATCTTGCCCGGAACGATGCTGGCCCACGGCAGGCCGGTCATCTCCTGCACCGGGATGGCGTCCATGTCGGCACGCAGCCCGATCGTGCGCCCGCTTCCATCGCCCACCCGCAGCACCCCCACCACGCCGGTGACGGCGATGCCGGTGTGCACCTCGTAGCCCCAGGCGCGCAGCTGCTCGGCGACGAGCGCGCTGGTGGCGTGCTCCTCGAAGCCCAGCTCGGGGTTGCGATGGATGGCATGGCGCCACCGCTTCATCTGCTCCGCATCGATCTCGTGTGCGACTGCTTCCTGGGTGGTCATCCGGCTCACCATAGATTTAGCTCATGTCCAGATAATAGGAACTTGCACCGAACACCGTAAGGCGATATTTTTTCCTGGATGACAACTTTCAGAGGTCACATGAACCGTGAAGGACCACCAGCTCAAGGCACTCGTGCAGGTCGCCGAAAGCGGTTCGATCCGCGCCGCGGCCCGCGCCATGAACCTGAGCCAGAGCGCGCTGACCAAGGCGCTGCGCGAGCTCGAAGAGGACGTCGGTGCGGAGCTGCTGCAGCGCAGCTACAAGGGCATCGGCTTCACGCCGGAGGGCAGCGCGCTGCTCGTGCGCGCCCGCCTGGTGCTGGCGACGATCGACAAGGCGCGCGCGGAGATCCGCCAGATGCGGGGGGGTGCGGGCGCGCATGTAAAGGCGGCGATCACGCCGCTGCTGACGGCGACGGTGCTGCCGGCCGTGCTTTCCGCGTTCCGCAAGGCACAGCCGGACGCCGAGCTGACCTTCCACGAGGGCTTGCTGGTGCAGGCCTTGCCCGGGCTGATCGAGGGCAAGATCGACTTCGCGATCGCGCTCGCCTCTCCGCAGGACCTGCCCTACGAGATCGAGTTCGAACCCCTGGCCGACATCGACGCGGTGCCGATGGTGCGCGCCACGCACCCGCTGGCCGAAGCGCGCGACTGGAACGCGGTGGCCGACGCCGAATGGGTGCTCAACCTCTCCGCCGGCAGCCAGAGCATGAACCTGGTCGGGTGGCTGCGCGCCCGGGGTTTCCGGGCGCCGACCCGCATCCTGCACTGCTCCTCGCCCTACCTCATCCTCGACATGGTCCGCCGCAACGACCTCATCGGCTACGGCCCGAAGGTACTGGTGACCGATGCTCAGGTCGGCGTCGGCCTGCGCCCGCTCGCACTGCAGCCGCTGCCGCCCACCATGCCGCTCGGCCTGATGACCCTGCGTGGCGTGCCGCTCGGCAGCGCGGCGAAGATGCTCGCGAACCTGTGCCGCCGCGAGCTGCAGTCCTGCCTGCCGCGCCCCTGATTCCCTGCCTCACTCTTCCCCTCGTTCTTCCCCTCGTTCTTCCCAATACCCCGGCCGGTTGTAGCTCGCCCTGAGGTGCTCGATGAAGCGCCGCACCTTCGCCGGCAGATGACGCTGCTGCGGATACACCGCCTGGATGTCGTAGCTCGGCACCGCGAACTCGTCGAGTACGGTGACCAGTTCGCCGCGCTTCAACTCGGCCTGGATCTCCCAGGTCGAGCGCCAGCCCACGCCCAGACCTTGCTTGACCCAGCCGTAGAGCAGCTCGCCATCGTTGCAGGCCAGGTCGCCCTCGACACGAACGGCGAACAACCTGCCGTCACGCAGGAAGGACCAGCCGCGCTGCTGCCCGCCGGCGAGGTTGAAGGCGAGGCAGTTGTGGCGGGCGAGGTCCTCGGGCTGGCGCGGGATGCCGTGGCGCTCGAAGTAGTCGGGCGTGCCGCACACCACGCGACGGTTGGGGAACAGGCGCACGGCGACGTAGTTGGGGTCGGTCACCTCGCCGATGCGGATCGCCATGTCGTAGCCCTCGCGCACGAGGTCGACCACGCTGTCGGTGAAGTTGAAGGACATGCGCAGCTCGGGGTGCAGGGCCTTGAAGGCGGTCGCGTGCGGGGCCACGTGGCGGCGGCCGAAGGCGGCGGGCGCGGACACCACCAGATGGCCGCGCACCAGGTCGCGCCCGGCGCCGACCGCGCGCTCGAGTTCGTCAAACTCGCGCAGCAGCGCGCGGCTCTGGTCGAGCAGTTGCTCGCCAAGCTCGGTCAGCGCCAGGCCCCGCGTCGAGCGGTGCATCAGCTTGACCCCGAGGCGTTTCTCCAGCGCGTCGAGCCGCCGCCCCATGACCACCGGGGTCACGCCCTCCACCAGCGCCGCGGCCGCGAAGCTGCCCTTCTCGGCCACCAGCACGAAGCTGCGCAGTTCGGTGTAGCGATCCATTTTCTTCTCCAGGGTCGAAGGGCGCCGGCTCGACCGCCGGATTGCGACTTGCGTCGCTCCCACAGCGCTGCGCCCGGGGGCCTTGCGCGCGGGCGGTAGGAGCGACGCAAGTCGCGATTCTCGGCGGCGACCCGTATCGGCCATATTTCCAGTACCGATACTGCACATAAGCGGGCGTGGATATCGGCCCGAGGAAGCCATCAAACCTGCAACTCGATACTTTAAGTATCTACAGAACCGACTGCCAGCCCAATTCAAGCCGCCCTTCCCGCTCCGTATGCTGCGTCCATCGGTTTCAAGGACATCCACCCCAAGGAGACAGAAGATGGCCCGCATGAGAGCAGTCGACGCCGCCGCCGCGGTGATGCGCAAGGAAGGCGTGAGCACCGTGTTCGGCGTGCCCGGCGCCGCGATCAACCCGCTGTACTCGGCGATGAAGAAGGACGGCGGCTTCAGGCACATCCTCGGTCGCCACGTCGAGGGCGCCTCGCACATGGCCGAAGGCTACACCCGCGCCAACCCGGGCAACATCGGCGTGTGCATCGGTACCTCGGGCCCGGCCGGCACGGACATGATCACCGGCCTGTATTCGGCCTCGGCCGACTCCGTCCCCATCCTGTGCATCACCGGGCAGGCGCCGCGCGCGCGCCTCCACAAGGAGGACTTCCAGGCCGTCGACATCGAGTCCATCGCCAAGCCGGTGACCAAGTGGGCGGTGACCGTGCGCGAGCCGGCGCTGGTGCCGCGCGTGTTCCAGCAGGCCTTCCACCTCATGCGCTCCGGCCGTCCCGGCCCGGTGCTGATCGACCTGCCCTTCGACGTGCAGATGGCCGAGATCGAGTTCGACATCGACACCTACGAATCGCTCGGCGCCTACAAGCCCGCCGCCACCCGCGCCCAGGCCGAGAAGGCGATGGCCATGCTGAATGCCGCCGAGCGCCCGCTGATCGTCGCCGGCGGCGGCGTGATCAACGCCGACGCCGCAGACAGATTGCAGGAATTCGCCGAGCTCGTCGGCGTGCCGGTGATCCCGACCCTGATGGGCTGGGGCGCGATCCCCGACGACCACCCGCTGATGGCCGGCATGGCGGGTCTGCAGACCTCGCACCGCTACGGCAACGCCACCATGCTGGCATCGGACTTCGTGTTCGGCATCGGCAACCGCTGGGCCAACCGCCACACCGGCTCGGTGGAGGTGTACACCAGGGGACGCAAGTTCGTGCATGTGGACATCGAGCCCACCCAGATCGGCCGCGTGTTCGGCCCGGACTACGGCATCGTCTCCGATGCGGGCGCGGCGCTCGACCGCCTGCTCGAGGTGGCGCACGGGATGAAGGCCGCAGGCACCCTGCCCGATCGCGGTGCCTGGGTCGCCGAGTGCCAGCAGCGCAAGCGCACGCTGCAGCGCAAGACGCACTTCGACCAAGTGCCGATGAAGCCCCAGCGGGTGTATGAGGAGATGAACCTCGCCTTCGGCAAGGACGCCTGCTACGTCAGCACGATCGGCCTGTCGCAGATCGCCGCCGCGCAGTTCCTGCATGTGTACAAGCCGCGCCACTGGATCAACTGCGGCCAGGCCGGCCCGCTCGGCTGGACCATCCCCGCGGCGCTGGGGGTGTGCGCGGCCGACCCGGGTCGCAAGGTGGTGGCGATCTCCGGCGACTACGACTTCCAGTTCATGATCGAGGAGCTGGCGGTGGGCGCGCAGTTCAAGCTGCCCTACCTCCACGTGCTGGTGAACAATGCCTACCTCGGCCTGATCCGCCAGTCGCAGCGCGGCTTCGACATGGATTTCTGCGTGCAGCTCGCGTTCGAGAACATCAACGCCCCGGAGACCGAAGGCTACGGCGTCGATCACGTCGGCGTGGTCGAGGGCCTGGGCTGCAAGGCGATCCGCGTGCGCACGCCGGAAGAGATCCAGCCCGCCTTCGCACAGGCGAAGCAGTGGATGGAAGAATTCCGCGTGCCGGTGGTGGTCGAGATCATCCTCGAACGCGTGACCAACATCGCCATGGGGACCGAGATCGACGCCATCAACGAGTTCGAGGAACTCGCCGAACGTGGCGAGGACGCCCCGACCGCGATCTCGATGCTCGACTGAACGCACCGCCCCGAGGACGGGGCCGTCACGGCACAGGCAGGCCGCCCCGTCCGCAACCGACAACCGGAGACGAAGCAATGCCCAAGTTCAACGCCAACCTGACCATGCTCTTCAACGAAGTGCCCTTCCTCGACCGCTTCCAGGCGGCGGCCGAAGCCGGCTTCAAGGGCGTGGAGTTCCTCTTCCCCTACGCCTTCGACAAGGACGCGCTCGCCGAACGCCTGGCCAGGCACGGCCTCGTGCAGGTGCTGCACAACCTGCCGGCGGGCGACTGGGAGGGTGGGGAGCGCGGCATCGCCTGCCATCCTGACCGTGTCGGCGAGTTCCAGGACGGCGTCGGACGCGCGATCGAATACGCCACCGCGCTCGGCTGCAAGCAGCTCAACTGCCTCGCCGGCATCGCGCCGGCCGGCGTGGAGGCCGACAAGGTGCACGCGACCTTGGTCGCCAACCTGCGCTTCGCCGCCGCCAGGCTGGAGGAAGCCGGCATCCGCCTGCTGGTCGAGCCGATCAACACCTTCGACATCCCGGGCTTCTACCTCAACCGCACGGCACAGGCGATCGCGCTGATCGAGGAGATCGGCTCGCCCAACCTGTGGCTGCAGCACGACCTTTACCACATGCAGCGCATGGAGGGTGAGCTCGCCAACACCATCGCGAAGCACCTGCCGAAGATCGCCCACATGCAGATCGCCGACACCCCGGGCCGCCACGAGCCGGGCAGCGGCGAGATCAACTACGCCTGGCTGTTCCGCTTCATCGACCAGCTCGGCTACGAGGGCTGGATCGGCTGCGAATACAAGCCCGCCGCCGGCACCCGCGAAGGACTGGGCTGGATCCGGGCGCTCGCCGGCTGAGCGACCTTCGCGCCTTGCGGCGCTCCTACACGGACCGACACGGTCTTGCGAAAGCGCCGTAGGAGCGGCGCAAGCCGCGAACGGGCCGTCGGTCTGCGACGAGCGGCTCGCAGACCGACCCGCTGCATTCGCGCCTTGCGGCGCTCCTACACGAAACGACACCGCTTCAAGCACATCCAGGAGACAACAACATGGCAAACATCGGATTCATCGGCCTCGGCATCATGGGCACCCCCATGGCAGGCAACCTGATCAAGGGCGGCCACACCGTCTTCACCCACACCCGCGGCGACACCCCGGCCGTGCTCGTCGAGGCCGGCGCCCGCCCCTGCGCGAGCGGCGCCGAGGTCGCGCGCCAGGCCGACATCGTCATCACCATGGTGCCCGACACCCCGCACGTCGAGGACGTGCTCTTCAGCCCCGGAGGCGTCGCCGCCGGCCTGTCGAAGGGCAGGATCGTGGTCGACATGAGCTCGATCTCTCCGGTCGCTACCAAGGACTTCGCCGCCCGCATCAACGCGCTCGGCTGCGAATACCTCGACGCCCCGGTCTCGGGCGGCGAGGTCGGCGCCAAGGCGGCGACGCTCACCATCATGGTCGGCGGCAGCCAGGCCGCCTTCGACAAGGTGAAGCCGATCTTCGATCTGATGGGCAAGAACATCACCCTGGTCGGCGGCAACGGCGACGGCCAGATCACCAAGGTCGCCAACCAGATCATCGTCGCGCTCAACATCGAGGCGGTGGGCGAGGCCCTGCTGCTCGCCGCCAAGGCCGGCGCCGATCCGGCCAAGGTGCGCCAGGCGCTGATGGGCGGCTTCGCCAACTCGCGCATCCTCGAGGTGCACGGCGAGCGCATGGTCAAGCGCACCTTCGACCCCGGCTTCCGCATCGAGCTGCACCAGAAGGACCTCAACCTCGCGCTGACCACCGCGCGCCAGCTCGGCGTGTCGCTGCCCAACACCGCCACCGCGCAGGAGCTCTTCAACGCCTGCAGCGCGCACGGCGGCGCGAAGTGGGACCACTCGGCGATGGTGCGCGCGCTGGAGAAGATGGCCAACTTCGAGATCGGCCAGTAAGGAGGACGCCATGCGCCATCTCGCCATCGACGTCGGCCCCTTCCGCTTCGTCGCCCGCATGGAGGAGGCTGCCGCACCCAAGACCTGCGCCGCCTTCCTCGAGCTGCTGCCCTTCTCCAACCAGGTGATCCACTCGCGCTGGAGCGGCGAGGCGGTGTGGGTGCCGCTCGGCGAGTTCGACACCGGCCTGGGGTTCGAGAACCACACCAGCCACCCCTCGCGCGGCGACATCCTGCTCTACCCGGGCGGCCTCTCGGAGACCGAGATCCTCTTCGCCTACGGCAGCAGCTGCTTCGCCAGCAAGATGGGCCAGCTCGCCGGCAACCACTTCCTGTCCGTGGTCGAGGGCGCCGAACAGCTCCACGAGATGGGCCGCACGGTGCTGTGGAAGGGCGCGCAGTGGATCCGCTTCACCGACCTCGGCGAGCGCTGAGCGCGCCCTTCGCCCACCCCACAAGAACGATGGAAAGACGGAGACCGCAGATGATCCCCACCCACGCACTCACCCTGGCCGACGCCCGCGTCGCCGCCGCGGCCGCCGAGGCCGAGGCGCGCACCAACGGCTGGGCGGTCAGCATCGCGATCTGCGATGCGGGCGGCCACGCCCTGTGGCTGCAGCGCATGGACGGCGCACCCCTGATGAGCGCCATCGTCGCCCCCGAGAAGGCGCGCACCTGCGTGCTCAGCGGCAAGCCGAGCAAGGCCTTCGAGGACATGGTCAACAACGGCCGCTTCGCCGCGCTGGCGATGCCGGTGGTGCCGCTCGAAGGCGGCGAGCCGGTGGTGGTCGATGGCCGCGTGCTCGGTGCGGTGGGCGTCTCCGGCGTGAAGGCCGGCGAGGACGCCCGCGTCGCCCGCGCCGGGGTCGACGCCCTGCTCGCACACGCCCTCCCCCACCCCCGATCCGCCGCCTGAACCGCCGAGGACCCGACATGAAACGCGAACGCAGCGCCCGCATCCTCGCCACCCTCGGGCCGGCGAGCTCCACCCGCGAACGCATCCGCGCCCTGGCCGAGGCCGGGGCGGACGTGTTCCGGCTCAACTTCAGCCACGGCAGCCACGAGGACCACGCCGAACGCTACCGCCTGATCCGCGCGGTCGAGGCCGAGATCGGCCGCCCGATCGGCGTGCTGATGGACCTGCAGGGGCCCAAGCTGCGCGTCGGCCGCTTCGCCGAGGGCAAGGTCGCCCTGGTGCCCGGCGCACGCTTCCGCCTCGACCTCGACCCCACGGCCGGCGACGCCAAGCGCGCCAACCTGCCCCACCCCGAGATCTTCGCCGCGCTGGAGGCCGGCACCGAGCTGCTGCTCGACGACGGCAAGCTGCGCCTGCGGGTGGACGCCTGCGGCGCCGACTTCGCCGACACCACCGTGCTGGTGGGCGGGACGCTGTCCGACCGCAAGGGCGTGAACGTGCCCGGCGTGGTGCTGCCGATCTCGCCGCTCACCGCCAAGGACCGCGCCGACCTCGACTTCGGCCTGGCGCTGGGCGTGGACTGGGTGGCGCTGTCCTTCGTGCAGCGCCCCGAGGATCTGCGCGAGGCGCGCGAACTCATCGGCGACCGCGCCTGGATCATGGCCAAGCTCGAGAAGCCGGCGGCGATCGACGCGCTCGACGCGATCATCGCGCTCGCCGACGGCGTCATGGTCGCGCGCGGCGACCTCGGCGTGGAGCTGCCACCGCAGCAGGTGCCGGTGCTGCAGCGCCGCATCGTGCGGGCCGCACGCGCAGCCGGCCGTCCGGTGGTGGTGGCGACGCAGATGCTGGAGTCGATGATCTCCTCGCCTGTGCCCACCCGCGCCGAGGCCTCGGACGTGGCCACCGCGATCTACGACGGCGCCGACGCGGTGATGCTGTCGGCCGAGTCGGCCTCGGGCCAGTACCCGGTGGAGGCGGTGGCCATCATGCACGGCATCGTCTGCGAGGTGGAGCGCGACCCCGCCTGGCGCGCCGGACTGGAAGCCAGCCACACGGCGGCCGCGGCGAACACCCCGGACGCGATCTGCTGCGCGCTGCGCCGCGTCGCCGGCCTGCTCGAACCGGCGGCCACGGTGGCCTACACCAGCTCGGGCTTCAGCGCCCTGCGCGCGAGCCGCGAGCGTCCGGTGGCGCCCATCCTGGCGCTGACGCCGCAGCCAGCCACCGCACGCCGGCTGGCGCTGGTGTGGGGCGTGCATGCGGTGCCCTTCGAGGAGGTGCATGACGTCGCCGAGATGGTCGAGCACGCCGCACGCGCGGCGTCGACCCTGGGCTTCGGCTGCGCCGGCGACGCGGTGGTGGTGATCGCCGGCCTGCCCTTCGGCCAACGCGGCAGCACCAACCTGCTGCACGTGGCGAGAATTCCGGGCTGAGTCGCGGGCTGAGGCGGTCGTTTGGCGCAAACCGTGTTCGCGCGTCGGAGATGCCGGCGACCCACCCGTCGCCGCGTGGAGCATGGAAACGCGGTCGGAGACGCGATCGCTCCGTCCGCGCCGCCGCTCAGCCCCCCGCCTTCGCGGATGCGGCGGGGCCGAAGAAGCGATCGGTGAGCTTCACATACCAGGCCGCGGACTGCACCTGCAGGATGTAGGCGAGCGCGATCACCAGCGCCGCACCCGAGCTCGAGGCGCCGAACACGTTCATCGCCAGCGCGAGCGCGATCGACAGGTTGCGCATGACCGTGCCGAACACCAGCGCGATCGCGTCGCCGCGGGGCAGCAGGCTACGCGCCACCACGGTACTCACCACGTAGTTGATCGCATACAGGCACAGCAGCGGTATCAGCACCACGATCAGTTCGCCCGGCTGGGCCACGAGGTCCTTCGCCTTGAGGGCGAGCGCGACGAAGACGATGCCGAGCACGCCCAGCGTGGAAAAGGGCGGGAAGCGCGGCCCCCACTCTTTCTGGTATGCGGCCTGGCCGTGGCGCGCGAGCAGCCATTTCTGCGTGTAGTGCCCCGCCAGCATGGGCAGGAAGACGATGACGAGGATCTGCATGAACACCGCGCCCATATCGACCGGCACCTCGGCGCCCATCAGCCAGCGCACGTAAAGCGGCGTGGCGAGCGCGCCGAGGATGAGCCCGAGCACCGTCATCTTGACCGCGGCACCGAGGTTGCCCTTGGCAAAGCCGGTCCACGAGATCGTCATGCCGCTGGTGGGCAGCAGCGCGGCGAGCAGCAGGCCGAGCGCGTAGGCCGGCTGCTCGGGGAAGAAGGCCTTGCCGAGCGCGTAAGCGACGAAGGGGATGAGGGCGAAATTGATCGCCTGCGCGAGCGCCTGCGCCTTGAGGTCGCCGCCTTCGAGGACCTTGGAGAGCTTCAGGTTGACCATCATCGGATAGACCATCAGGAAGGTCAGCGGCACGATCAGCGACTTCAGCCAGCCGACCGGCGCGAGCAGCCCGAAGCCGAAGCCGAGCACCATCGCCATCGGGATGGCGAGGATCAGGTTCTTGTTGATCTTCATCAGCAGCGCAAGCATGGATCCCCCGTTTTCGTCATTCGCACGCGCCCTGCCAGGACGCGACCCTCCGATGACGATAGCAAGCACGATGCCAGGTCACGGCGCGTGTGGGCGTCTCCGCTCGGCCTCCTGGGGGCACGTCTGACGGCGCGCCTCTATCCCGCGCCCGGGGCACGCCGGTTTCCGTAGGAGCGGCGCAAGCCGCGAACAGGGCCACGCAGGGACCGACGCGGGCGCCCCCCGGATCACCGCCGCATTCGCGGCTTGCGCCACTCCTGCACGAGACCTCGCAGGTGGCAGCCGCTGTAGGAGAAGCGCAGGCCGCGAACCCGGCCCCTGCCCCGCGACTCGGCTGCCACATCAGCCCCCATGGCCGACAAGGCACTGCCAATCCCGTCAGTGTCACGTCAGCCGCGCCGTAAACGGCCGGGGCCCACGCATGCGTGGGCCCCGGGTCATCCGGAAACGTGCGTTCCCGGGATTACTTCTTGGCAGCCGCCAAGCCGTTCACGATCTCGGCCTTGGCATCCTCGACCGTGCCCCAGCCCAGGACCTTGACCCATTTGCCGGGCTCGAGGTCCTTGTAATGCTCGAAGAAATGCACCGTCTGCTTCATCAGCAGCTCGGGCAGGTCGTCGGTGGTCTGCACCTTGTCGTACAGCGGGGTCAGTTTCGACACCGGCACGGCAACGACCTTGGCGTCGACACCGCCGTCGTCTTCCATCTTCAGCACGCCGACCGGACGGCAGCGGATGACCACGCCCGGCTGCAGCGGGAACGGGGTCACGACCAGCACGTCGACCGGATCGCCATCGCCGGCGATGGTGTGCGGGACGTAGCCGTAGTTCAGCGGGTAGCGCATCGAGGTGCCCATGAAGCGGTCGACGAAGACGGCGCCGCTGTCCTTGTCCACCTCGAACTTGATCGGATCGCCCTGGGCGGAGATCTCGATGATGACGTTGATGTCGTTCGGCACGTCCTTGCCGGCGCTGACCTGTTCGAAGCCCATACATCCCTCCCGTGGAAAAATTGTGCGCGGATTATAGGGGGAAACCACAATGTCTTGCACTGCGACGATGCCCCCGGCGAAGGCTGCCGATCAGGCCGGGGAATCGAAGCCCGCGCCCTCGACCGCGGCGCGCAACGCGTCGATCGACACCTTGGCCGGATCGTGGCGCACGGTGGCGGATGCGCCTTCCAGCGACACCCGCACGTCCTCCACGCCGGGCAGCGCCTTCAGCACGCCGGTGACGTTCTTCACGCAGCCGCCGCAGCTCATGCCTTCGACCTTGATCGTCGTTTCGTTCATTTATCCAGGACTCCCGATGGGTTGAAAGGGGCGTGCCGTCGCACCGTCAGGTCACGCACACCACGCCGCGCCACAGGTCGCCACCGAGCGAGGGGGCGTGGTACAGCCCGAACAGGCCGAAGCCGAGCACGAGGAGCCCGGAGGCCAGGCGCACCCTGGGGTGGCGGGTGATGTCGCGGAAGCGTTTGAAGAGCATGCCTGCCAGCAGCAGGTTGGGCAGCGTGCCCAGCCCGAAGGCCAGCATCAGGCCGGCACCGCGCGCACCCGATCCGGTGACGAGCGCAGTGGCGAGGATGGAATAGGTGAGCCCGCAGGGGATGAAGCCCCACAGCATGCCGAGCGGCAGCGCCTGCCCGACCGAGCGCGCCGGCAGGAAGCGCCGGGTGGCGGGCTGGATGCGCCGCCACAGCAGGTGACCGACGCGCTCGATGGGCGCGAGCAGTCGGGTGAAGCCGGTGAGGTAGAGCCCGAGCGCCACCAGCATCAGGTTGGCGAGCACGTACAGCGTCATCTGCACCGGCAGCATGCCCTCGTAGAGCAGGCCGACCGAGCCGAGCAGGCCGACACCGGCACCGAGCAAGGTGTAGGTGCCGATGCGCCCGAGGTTGTAGGCCAGGTGCAGCGGCCACTGCGGCCGGCTGCCGGGCACCTGCACCTGCATGCTGAGCGCGCCGACGATGCCGCCGCACATCGACACGCAGTGGGTGCCGCCGAGCAGGCCGATCAGGAAGACGGCGAGATAACCGGTTTCGGGCATGAAGAAGAAAAGGGCCCCGCGGGAAATGCGAGGCCCTCATTCTACGCTGCGGTGCGCAATCCGTGCGGCGTTCAGATCACCCGCGAGTAGCGCTGGCGCTCGCGGTCGGCGCGCAGGTAGCGGTCGAACACCATCGCGATGCCGCGCACCAGCAGGCGGCCGCCGGGCTGCACGCTGATCCAGTCGCCGTCGATCTTGACCAGCCCGGCCTTCTCCATTTCCTGCAGATCGGCGAGTTCCTCGGCGAAGTACTCGCGGAAGTTGACCAGGTAGGCGATCTCGATCGACTGCATCGAGAGCTCGAAGTGGCACATCAGCGCCTGGATGATCGCGCGCCGCAGCAGGTCGTCGGCGGTGAGCTCGATGCCGCGCAGCACCGGCAGCTCGTCGCGGTCGAGCGCGTCGTAGTACTCGTCGAGCGTCTTCACGTTCTGCGCGTACACCGGACCGATCTTGCCGATCGCCGACACCCCGAAGGCGAGCAGGTCGCATTCGGCGTGGGTGGAATAGCCCTGGAAGTTGCGGTGCAGGCGGCCCTGGCGCTGGGCGATGGTGAGCTCGTCGTCGGGCTTGGCGAAGTGGTCCATGCCGATATACACGTAGCCCGCCTCGGTGAGCCGGCGGATGCCGAGCTGCAGTAGCGCGAGCTTGGTGTCGGCCGTGGGCATGTCGCCGCTGTTGATGCGGCGCTGCGGCTTGAACAGGCCCGGCAGGTGAGCGTAGCTGTACAGCGAGATGCGGTCGGGCGAGATCTCCAGCACCTGGTCGAGCGTGCGGTCGAAGCTGGTCGGGTTCTGCCGGGGCAGGCCGTAGATCAGGTCCATGCTCACCGATTTGAAGCCGTTGGCGCGCGCGGCGTCGATGACCAGCTTGGTCTCGTCGAAGCTCTGGATACGATTGACCGCCTGCTGCACGTCCTCGGCGAAATCCTGCACGCCCACGCTCATGCGGTTGAAGCCGAGCTCGGCGAGCAGCTTCACGGTGTCGAAATCGACCTTGCGCGGGTCGACCTCGATCGAGTATTCGCCGTTGGGCACCAGCGTGAAGTGCTCGCGCACCGCCGCCATGAGCTCGCGCATCTCGTCGTGCGACAAAAAGGTCGGCGTGCCCCCGCCGAGGTGGAGCTGGGTGACCTGGCGGCTCCCCTCCAGGCAAGCGGCCTGCATCTCGATTTCTTTCGCGAGATATTTCAGGTACTTGGCCGAGCGCCCATGATCCTTGGTAATGATCTTGTTGCAGGCGCAGTAGTAGCAGATCGTGTTGCAGAAGGGGATGTGGAAGTATAATGAGAGCGGTTTGCTTACGCCGCCCACCGCCCGCTTGGCCAGCCAGGCCCGCAGCGCCTCTGCATTGAAGGCTTCGACGAAGCGGTCCGCCGTGGGATAGGACGTGTAGCGCGGCCCGTTGATGTCGAATTTGCGGATCAGTTGCGGGTCGAAGATGAGGTCGGTCTGGCTTTTCATGATCTTGCTGGCGGGCTGTCTGCCGAACAATGGCAGAAGCCTCCGTAATGTTGGTTGACTTGGGTCAACGGGTGTGATTAGCAATCCCGCCACTCCAGCGCAGGCGTCTCTAATGTCAGGAAAGCAGGATTATCGTGCAGATGAGGGCTAGCGTGCCAATTACCGTGGATGGGCTCAAATCGGCCTGTTCGCAGTGCAACCTCGTCGAGTTGTGCCTCCCCTTCGGAATGTCCGATCGTGAGCTGAGCCGGCTCGACGAACTGGTGGGCGCGCGCCGCAAGGTCAAGCGCCAGCACAATCTCTACCGCGCCGGTGACTCTTTCGAGGCGATCTACGCGATCCGCGCGGGCTCGTTCAAGACCGACGTGCTGCTCGAGGACGGTCGCGAACAGGTGACCGGCTTCCAGATGACCGGCGAGATCCTCGGTCTCGACGGCATCAGCACCGAGGCCCACAGCTGCAACGCGGTGGCGCTCGAGGACAGCGAGGTGTGCGTGATCGCCTACGACAAGCTCGAGCAGATGTCGCATGAGATCGAGGGCTTGCAACTTCAGTTCCACAAGGTCATGAGCCGCGAGATCGTGCGCGATCACGGCGTGATGATGCTGCTCGGCTCGATGCGCGCCGAAGAGCGCCTGGCCGCCTTCCTGCTGAACATGTCGCAGCGCTTCACGGCGCGCGGTTTCTCGCCGAGCGAGTTCAACCTGCGCATGACGCGCGAGGAGATCGGCTCCTACCTCGGACTCAAGCTCGAGACGGTGTCGCGCGCCTTCTCGCGCTTCCAGGAGGACGGGCTGATCGCGGTGCAGCAGAAGCACGTACACCTGCTCGACCTCGCCGGCCTCAAGCGCCTGATCCAGCACCAGCACGGCGCGCGCTGAGCACGCCGTGGCCGGGACGACCCGGGGCTCGACGGCTCAGGCGAGGTAGCCGGCGACGTTCTTGCTCAGCGCCACCGACACGATCCACGCATAGACCAGGATCGCGCCGGCGAAGGCGGCGAGCCGCACGCCACGGGTACGTCCGCGCTTGAGCGCCAACGTGCCGAGCAGGATGTAGGCGAGCAGGCCGATCACCTTCGCCGTGACCCAGCCGGCGCTGAAGGGGTATTGCCCGATCATTACCGCCAGCGTGATCGCAGACAGCAGCAGCGTGCTGTCGACGAGGTGCGGCAGGAGCCGCGTCAGGCGGTGCTGCAGCAGGGCGTTGCCGGTGAGCATCCAGGTGCCGCGCAGCAGGAAGCCGGCGGCGCTCAGCACGACGCAGGTCACATGCAGGTTCTTGATCAGGTAGTACATCCACGATCCTAACGAAAGCCGGTCAGGGCGCCGCTCGACAACCGGCCGAATTGAAATTGCGTCCCCAGACGGAGAGTTCCAGATGCCCAACACGACCCCGCTCGACATCCCCTCCCTGCTGCGCCGCATCCCGCTGTTCAGCGAACTGTCGGAGGCGGACATCCAGCTGGTCGCGCGCTACACCCGCGAGCGCCAGGTCGCCCGCGGCGAAGTGCTGTTCCAGCGCGGCGACTTGCCGCACGGCTTTTACTTCGTGGTCTCCGGCCAGGTCAAGCTCGCCTTCTCGTCCTCGCAAGGCACCGAGAAGGTGGTCGAGATCATCGGCCCGATGCAGAGCTTCGGCGAGGCCGTGATGTTCATGAACCACCCCTACCCGGTCTTCGCCGAGGCCCTGAGCGAGACCGTGCTGGTGCACGTCGGCCAGGCGGTGGTGAGCGAACTCATCGACCAGGACTCCACCTTCGCGCGCAAGCTGCTCGCCGGCATGGCGATCCGCCTGCACGGGCTGATCCAGGACGTGGAGACCTACTCCTTGCGCTCGAGCACCCAGCGCGTGATCGGCTACCTGCTGCAGGTGGCCGACAACGACGCACCCTGCGAGATCGCGCTGCCGACGAGCAAGCAGGTGATCGCCTCGCGCCTCAACCTGACGCCCGAGACCCTGTCGCGCATCTTCCACGACCTCAGCGACGCCGGTCTGATCACCGTGCAGGGCAAGCGTGTGAGTCTGCACGATCCGGTACGGCTGTCGCGCTACAACGCCTGAGCGGCCCTCGCCGCCCTCCCGGTCCGCTTGCGCGCGGACGCTCACTCGAGCACGACCGGCACGCCGGGCCGCGCCGCCTCGACCCTGCTCCAGCCCAGTTCGCGCTCGACCGCCTCGACGAAGGCGGCGGAGGCGGCCGGCTCGCCGTGCGCCACGAAGGTGCGCCGCGGCGCTTCGCCGAAGCCGCGCAGCCAGTCGAGGAGTGCGGGCTGGTCGGCGTGGGCGGAGAGCCCGCCGATGGTATGGATGCGCGCACGTACCGGGATACGTTCGCCGAACAGGGTGACCTGGTGCGCACCGTCGACCAGCCGGCGGCCGAGCGTGCCGGCAGCCTGGAAGCCTGCGATGACCACTGCGCACTCGCGCCGGCCGAGGTTGTGGCGCAGGTGGTGCTTGATCCGACCGGCATCGCACATGCCGCTTGCCGAGATCACGACCAGCCCGCCCGGCACCGCATTGAGCGCCTTCGATTCCTCGACGTCCTGCACGAACCGCACACGGAAGCGTCCCGAGTTGGCCTCGGCCCAGGCGTAGAGCGCACGCGTCTCATCGTCCCAGAGGGCGGTGTGGCGCACGGTGAGCGCGGTGACCGCAGAGGCCATCGGCGAGTCGACCACGACGTCGAGCCGGGCGATGCGTCCGGCGCGCACCAGGTCGGCGAGCACGAACAGCACTTCCTGGGTACGCCCGACCGCGAACGCCGGGATGATCACGTTGCCGCCATCGACCTCGAGCGTGCGCCGCAAGGCGAGCGCGAGCTCGTCGCAGGTGGCGGCGAAGGAGCGGTGGGCGCGGTTGCCGTAGGTCGACTCGACGCACAGGTAGTCGGCCCGGGCGATCCGCACCGGGTCCCGCAGCACCGGGCGCATCGGCTGGCCAATGTCGCCCGAGGCGACCAGCCGGCGGGTGTGGCCGCGCTCGCCGACGTCGATCTCGAGGATCGCCGAACCGAGGATGTGCCCGGCGTCACGGAAGCGGCAGCGCACGCCCGGGCCGGGCTCGATCCAGTCGTCGTAGTCGGTGGGGACGAAACGGCCCAGACTGGTACGCGCCTGCTCCACGGTGTAGAGCGGGGCCACCTCCGCCCGGCGTGCCATCTTGCGCGAGCGCGTGTCGCGCAGCGCCCACTCGGCCTCCTTCTCCTGGATATGGGCGGAATCCATCAACATCACGCCGAGCAGATCGACAGTGGCCGTGGTGGCGAAGATGCGCCCTCGATATCCCAGTGCCACGAGGCGCGGCAGCAGGCCGGAGTGATCGAGATGGGCGTGGGTGAGGAGCACGAAATCGATGTCGCGCAGCTCGAAATCGAGGGCGTCGCGGTTCTTGCGGTCGGCTTCGCGCCCGCCCTGGAAAAGGCCGCAATCCACCAGAAATGCACCGCGCTCGTGATCGACCCGCAGGCAGGAGCCGGTGACCTCGCCCGCAGCGCCAAGGAAGGTGAGCATCATCGCTGGCCTCGCCGATCTTTCAGGGGTTCCCACTGTGCCCTTCGTGATCGCTCGACGGCTTGATCATGATCAATCATGGCGGACCCCATCCGCTCGCTATAATCGAAGCACGACACACCACAGGGAGCGTACGTCATGTTCAAGCACATCCTGGTACCGACCGACGGCTCGGCACTCTCGGACAGCACGGTCGCCCGTGCCGTCTCCTTCGCGAAGGAGACCGGCGCGCGCATCACCTTCTTCTATTCGCAGCCGGACTTCCCGATGCCGATCTACGGCGAGGGCGCGCTGATCGATCCGACCACGCCCGAGCAGTTCGCGAAATCGGCTGCATCCGAAGCCGAGGCGATCCTTTCAAAGGCGCGCGGTGCGGCGGAAGCGGCGGGCGTGGCCTGCGACAGCGACACCGCGGTCAATGAGGTGCCCTACGAGGCGATCATCGACGCCGCCGACCGCCATGGCTGCGACCTCATCTTCATGGCCTCGCACGGCCGTCGCGGCATCGCAGGCCTGCTGCTCGGCTCCGAGACGCAAAAGGTGCTGACCCACAGCAAGACGCCGGTTCTGGTCTACCGCTGACACCGGCATCGGCCCCGCGCGCGGCCCCCCCAAAGCATGCGGCCCGCTCGTGCGGGCCGTTTTCATCCGCGGTGCGGATCGCTCATGAGCGGGCGCTACGGGCCTTCTGCTCGTCCTCCGCCATATGGCGGCGGGCGAAGCGGTAAAGGTAGACGGCCATCACCAGAATGAAGACGATGGTGAAGAGGCTCAGCAGACCGATATCGCTCTTGAACAACAATTCCCAGGCCATGGTGCTTCTCCCTTTGCAAGAAACTCAGACATTCGGATCCATCCGGATCTCCATCTCTGCAGGGAGGTAAGCGGACCCGTCCATTCTCCAGCTTCGGGCCTCGTCTTGTATCACGAACAACCAGCGACCGGTGCTCAGCGGTGCGAGCGTGGCCTCATACACACCGGAGCGCCCGCGGACGAGCAGCTCCTGGTCGAGGCCACTCCGCGTGGGGTGGGCGACGGTCAGGCGGATGCTGTCGGGCAGGCTGCCCGGCGCGGTAGCCGTCAGCTCCACGTGGATCGAGTCGCTGCGGATGCGCAAGGCGGCGCGCAAGCCGAGCTCGCGGGCGTGCTCGACGCGGCCGAGGGTCTGCACGATCGCCTGGCCTTCCTTGTAGTAGTCGTCGACCACCATGCCGTCGAAGGTCTTCGCGGCGATCACCAGGGTGGCGATGCCGGCGACCACCGCGGTCGCGGGCAGGGCGATGAGGAACCAGGGCCAGCCCTGGCGGTACCAGGGCTCGACCGGGGCTTCGGGCTTCTTGCTTCGCATGTCAGCGCGGTACCAGGAAAGTGGACTCTTCCTTGAGCGTCAAGGCGGGATCATCCTCCGCAGCGACGTCGAAGAAAATCGTGTTGGCCCCCGGCTTGCCTTCGTCGTAGGGGACGTGCACCTGTACGGTGACCGACTGCACGCCGGCCGGCGCGACCTCGACCCGCTGCGGACCCTTGATGCGGATTCCGTTCAGGCCGGAGACGCCGATGCTGAACGCACGCGGCGACTCGGTCATGTTCATGACCTGGAGCTGGTACACGTTCTCGATCAGGCCACCCTCGATCTCCTGTCCGAGCGAGGAGCGGTCGCGCAGCACGTCGACGCGCAGCGGTTCGCGCGCAGCCAGGCCCCACACGAAGGCAGCGCAGATCGCGGCCAGGATGGTGCCGTAGATCAGCGTGCGCGGCCGGAACACGTGCGCGAGGATCTCCTTGGAGCCCCAATTGCGCTTCATCGCGTTCTCGGTCGAGTAGCGGATCAGGCCGCGCGGGTAGTTCATCTTGTCCATGACCTGGTCGCAGGCGTCGATGCAGGCGGCACAGCCGATGCATTCGTACTGCAGGCCATCGCGGATGTCGATCCCGGTCGGGCAAACCTGCACGCAGATGCCGCAGTCGATGCAGTCGCCCTTGGACACGGAGCGCGGATCGATGCCCTTCTTGCGCGTTCCGCGCGGCTCGCCACGTGCCTCGTCGTAGGTGATCACCAGGGTGTCGGGGTCGAACATCACCGCCTGGAAGCGCGCGTACGGGCACATGTACTTGCACACCTGCTCGCGCAGCACGCCGGCGAAGAGGTAGGTGAAGCCGGCGTAGAACAGGATCCAGAACGTTTCCCAGGGCCCGAAGGTGAGGCCGTTGAAGGAGGCCAGCAATTCGTCGAGCGGGGAGAAATAGGCCACGAAGGTGAAGCCGGTCCACAGCGCGACGATGCCCCAGACGAGGAACTTGACGGCGCGGCGCAACGCCTTGCCGGAGCTCATCGGCGCGCGGTCGAGCTTCTGGCGGCGGGTATGGTCGCCCTCGATCTTCTCCTCGATCCACATGAAGATCTCGGTATACACCGTCTGCGGGCAGGCATATCCGCACCACAGGCGGCCCGCGATCGCGGTGAAGAAGAACAGGGCGTAGGCCGAGATGATCAACAGGATCGCGAGAAAGAACACGTCCTGCGGCCAGAAGACCCAGCCGAAGATGTAGAACTTGCGTTCGGTCAGATGGAAAAGCACGGCCTGGCGGTCGTTCCAGCTCAGCCAGGGCAGACCGTAGAACAAGATCTGGGTGATCCACACCAACGCCCACCGCCAGTTGGCGAACAGGCCGGTGACGGAGCGCACGTAGAGCTTCTTGCGTGCCGCGTAGAGCGTGTCCTGGGAGGACTCGGGGTTGGAGGGTCTTGCCGCCTTCTGCGGCTCGGGGGATGCGCTTTTCATGGCCTTGTTACCGATGAATTCTTGTTCTTGTTGTTATCGAGAACCCCGGGAGGGCCCCTTCCTCCCGGGGATGCGATGCTGCTGCAGCTACTGCGGGTGACGCTTACTTCTTGCTCAGGCTCAGCACGTAGGCGGCGAGCAGGTGCACCTTGTCCTCGCCGAGGAAGGCACCGAAGGCGGGCATCTTGTTGTTGCGGCCGTTGGTGACGGTCTCGATGATCACCGCCTCGGACGAGCCGTACAGCCAGCGGTTGTCGGTCAGGTTGGGCGCGCCGAGCATCGGGTTGCCCTTGGCATCCGCACCGTGGCAAGCCACGCAGTTGGACTCGAAGGCTTCCTTGCCGCGCTGCGCGCGCACGGAGTCGTGGGCGAGGCCGTTCATCGAACGCACGTAGTTGGCGACATCCTTGACACCGTCGGCGCCGAGCGCGGGACCGAACGGAGGCATCACGCCGTTACGCCCGTTCGTGATGGTCTCCTTGATGTTTTCCGGCGCACCGCCCCACAGCCACTCGCTGTCGGTCAGGTTGGGGAAGCTCTTCGCACCCTGCGCCGCCGCGCCGTGGCACTGCTGGCAGTAGGTCAGGAACAGGCGCTTGCCCATCGCGTTGGCTTCGGGATCGGCGGCGACCGCCATCACGTCCATCTCGCGATACTTGGCGAACACGGGACCGAAACGCTCCTGGGCGGCCTGCATCTCCGCATCGTACTGCGCCCACTGACCGCGGCTCTGGTTGCTGCGGCCAAAGCCGGGATAGATCGCCAGGTAAACCACCGCGAACACGATGGTGATCCAGAACAGGTACATCCACCACCGCGGCAGGGGGTTGTTGTACTCCGCAAGCGTTTCATCCCACACATGGCCATGCAATTGCACCGGCCCTTTCTCGCGCTTGGTCATGTTCGACGCCAGCACGAACACACAGAACAGGATGGAGAGGGCCACGAGGACCATCACATACATGTTCCAGAAACCGCTGATGAAGTCAGCCATTTGTTTTTCCCTCTTGGTCTTGCCGGCCGCGCGGGGCCGGTAGGTCGTCGTCGCTCAGGGGCAGACGCGCCGCCTCGTCGAAACCGGCCTTCGCCTGCTTGCTGTACGCCCAGGCACAGATACCCAGGAAGCAGAGCAGCCCAAGCACGGTGATCAGGCTACGGAAATCGTTGATATCCACGGCGCGAGTGCTTCCTTACCTGAAGTGCGAAATCGCGGTGCCCAACCCCTGGAGGTAGGCCACGACGGCGTCGAGTTCGGTCTTGCCCTCGAGCGCGGCCGGCGCGGCGGCGATCTCCTCGTCGCTGTACTTGTGCAGACCGACCTTGTTGAGCGCGCGCATGCGGTCCTGGATGTCCGCCGCCCTGACCGGGCGATCGAGCCAGGGGAAGGCTGGCATGTTCGACTCGGGCACGACGTCGCGAGGATTGAGCAGGTGCACACGCTGCCATTCGTCGGAGTAGCGGCCACCGACGCGGGCGAGGTCCGGACCGGTGCGTTTGGAGCCCCACTGGAACGGGTGGTCGTAGATGTACTCGCCGGCGACCGAATAGTGGCCGTAGCGCTCGGTCTCGGCGCGGAACGGACGGATCATCTGCGAGTGGCAGTTGTAGCAGCCTTCGCGGACGTAGATGTCGCGCCCCACGAGACGGACCGGATCGTACGGCTTGACGTCGAGCGCATTGCCCTTGTGGTCGATCGCGGTGGTGGTCGAGTGCTGGAAGAACAGCGGCACGATCTCCACCAGACCACCCACGCTGACGGTCATCAGCGTGAGCACGATCATGAGGAATACGTTGCGTTCGATCTTTTCGTGTTTCGATTGAGCCATGTTGTTGTTCTCCGATCAGGCGTGGGCAGCCGCGGGCGCGAGCACCGGGGCGTCATAGGCCTTCTGGCCGGCGATCGTCTTCACCATGTTGTAGAACATGATCAGCATGCCGCCGAGGAACATCGCGCCGCCGATGAAGCGGATCGTCCAGAACGGGTAGCTGGCCTTGACCGACTCGACGAAGGAGTAGGTCAGCGTGCCGTCCGGGTTGGTCGCGCGCCACATCAGGCCCTGCATCACACCAGAGATCCACATCGAGGCGATGTACAGCACGATGCCGATGGTGGCGATCCAGAAGTGGGCGTTGATCAGCTTGACGCTGTACATCTCGCTCTTGCCGTAGAGGCGCGGCAGCAGGAAGTACACCGAGCCGATGGAGATCATCGCCACCCAGCCGAGCGCGCCGGAGTGCACGTGGCCGACGGTCCAGTCGGTGTAGTGAGACAGCGCGTTGACCGTCTTGATCGACATCATCGGGCCTTCGAAGGTCGACATGCCGTAGAAGGACAGCGAGGTGATGAGGAACTTCAGGATCGGGTCGGTGCGCAGCTTGTGCCAGGCGCCCGACAGGGTCAGCACGCCGTTGATCATGCCGCCCCAGGACGGCGCCAGCAGGATCAGCGAGAACACCATGCCCACGGACTGGGTCCAGTCGGGCAGCGCGGTGTAGTGCAGGTGGTGCGGACCCGCCCACATGTAGGTGAAGATCAGCGCCCAGAAGTGCACCACCGACAGGCGATAGGAATACACCGGACGGTCGGCCTGCTTGGGCACGAAGTAGTACATCATGCCGAGGAAGCCCGCAGTCAGGAAGAAGCCCACCGCGTTGTGCCCGTACCACCACTGGATCATCGCGTCCTGCACGCCGGCATAGGCCGAATAGGACTTCATGCTGGTCAGCGAGACGGGGATCGCGGCGCTGTTCACGATGTGGAGCAGCGCGACGGTGAGGATGAAGCCGCCGAAGAACCAGTTCGCCACATAGATGTGCGAGACCTTGCGCCTGGCAATGGTGCCGAAGAACACGATGGCATAGGACACCCACACGATCGCGATCAGGATGTCGATCGGCCATTCGAGCTCGGCGTATTCCTTGGAGGTGGTGTAACCCAGCGGCAGGGTGATCGCGGCAAGCAGGATGACCAGCTGCCAGCCCCAGAAGGTGAACGCGGCCAGGCCCGGCGCGAACAGCCTGGTGTGACAAGTGCGCTGGACGACGTAGTACGACGTCGCGAACAACGCGCAGCCACCGAACGCGAAGATCACCGCGTTGGTGTGCAGCGGACGGAGCCTGCCGAAATGCAGGAATTCGTGCACGTTCAACTGGGGCCACACGAGCTGTGCCGCGGCGATCACGCCGACGAGCATGCCCACGATGCCCCACACCACCGTCATGATGGCGAACTGGCGCACGACTTTATAGTTATAAGTCGCTTGCGATTGCATCTGGATCACCTCTTTGTTTTTGAAAACCCCTGCTTGCGTCGCGCCGCAGCAGACTTCCGCGGCGAACCACTCGGGCGAGAATACGCCACGACCACATACGCAATTTGACACAAGTCAATATTGTATTGCAGCAGACGGGGCCAAGGAAGGGGAAATTGGAGTTAGTCCAAAAACAAACCCAAAACCCAGCAACGAGCGCGGCGCGCAATCGTGCGAGCGGGCTGGAAGCCAATGCCTGCAAGGCATCCAGCGGTTTCGGCATGCCTTTCGAGAGGCAAAAAAAAGGGTGCGTCTGCACGCACCCCCAACCCCAACAGAGAGACATAAACCCCGGACCGCTCGCCATCGTCATGAAAGGCGATCGGTCGCAACGCCGATATTTTCCACCGTTACATGAGACAGCAGTTGACGCAGGTCAACGAAACCTCGATTGCTCACCCGCGGAGCCGGTACGGCGATCGGAAACCCCATTCGCAGCCACCTCGCCGGACGGGTCTGCATCCCGCTCCTGCCCGTCCCCCGGGAGTTGTTCGCGGTCGTCCATCAGCAGCCGGTAGGCCGGACCCTCGAGGTCGTCGTACTGGCCGCTGCGCAGCGACCACCAGAACAACACCCCGATGACGAAGACCAGCACGACCGACAGCGGAATCAGCAAGTAGAGGCTTTCCATCTCAGTTCTCCGCGCCTGCGCGCTCGGTGCGCGTGGCGCGCTGCAGGCGCATCGCGTTGAGCACGACGAGCAAGGAACTCGCCGCCATGCCGATGCCGGCCATCCACGGGGTCACCAGCCCCGCCATGGCGAGCGGCACCGAGGTGAAATTGTAGGCGAACGACCACCACAGGTTCTGCCGGATGATGCGCAGGGTCCTGCGCGCAAGCACGATCCCGTCGGCAAGGCTGACGAAGCGCTCGTTGAGCAGCACGATGTCGGCCTGGTTGCGCGCGAGGTCGGTACCGCCGCCCATCGCCACCGAAACGTGGGCCTGGGCGAGTACCGGGGCGTCGTTCACGCCGTCGCCGATCATCGCCACGACCGCCCTGTCGTCGCGCTGCATGTCGACGATCGCCTGTTGCTTGCCCTGCGGATCCAGGCCACCGCGCGCGTCGTGGATTCCCAGCCGGGCGGCGACCGCATCCACCACCGGCTGCGCGTCGCCGGAAAGCAGGCCGAGCGCCGCACCCTCGGCCGCCAGGCGACGGGTGATCATCGGCGCATCCGCGCGCAGGCTGTCGCCAAGGCGGAACAGCCCCAGCCAGCCGCCCCGCCCGGCGAGTGCGATCACCGTGCCGCCGGGCGCGGCGAAGCCCGCGAGCGCAGCAGGCGCGGCGAGGCCGGCGACACCCGCGACCCAGCCCGGGC
>NZ_AMXD01000029.1 GCF_000310185.1 Thauera aminoaromatica S2 | reverse complement strand
TGTGAGCGCCGCGCCGGCCGGGCGCACGCCGCCTCGCACCCCGCGCAGCGCGGCCGACGCCGGCCGGCCCGGACGCGCGATCGGCTAGAATCGGCCCCCACGCCGCCCGGCCGGGCGGCTTTGCTTTTCTGCGATCCAGCTCACGATGTCCGCCCTCCTCAACGCGCCCCAGCGCGAAGCGATCCGCTATCTCGACGGCCCCTGCCTGGTGCTGGCCGGCGCCGGCAGCGGCAAGACGCGGGTGATCACGCACAAGATCGCGCACCTGATCAACGAGTGCGGCATCGGCGCGGCCAACATCGCCGCGATCACCTTCACCAACAAGGCCGCCAAGGAGATGCAGGAGCGCGTCGCCCACATCATGGGCGGGCGCGTGCCGGGCGGGCTCACGGTCTGCACCTTCCACGCGCTCGGCGTGCGCATCATCCGCCAGGAGGCCAAGCACTGCGGGTTGAAGCCGCAGTTCTCCATCCTCGACGCCTCCGACACCGTGCAGATCGTCTCGGACGTCGCCGGCGACAGCGACAAGGGCATCGCCAAGCAGATGCAGTGGCAGATCTCGTCGTGGAAGAACGCGATGATCACGCCCGAGGAGGCCGCGCAGCTCGCCGACAACGAGATCGCCTCGGTCGCCGCCAGGCTCTACAAGGAATACGAGCGCACCCTGCGCGCCTACCAGGCAGTGGATTTCGACGACCTCATCTCGCTGCCGGTGCGCCTGTTCGACGAGCACCCCGAGGTGCGCGAGCGCTGGCAGAACAAGCTGCGCTACCTGCTGGTGGACGAGTACCAGGACACCAACCGCGCCCAGTACCGGCTGCTCAAGCTGCTGTCGGGCGTGCGCGGCGCCTTCACCGCGGTGGGCGACGACGACCAGGCGATCTACGCCTGGCGCGGCGCCGACGTCGAGAACCTGAAGCTGCTGCAGCAGGACTACCCCAAGCTGAAGGTGATCAAGCTCGAGCAGAACTACCGCTCCTCACGCCGCATCCTCGAAGCCGCCAACACCGTCATCGCCAACAACGCGAAGCTCTTCGACAAGCGCCTGTGGTCCGAGCACGGCCAGGGCGAGCAGGTCGTCGTCACCAACTGCCGCGACGCCGAGCACGAGGCCGAGTGGGTGGCGACCAAGATCACCGCGCACAAGTTCGAGCACCGCACCCGCTTCAAGGACTACGCCATCCTCTACCGCGGCAACCACCAGGCCCGCCTCATCGAGCAGCAGCTGCGCAACCACCGCATCCCCTACGTGATGTCGGGCGGGCAGAGCTTCTTCGACAAGGCCGAGATCCGCGACCTCATCGCCTGGCTGCGCCTGCTGGTCAACGAGGACGACGACCTCGCCTTCATCCGCGCCATCACCACGCCGCGCCGCGGCATCGGCGCCGCCACCATCGAGGCGCTCGGCGCCTACGCCGGGCATCGCCACACCAGCCTGTTCACCGCGGTGTTCGAGGAAGGCCTCACCCAGCACCTCAACGCCAAGCAGCTGCAGGGCGTGCAGGAGTTCGCCGCCTACATCAACCGCCTGCAGTACCGCGCCCCGCGCGAGCCCGCCGCGCAGCTGCTCGAAGACCTGCTCGGCGCGATCCGCTACGAGGCCTGGCTGTTCGAGCACTGCGACACGCGCGAGGCCGAGTCGAAGTGGAGCAACGTGCGCGACTTCGTCGGCTGGCTCGGCCGCAAGGGCGAGGAGGACGGCAAGAACCTGCTCGAGCTCACCCAGACCATCGCGCTGATGTCCATGCTCGACAAGGAAGACCCCGATTTCGACGGCGTGCAGATGGCCACCCTGCACGCATCCAAGGGCCTGGAGTTTCCGCATGTGTTCCTGGTCGGCGTCGAGGAGGGCCTGCTGCCGCACCAGAGCAGCATCGACGAGGACAAGGTCGAGGAAGAGCGCCGCCTGATGTACGTCGGCATCACCCGCGCGCAACGCAGCCTCAACCTGACCTGGTGCGAGCGGCGCAAGTCGGGCAAGGAGTTCCGCACCTGCGAGCCGAGCCGCTTCATCGCCGAGATGGGCGGCGACATCAAGATGAACGACCGCAAGACCGCACAGCCGGTGACGAAGGAAGAAGGCAAGGCGCGGCTGGCGAACCTGATGGCGATGTTCGAGAACCGCGACAAGGCTTGAGCGGCCGCTCGCTTGTGGCGCCCCGACAGGAAAGGGCGCGATAGGGGTCTGCTGCAGGCCGGGGCCCAGGCGCAAAAAAGGCAGCCGCGGAGGCTGCCTTTCCTGATCTGGCCGACGGCTGCGACGCAGCCCGCGGATTACTTCTCGACCGGCGGCTCGGTATAGCCGGCGCCGGCGAGGTTCGCGAGGTAGGCCACGGCGCGTTTCACCTCGGTGTCGGTGAGGTCGCTGCCGCCACCGCGCGGGGGCATGGCGTTCTTGCCGGCGATCGCCGAGGCGGTCAGGCCGTCGTGGCCGAGCGCCAGGCGGGGTCCCCAGGCCGCGGCGTCGCCGGTCTTCGGCGCACCCACCGCGCCGGCGTCGTGGCAGGCGGCGCAGATCGACTTGTAGATCTGCTCGCCGGTGCGGGTTCCCGGCGTGATGGTCACGGCCTGGATCTCGACACGGGCGACCGGCTGGATCAGCGTGGCGCGGAGTTCTTCATCGACCTTGCCCGAGTCGCCACAGCCGGCCAGCAGCGCGGCTGCGACCAGGGCGACGGGCATTGCGAGGCGGGCGGGCCGCAGGGGGCGTGGGTTCGACATGCTTTGATCCTCGGACGGTGGCGCAAGACAGGGTCTAAAGCGGGGATTATAGCGGGCTAAAAACCATTGTGGCAGCGCGCCATGGACTTTGCCGCCGAAGCGGGCTATGCTTCCGCGCCTTGTTCGGGCGCTTCGTCCGGACACCACGCGCCCGTAGCTCAGCTGGATAGAGTACTGCCCTCCGAAGGCAGGGGTCGGACGTTCGAATCGTCTCGGGCGCGCCATATTTTTCAATGGGTTAGGTCTTCGCGGACCTAGCCCATTGTTCTTTGTGACCACCCTGTGACCAAACCGTGACCACCCTGTGACCAAGCCAGGGTGACGTCACTCCGTCTTCGCCCCCGTTTGACCCTTGCCTTCCGTGACCACGCTGTCTGGGATGTGCTCGACCAACTGCTCGATCCTGCAGCCGAAGTAGCTGCACAGGCGATCGAGTACGTCAGCCGTTGGGTTGTAGCCGCGACGGTTCGCAATCTTCGACAGGGTCATCCGGTGGATGCCGGTCGCCTCAGCGACCTCGACCAAGGTGATCACCCGATTCTCGCGGTACTCCTTCTCCGCAAGCAGTTCCTTCAGTCGAAATCTAAGCATCGCTGCCTTCCTGGCTGCATGTGATGCTTAATTTTATCAGAAGCTCTTGACAGGCATTACTCCGTGTCTATACTGCGCTTTAAGTGATGCGTTTAAGTGTCACTTGAACTCAATGTGTGTCTAGCGGAGAAGATCATGGAACAGACCTATCTGACGACCGAAGAGCTGTCGGCGAAGATCAAGTATGACCCGAGGACGATTCGTGAGCGCTTGAAGGACAGTGTCCTGCTGGAGGGCCGCCACTATTTCCGCCCCTTTGGCGGCCGCAAGATCCTCTATATCTGGGAGGTCATTGAGCGGGACATGCGCGTGGAGGGCTCCAGCTTCGCGATCCCCATGGCCAATGGCGAGGTGTGCCATGGCTAGCATCCAGATCAGGAAGGAGACGGGCTGCCTGATCCTCGACTTCTATTACGCGGGCAAGCGCTGTCGTGAGCAGACGGCCTTGAAGGACTCGCCAGCCAACCGCAAGCGCTTGCAGAAGGTGCTTGATCGCATCGAGGCCGACATCGCCGCCGGCACCTTCGACTACCGCCGCTTCTTCCCCGGCAGCAAGAACGCCGCGAAGTTCGATCCAGCTCCTGGGGGGATGGTCGGGTCGGCAACCGCTGCTGAGGTTGCGTTGCCGTCGGCAGCGGCCAGCGCCCCGAGCACTCCGCTCTTCAAGGACTTCGCCGAGACCTGGTACGGCGAGAAAGAGGTGGAGTGGCGGCGTTCGTACAAGACCACGCTGCGCGCGACCCTCGATCGCGCCCTCATCCCGAGGTTCGGGGAGAAGGAGGTCTGCCCAGCGTCAATTACCTTGGCCGGTCGACGTCAATTATCCTGGCCGGTGGAAGCGAGGCATGAGGGGTTCAGCCTTTCGGCTTTGAGGTGTTGAGGGTGCGTTGCTCAGAAGGGGCGAGCCCCTTCTGAGCAACGCGGCGGCGGAAGCTTTCCACGTTCATCTCGAAGAGCGTGGCGTGATGCACGAGCCGGTCGACGGTGGCCAGCGTCATGGCCGGTTCGGCAAAGACGTGGCCCCACTCCGAGAACGGCTGATTCGCAGTGATGGCCAGGCTTCTGCGCTCGTAGCGCTCGGCGATGAGCTCGAAGAGCACCGAGGTCTCGCCCTGGTCGCGGCGGACGTAGCTGAAGTCGTCGCAGATCAGCAGGTCGAAGCGGTCGAGTTTGGCCAGCTCGGCCGGCAAGCGCAGATCGCGCCGGGCGGCCTGCAGGCGCTGCACCAGATCGCTCGTGCGGGTGAAGAGCACGCGGTAGCCACGTTCGATGAGGGCGTGGCCGATACTGGCGATCAGGTGCGTCTTGCCAACACCCGGTGGTCCGAAGAGCAGGATGTTCGCGCCTTGTTCGAGCCAGCTGTCGCCCTCGGCCAGCGCGGTGACGTGCGCCTTGGAGACCGTCGGCACGGCCGTGAAGTCGAAGGCCGACAGGCGCTTGTCCGGCGGCAAGGCGGACTCGGCTCGATGGCGGTCGATGCGGCGCGTCTCGCGCTCGTGCATCTCGTGCTCGCACAGGGCGGCCAGAAACCGCTCGGCCGGCCAGCCTTCGCGGTTCGACTGCTCGGCCAGCGCCGACCACAGCCGCTTGATGGTGGGCAGCCGCAGCTCGGTGAGCATCATGGGCAGCGTCGCCGTCTCGATGACGCTCATGCCGCCACCTCGTACAGCGTGTCGTAGACCGACAGCGCGGGCAACGACACAGTGACCGCCGGCATGGGCGTCTGGCGCGGCGCAAAGCGCGCCTCGAGTCCTTCGAGATCGGGCAAGGTGCCCGCCTGCAGCAAACCCCCGAGGATCTGCGCGAGTTGGACCTCGCACGCGCCGCGTGCGGCCAGATCAAGCAGCCCCACCATGAGCTTGCAGGCCTGGCGCTCGGGCAAGGTCTCGACCAAGCGCTCCCAGGTCTGCCGGTACTCGGCGCGGGGGAACATGTCGTCGCGCAGCGCCCAACGGGCAAAGGCGCCGGGTTTGCGCTTGAGCGCGGGCAGCAAGTGCCGGTAGTCGAGCTGCTTGCCGCGCCGCTTGCCTGCCGGCACCGCTCCGCGCGCGCTCTCGAACACGCACACCCCGCCCAGCCAGCCCTCGAGGCGCTCGGGGTAGAGGCGAAACTGGAGCCGATGGCCGATCAGGCGCGAGGGCACGCTGTAGAGCACGCGGCGGATGCTGACGGTGCTGAACTTGGTCACGCGCGCCTCGATCTCCTCGTACTCGCTGGTCCGGCGCATGGGGAGCTCAGCGAGCTGGCTGCGCTCTTCGGCCAGCCGCGTCTGGATGCGCCGGTTCAGGCGTGTGACGACCTCTGCGACGAACCGCTGATAGTCGGCTGTGGTGGCGAACTCGCGGTGCCCACGCAGCAGCAGCGCCTGCTCGAGCGCGCCCTTGAGGCTGCCTTGGCGCGATTCAATGGCGCCGTTCTCGTGCGACTGGCCCAGATTGTTCCGGCTCGGACGCAGGCCATAGTGCCGGCACAGATCTTCGTAGCGGCGCGTGAGCGTTTCCGCTTCGGCCAGGTTGTTGAAGGCGGCCGACAGGCTGTCGGTACGGTGTTCTTCGGGCACCCCACCCAGGGCCCACAGGGCATTCTGCAGACCCTGCGCCAGGGCGGCGAAGCTCTCGCCGCCGCACACGAGTTCAGCATGGCGCCAGCCCGAGTACGCCAGCGCGAACTGGTATAGGCGATGCGCGAAGTGTTCGCCGCCCACCGTGATCCTGAGTTCGTCACACACGGTGAAGTCCGACAGCGCCAAACGGCCCGGCGGATTGGCTTGCGAGAAGAACACCTCCTTCTCGTGTCCGTGCTCGGCGCGCCACATGCGGATCCGCCGCTGCAGGGTGCGCAGCACCCCATCGCCGAACACCTCACCGTGACGGCGCTGCAACTCCTCGAGCAGGGTTCGGCCCTGCAGCCCGGGTTCGCGCTCGAGCAAGGGCACCAGCTCCTGCTCCCAGACGTCCGCCAACGGATCGGCGCGCGTCCGCCATGTCCTCGGTCCGCGCTGCGACGGCAACCCGTCAGCCTGCTCGATGCGCCGTGCTGAGCGCACGCTGATGCCCATCCGGGCCGCCGCGATCTGCTGCGTCGCCTGCCTTCTTGCTTCCTTGTATTTGCGCACTTGTTGGTCCGTGATCTTCTTGCCGGGCACCGAGCGCCTCCCAACGCCTGTCGTCAGAAGAGCACTCTATCCCTCGCTTCCGGACCTTCCCGGCTGCAGATCCAACCGGCCAGGATAGTTGTCGTCGACCGGTCAGGTTAATTGTCGCCGGCCAGGAGGTCGGCCAGATCTCCAAGGCGGACGTCCTTGCCTATCGCGCCGAGCTCGGGAAAGCGACCGCGAAAGGCAAGCAAACCAAACTGTCTGCGGCAAGGATCAACAAGATGCTGAACCCGCTCAGGCAAGTCCTCAATGAAGCGGCCGACCGGTTTGATTTTCGCACGCCCTTCGACAGCGTGAAACAGCTCAAGACGAAGCGCACCGACGTCGATCCCTTCACCCTCGCCGAGGTCAAGCAGATCCTCGACACCGTGCGGCCCGACTTCAGGCACTACTTCACCGTGCGCTTCTTCACCGGCCTGCGCACCGGCGAGGTCGACGGACTGCAGTGGAAGTACGTCGACTTCGACAACCGCCTCATCCTGGTTCGCGAGACCATCGTCGGCGGTGAAGAGGAATACACCAAGACGGACGGCAGCCAGCGCGACATCCAGATGAGTCAGCTCGTCTTCGATGCGCTGCAGGCGCAGTTCGAGGCCACCGGCAAGCTCGGCAAGTTCGTGTTCTGCAATCGGCTGGGGACGCCGCTGGACCACAAGAACGTCACCAACCGGGTGTGGTACCCGCTGCTGCGGCACCTCAACCTCAAGCAGCGCCGGCCGTATCAGTGCCGCCACACCGCCGCCACGCTGTGGCTCGCCAGCGGCGAGGCGCCCGAGTGGATCGCCCGTCAGCTCGGGCACACCACCACCGAGATGCTGTTTCGGGTGTATTCGCGCTACGTGCCCAACCTCACGCGGCGGGATGGCTCGGCCTTCGAGCGCCTCATCACGCAGACCCTCGGCACCCAGCTCCTGCCGGTGAAGACCGCCCCTGCGGAGGAGGCGGAGCAGGAGGCCGAGCTGCTGGCAGAGAACGCCGCTCAAGGAGGAGACCATGAGTGAATACCGCCTGCCCATCCCCACGGCCGCCCCGGACAACGTAGTGGCCAAGCTCCCGCCCGTGTTTCGCGTGCAGTCGATCAGCCGCCTGCCGCTCGATGAGCATTGCGTCCTGAACCGCGCTGGGCTGTTTCATGAGCGGGCCAGCCTGATGGTCGAGTGGCCCTCGCGCAAGGTCGATGTCCGGCTGGGTGCGGGTTGCCTGGTGTCGATTCGCTGGCTCGGTCGGCCTGTGAGCCTCGGCGGTGCGGTGCGCATCAGCCGCCTGGTCGTGCTCGGGCGCCCCGAGGCCAGCCTCGATCTCTTCCAGACGATCCCGACGGTCTGGGTGAAAGAGCGCACGCTCGTCCGTCGTGCCAGCGCGCTGTGGCAGCGCCTGCCGGTGCACTTCCAGCACCTGTTCAACGCCATTTTCTGGGACAGCCGACGGCTGCATCGCTACCTGGTGGGCGCCAGCTCCTTGAAGGGCCATCACAGCTGCGTGCACGGCAATCTGTGGCATACCCTGGAGGTTGCCGAGCAGGCGCTCAGGATGGCCCAGGGCCAGCCCCTCGCCTGCCCCGAGGTGCTCCTGATGGCCGCCCTGCTGCACGACGCGGGCAAGGCGGACGAGTACCGTCTCGGCTACAGCGGTCTCGAGCTGACGACCCGCGGCAAGCTCGTCGGCCATCGCAACACCATCATCGAGTGGATCGCCGCCGCCATCGCCCACGCGCGCATCGCTCTCCCCGAGTCCCACTACCTCGGCCTGATCCACGCGCTGACGAGCGCCCGTGGGGCGCCGGATTGGCTCGGTCTGCGCGAGCCCTGCACGCTCGACGCGGTCCTGCTCTCCGCGGCGGACCGGCTCTCGGGGCAGATCGAGTTGATGGCGCGGCACTCGCCGGCGGAGTCCGGGTTCGGGCGGTTTCATCCGCATCTGCGCGGGCGCCCCTACGTGGTTGGGGCGGCTTTCTGAAGGGGGAGTCCGGGAAGGACTCCGCTGCGCGGGCCTACATGAAGCAGGCGAGTCAGAGGGGACTTTCCGCGGTGTGGGGACGCTGCGAAGATCGGGTTGTCGGCCATTGCTGCCATTCGGCTCTTACGATCCAAACGGCGGGATTGTAAGGAAAAGCAGGCTTCGCAGCGGCTACGACACCCGGGGTGCTTCACTGAATGTTTTGCTTACGCCAGTTATCGACTGCAATCGACAAACGGTTGTCTTTGACTGGCTTCTGCCATTCATCCCAAAAATTGACCGTACCACTATTCGGTTTGTTTTTGGGCTCATCAATCCTGATCCGGCTTGGCAGGAGACTGGCGTCACCGACAACCAGAGCTTCGCCTGTATCGAGAGTGGGCAAGACGTCGCTAAATCCGCCAAGGCTATCGGGAAGCAGGCGCTTGATAACGCCTTGATCCTCGGCGTTGGTCAGCCGCATGGACACGAAGTTACTGCACTGGCTGAGCATCGTTTTATTCACTTCGGACGGACGTTGACTTATCACCACCAGGCTGACCCCGTATTTACGTCCCTCCTTCGCGATGCGCTCGAAAATATCGAGCGAGATGTCGTCGGCAGAGTCGGCCATGTTGCGCTGAGGCATGTAGAGATGTGCCTCATCACACAAAAGCGCAATCGGATGACGTAGCTCGGAGGGCGTCCACTGTTGAACGGAGAATGTAACCCGAGCAACGAGGGATACGATCAACGGCAGAACGTCGGAAGGCACTTCCGAGAAGTTAATGACTTTGATCCCGGCCTTGCCATTCTCATCGGCACTCCCGAGTACGGCAGTGGTGAATTTCTCGAGCCAGGTGAAATCCAGAACATCTCCACCGCCGTTGAACATAAAGCCAAGGCGTCTATCGGATATCTTGTTCTCAAGGCGGGAAATCATGCGGGCGAGTTTCCCGAAGAAATCACCTTGCTTTTCGGTACCTACCTTAGCGCCGGGAACCATTTCGACGTTGATGTCATTCAGCCGCCCCATAAGGACATCGAGATCGAACGGAACCGGGCTATCGACGGTGAAATGCTTCAACACATCTTGCTGGCCGTTTTCCTCCAGGTACCTTTGCTTCGCCTGGTTGATTTCGCGCGCCATAATCATGGCCTGGTTGGGGGCGTTCTGGTCGCTGCGGTCAACGAACATAGACACCAGCGCTTCATACGAAAGCAGCCAGTACGGCAGATAGAGGACACCATCGCCGATGGTTTTCTTGGCCTCAACGTCTGCTGGTCCTGCGACCTTGAAATGTTGAATGCCCTGTCCTACTAGTGGCGAGTATTCGCCATGGAGGTCGAAGACAATAGCGTTCGCCGTAGTTAGCCCCGACATCTGTTCGATGATCTTGGCAGTCGTCCAGGACTTACCCGACCCGGTGCTGCCGCCAATGAAGGCGTGGCGCTGGAAAAATTTATTGCCGTTGAGGTAAGCAACGGCGTGCTCGTCCAGCGTGTATTTGCCGAGAGTCAGGGCATTCCCACCGGCTGAGACGCTGGAAAGGGTACGCATGAAACCTGTGAGGTTTTCGCTTTCGAGCGAAAAGCAGTTCGCGTCAATTTCAGGAACGCTTTCGAGCGTACGACGGAACACGTTTTCTTTTTCACCGTCACGATCCAGCATCGTGCCAATCAGAGCGATACGGCACAGATTTAACTCTGACGCGTGGCCGTTGATACTGTCATTGATAATTTCTTCGATGCCGCGCTTACGAGTCACCTGCGTAATGAGACCGATGAGGTGCTGTCCGGGCCTGCTGCTTTGAAGCACGGCGAGATGGTTAACCTGCAACCTTTTGAGCTGGTCGACATTCTCCACCTCTACGATCACATTTGTGGTGTCGACGGAGGCAACCTTCCCAAGCGCTTCTTCGTCCCTAAAGTTAAAAATCGGCATCTCTTCGTCCTACATGATGAGTGAAAGGTAACCTTCAAGACTCCAGATATTCTTTTCCACCTTCAACGGAGCGCTATCTAGGGAGGAATAAACGATGGATTGATCGTCTGTTTCGCCCCGTTCTATTGCCAGGTAGTTCTGTGCTTTACCATCAAGAATAATCTTCTTCGCAGAGTCGGAAAGCGTATAGGTGATAATGGTTATAGGCGTTCTCTGCCGAAGGCACTTCACCATCAGTTTCGGCTGAATATGCTCATCATTAAAACCGTAGCCAATACAAAGGTAAGAACCGGCTTCATTGAGAGCCTGGTCAGCGTTATTAATAATGGAGCGGAACGGCTCAAGATGCGTTTTTTGGTATTTCTGCGTACCAGGAGTCACAATCTGCGGCTGGTAGCCATCCGGTATACCTTGGATATTTGAGAGTGCGACAGTATCTTCCAGAGGGGATTGGAACCAATCCAGAGATCCATGGACCTTCCAAATATTAGCCCTGCGCGCAGAGGTAATTTCTGTAGGGGCTGCGAGCTGGCGGCAGAAGCCGTGTGTGAACCCTGTGTAATGATGGATTCGCCCGTGATCGCAGGCATACTCCGCCAAGCGATCATAGTTTGTAGTGACGATATTTATGACTTTGAGGCTGCTTTTGAACATGTGTTCAAGAAGGCGGCTCAATGGAAAAATCGCATTATCCTGAAGACTCTTTTGAAATATTTCGCTATCTTCAGAGTCAATCAGGATCCAAGTGGCTTTAACAATTCTGGATGTCAGTTCTTCAGAAGCTGTTACTTGGTGTAGGGCGGTTTCTAGGTCAACATTATCCTTCAGCAGCTGGCAGAATTTCTGCCATGCCTCGATTTCAGCAGCATTCAAGCCTGAAATGTCGGTATTTGTGACCAGATGGTTCGCTAGCGCCCACATTCCAGACATGCCGTGTGCAGCCGAGGCGCCGCTGCCCAAAATGATGACTGGTGCCTTCCCGTAAAAGTCCTGCGCTTGTTTTTGGTAATTGAGGTCAGACAAAATATTATCCCCGTTGATTACGCCAGTCCGAATAAAAAGTCTAGAATTCTATCGGTCAGCAATGCCCCAAACCTTCAACTTATCGATGTCCATCGGGACCAGTGATGATCATCAATCCTAGACAACTCCGGTTCTTATTAGACCATCCTGCCCAATGCTAGCGCTCCACCTTTAGGGGGCTACAAGTAACGAGCGCTCCAGTTGGATCGGCTATATAAAGGATGCGCAATTATCTATTATGCGATTGTGATCAACTGATGGGCAATGTCTGGTTGCAGCTGAGAGCTGTCATCCTGTGCAATCGACCAAGAGTCTGCAACGGCCCACCAGCCGAAGTAGATCGTCTGACAGTTTTCGGGGTGGACCTGACGGTCTGCGTAAAGATCTCAAGGGGCGATTCATTCGATCCATGGCAGCCTACCCTGCTGCGGATCGCACACATTCGACGCTGATGGTTTGTTTGTCGCACATGCGTCAATCAGGACAACATCTCGGCGCCCAGACAATCCAAGTTCGGCGAGAATGGTTTGAACCTTACGGAACTCGCTTTCCGAAAAGTACAGAATCGCTTTGATGGACTTCGCCGTGTCGTTCGCCGCCTCATACACGCCAACCTGATGCTTCATGTTCTGTTTCAGCTTCGAATTCGATGCTAACTTGAATTCGATCAGAGTCTTGTCCCGGCTGCCCTTGGAAACCTTGAAATCGACAGGACCTCTGCCGTTATTCACCTCGCGATTCACGTCGTAAATGGAGGCGCACCACGTAAGCTTATACATGAGTTGCAGGTCCGCCTCTCGATGAATCGGCTTGCCATTGTGGTAGAACATGCGATAGCCATCTTGGTCCTCGATGACCGATTTCAGGTAGTGCAGGCGCCGCATGGATTCTTCGAAGCTGTCATCCGCCTCTTGATAAAATTCTGTACCAACCAGCTTCTGATCGACCAGCGCACGGATCTGATGAATGAACTGCTGCTCTGTGTCGCGAACCTTGGAGTTGCTGACCTTGTGGGCCTCGTCTCCCGTCTCCTCCTTGTGTCGGATGTAGTAGTCCAGCACTTGCGGGAACTGCTCGATGGTGATCGCAGCAGCCTCTCGAATTTCTTCTTCCTTGGCGTCCTCCGACAAGCGGCGCAGGAAATACTCATTAACCTGCGCCCTCAATTGGTCATCGGGGATCGAGTTGTAGACGCCCTGAAAGTTGTCGAGTAGGTCGCTGCGATTAATCCATGCCTCGTCTTTAGTCAGAATCACCTTCGGGGTCAGCAGGACATAGTCGTTGCCGAAAGCCGGCAGGTCATAACGCCCACCCTTCCACCGCCTTGTCTTGTAATCGAAGGCGACCTTCTCGACGGCGAAATTCCGTCGGAAGCTCGACGCAATATGTGTTTTCGCAAAAGTCTGTGTATAGTCAAGCAGCAGGGCCTCCGCACTCGCCTAGCATATCGCCCGGATCCCCAGCATGCGCTCCCGCACCCCGTCATCCCACGCCGCCCCCTTGCGCTTGAGCCGAAGGCTGCTCTTGCGCGTGTCGGTCTTGTCGGCACGGATGATGTTGAGCGCGATCTTGCGCAGCAGCGAAAGGTTCTGCGGCGCGTTGTCCTTGGCCACCGTGCTGGCGTCCTCGCTGAAGCTGACATCGAGGATCCAATGAAGCCGGTTCTCCACACCCCAATGCGCACGTATCGCTGCGGCCAGTTGCTCGGCGCTCAGTGCGCGCGAACTGATGTAGTAACGCCGCTCGAGATCGGATTGCTTGTCGCCGACCACCCGCATCGAGTCGATGCGCCCGATCGTCACGCACTTGGGCCAGTCGGCCAGATCGACGATGCCCTTGGCCGAGAGCACCGAGGCGATCTGCCCGACGGTGCGGCCGTGGCCGCGCTCGACCAGCGAACTGCGGTCGACCGACTCGACGCCGTGCTGATCGATGAAGGCGGTCTCGATCGCTTCGAGCAGCTTGGGCTGGTTGCCCTTGACCATCAGCAGGTAGTCGCCTTTCTTCGCAACGATCTGTTTGGCAATGCTTTTCTGGCAGCCCATGGCGTCGATCGTGACCAGCAGCCCCTTGATCGAGAGCGCCTCCAGCAACTCCGGAATCGCGGTGATCTCGTTGCTCTTGGCGGCGACCTTCTCCTGGCCGAGCACCAGTCCCAACTCGGTGGCGAAGGCGCTGACCATGTGGATCGCGCTCTCGCCGCCGCTGCCCGAGCCGCGCACGGTCTTGCCGTCAATTGCGATCGTGCCGGCGAGGCCCGCATCGTCGCTGAGCGCACCGACCACGCCGCCCACCCAGCGCCGGAACATGTTCTCGAACTGCTTCGGATCGAGCGCACGCAGGATCCGCAGGAACGTCTCTTCGGACGGGATGCCGTTCTTGAGCACGAGGAAGCGGCGCAGCCACGCCTCCTTGGTGCGCGCCCAGAAGGTGATGTCCTCGACCGTGTCGCAGTCCGAGAGCACAGCGGCGATCAGGATCACCAGGATCTCCCGGAAGTCGTGCAAGGTGCCGTTGCTCGGCTTGCGCGGATCATCGATTTCGTCCAGATAGCTCATCAGGGAACCCCTTTGCGTCGCACTCACGCTCTTCGCCCAAAAGGCGAGAGTAGACGTGATTTTCGAAGGGTCCACAAGATGGCTGCATAAGGTGTTGAATGTGAACGAAGATTTTCAGGTGGCTATGCGATCAGGAAAAATGCATTCCGAGTGCGGAGACCCTGAGTCAAGCAGGTATTGCTTGATCAGATTGGTTGTAAAGTCGCTTAAATGGTCGCGACCTACGCCGTCCGCTAGCAGACACAGCTTTTCGAGGTGGCTTCCACGACTAATCGTTTCGCTTCCGAAATCCTTGAATACCTGATGGAGATTGCGATGAAGCGCTCCGGCAAACTGTTTGCCGAGGCCGCTTCCATTGTTCCCCGTCTTGCTGAATCCGAGCCAGTTCTGGCTGACCTCCGGAAAGCGGAACCAGCTATCAAGCAGTCCCTTGCTGATGCTAGGGTCGCACGATATATCGCGCAGAAACTTCACGTAGCAGATAATTTCGTCGTGGAGGCGCTGGTGTTCAATCTCTTCGCTGTCAAAAAGCAAGAACGGATCGACGAACAGCGGGAGATCGTTGATCAAGGAGATATTGAGCGCGCCATAGTCTTCCAACACCTCGGGCACGACTTCAAAGAAGTCGGTGAAGTAGATCTTTGCCGCTGTCGTCATGTCATCGCCTCGGCATCTCCATCAAATCTCATTGTTGGCAATGGTCAGAAGTCGTCTGGGACCGCAGATGGGCGTAGGTAACAATCAGCATCTTCTGATCTTTCGCTCAGACGCAAGCGGTCGTTCAGACAATAATCCCATTGTAATGCACGACCGGTTCGGACGAAGAGCGGCTGTTGATGCTGGACTTCTTGGACGTCGGCTCAGGCCGAGGACTTGACGTAGGTCCAGTGCGTACTTGGGCGTGGTGTTAACGGCGGTCGATTCCCGCACAAATCCGGCGTCCACCGCCGGCACGGCACAGCATGACCTTGATCTGGTGAGCGGATAGCGGCTGTTTGCTTGATGGGGTCAGGGGCGTTGGAAGGCGCCCGTAGGGCGGCTGGAAACGCCCCTGACCCCGGCGCGCCGATGGCGGGCGGGGTGTTCGTGCAATCGGGAGGGAGGGCGTTTGGCACCCGAGTGGCCGATGCGCGCACAATCGGGCTCGGCCTGTGGCAACGCAGGCGCGACACCGGCTCAAACCGCCAAGTCATCCCCAGTGTCGCGCCCCGCACCCGCGCAAGGCTGCGCGGTCGTTGCGCCCGTAGTCTTTCACGAAGTGGGCGCTGGCGTCGAGTCTCCCACGGGCCTCAAGGCCCATGGAGTCGACCGGACGACGCTATCTCTGTGCCGCGTGCCGCGCGGCAGTGCTGATCTGCAGCCACTGTGATCGGGGGCAGCGCTATTGCGCCGCCGGCTGCGCCCAGCGTGCCCGCGCGGCCTCGCTGCGGGCAGCCGGCACGCGCTACCAGGCGAGCTTCCCGGGGCGCCTGGCGCACGCTCAGCGCCAGCGCCGCTATCGCGCGCGACGCCAAGAAGTGACGCATCAGGGTTCTCCACCCCCGGCCCCGCCTGTTGAAGTGAGGACTGCGCCGACCGTGCCCGAGTCCGTACCGTCCGCGAGCGGGCAGTGCCACCTGTGCCACCGCGCACTGTCCCCGTTCGTGCGTCAGGACTTCCTGCACTCCCCGGTTCGGCGCCCCTGTCCGCGATCCGAACGGAGTCCGCCCCGCCATGGCCCTGTCCCCTGAACACGAAGCGCAGATCCTGCGCTACTACCACGCCGAGCGCTGGCGCATCGGCACCATCGCCGGGCAGCTCGGGCTGCACCGCGACACCGTCGCGCGCGTGCTCACCCAAGCCGGTCTGCCCCGGCACGGCGCCGTGCAGCGCGCCTCGGCGATCGACCCCTATCTGCCCTTCATCCACGACACGCTGGCCCAGTTTCCGCGCCTGACGGCCGCGCGGCTCTACGACATGGTGCGCGCGCACGGTTACCCCGGGCGCCCCGATCACTTCCGCCACCTGATCGCCCGCCACCGCCCGCGCCCGAGCGCCGAGGCCTATCTGCGGCTACGCACCCTGCCCGGCGAGCAGGCCCAGGTCGGCTGGGGGCACTTCGGGCACCTGACGATCGGGCGCGCGCGCCGTCCGCTGATGGCCTTCGTGATGGTGCTGTCGTGGTCGCGCCAGCTCTATCTACGCTTCTTCCTCGATGCACGCATGGAGAACTTCCTGCGCGGTCACGTGGGCGCCTTCGCGCACTGGGGGGCGGTGCCGCGCATCGCCCTCTACGACAATCTGAAGAGCGCCGTGCTCGAGCGCTGCGGCAACGCGATCCGTTTCCATCCCACCTTGCTCGCGCTCGCCGGCCACTACCGCTTCGAGCCGCGCCCGGTGGCGGTGGCGCGCGGCAACGAGAAGGGGCGCGTCGAGCGCGCGATCCGCTACGTGCGCGAGGCCTTCTTCGCCGGGCGCCCCTTTGCCGATCTGGACGACCTGAACGCGCAGGCCCAGGCCTGGTGCGAGGGCGCCGCCGGTGCGCGGAGCTGCCCCGAGGACGCCTCGATGACGGTGGCCGAGGCCTTCGCGGCCGAGCGCGAGCGCTTGCTCGCGCGGCCCGAGGCGCCGTTCCCGACCGACGAGCTGCGCGCGGTGTCGGCGGGCAAGACCCCGTACGTGCGCTTCGATCTGAACGACTACTCGATCCCCCACACCCATGTGCGGCGCCCCCTCACCGTGTGCGCCGACCCGCTGCGGGTGCGCATCCTCGACGGCGAGGACGTCATCGCCACCCACGCGCGCAGCTACGACCGCCGCCAGCAGATCGAGTGTGCCGCGCACCTCGAGGCGCTCGTCGCGCACAAGCACGCGGCCCGCGCCCACCGCGCCACCGACCGCCTGACGGCGGCCGTGCCGGCCTGCCAGGCGCTGCTCGCCCAGGCCGCCGAGCGCGGTGAGCCGCTCGGGCGCACCACGCGCGCGCTCACCGACCTGCTCGATCGCTACGGGGCGGGCGAACTGGCCGTCGCCGTCGACGAAGCACTCGCGCGCGGCGTGCCGCATCCCAACGCGGTACGCCTGGCGCTCGAGCGCCGGCGCGAGGCGCCCCCGCCGCTGGGCGTGCCGCTACCCGCGCATCTGAAGACGCGCGATGTCACCGTGCGCGCCCACCCCTTGGCCGGCTACGACCGCCTGCTGGAGGACGACCATGACGACGCCTGAACCGCTGCTCGCGCGCGCCCGCGCGCTGCAACTGCATGGTGTGGTGAGCCACTGGACCGAATGCGCCCAGGCACCGTGGATCGCCCCGCTCATCGAGTGGGAGGAGACCGAGCGCGCCCGACGCTCACTCGAGCGCCGGGCGCGCTGCGCGCACATCGGCCGCTTCAAGCCGCTGGCCGACTTCGACTGGCGCTGGCCCGAGCAGTGCGACCAGGCCGCCATCGCCGAGCTGATGACGCTCGGCTTCCTCGAGACCGCCACCAACGCCTTGCTGGTCGGCCCCTCCGGGCTCGGCAAGACCACCATCGCGCAGAACATCGCCCACCAGGCGGTGCTGCGCGGGCACACCGTGCTCTTCACCACCGCCGGCCAGCTCCTGGGCGAGCTCGCCGCGCTCGACTCCGACTCGGCGCTGCGCCGCCGCCTGCGCCACTACGCCAGCCCCACGCTCCTGGTGATCGACGAGGTCGGCTACCTCTCCTACTCGAACCGCCACGCCGATCTGCTCTTCGAGCTCATCAGCCGTCGCCACGAGAAAAAGAGCACCCTCATCACCACCAACAAGTCCTTCGCCGAATGGTCCGAGGTGTTCCCCAACGCCGCCTGCGTGGTCGCGCTCATCGACCGCCTGGTCCATCACGCCGAGATCATCGCCCTCAAGGGCCCGTCCTGGCGCCACAAGGAAGCCCAGGAGCGCGCCGCCACCAACGCCCGCAAACGCAAATCCGCACGGAGTCCCGCATGAAGACCGACCACCCGCCGTCCGGGCTGCTGCGCGGCCTGGACCTGCTCATCGACGCCGACTGGACGCCCGGCAGGCCCGGGCCGTGATCGAGCTGCTCGACGATCTGCGCGAGCGCATCTGGGCGCACTACGAGCTCGCCCTGCTCGAGCACTACCGACAGGATCGCCTCACGCAGGCCGAGCTGCCGTTCGACGATCCGTCGTTCTGATCGAGCCGCGCCCCCAGCACAACGAGGGCCGACGCGCGCGGCCCTCGTGCCGTTTACGGCGCCGCCGGCGCCCACTCGACGACGCCGTTTAACGACGCCAGATTTGTGCGGAATCAGGGAGCCGGCAACACCTGCCCGACCAGCGCGTGGGGCACGCTGTAGTAGTGGCCGTCGAACTCGACGTGATAGTCGATGTTGGGCTTGGCCTTCTTCCACTGGGCGAACTGGAACGGCGTGGCGGGCAGCGCACGCAGCGCCGGCTGGTCGAGCGTCTCGAAGGCGCTGCGACGATTGCCGGGCAGGCGCTGGAAGGAGCGTGCGTTGAGATCCTCGAGCAGCTCGGCGATGGCCACGTCGAGCTCGGCCAGCGAGAAGAAGCGCCGGTGCCGCAGGCGCGCCAGGATCCAGCGCTGCACGATCTGTACGCCCACCTCCACCTTGCTCTTGTCCTGCGGCTTGTAGGGGCGTGCGGGCAGGATCGCCACACCGTAGTGCTGGGCGAACTCGGCAGTGGTGCGCTGCAGTTGCGGCGCGTAGCGGTCCGGTTCGCCGACCATGGAGCGGGTGTTGTCGGGGACGATCAGCTCGGGCACGCCGCCGATGAATCGCAGCGCCCGCCCCAGCGCCCCCAGCCAGTCGGCCTGCGACTGCGTGGCGGTGGCGCAGGCGAAGGTGTAGTTCGAGGCCCCGAGCACGGCCACGAAGATCTGCGCCCGAGAAATCTCGCCGGTCTCGGCGTCGACGATCGGCACCGTGTCGCCCGCGTAGTCGATGAAGAGCTTCTCGCCGGCGCGGTGCACCTGGCGCATCGAGCGCTTGAGGCCCTTGGCGAAGTCCCGGTAGAGGTCGCAGAAGCGCGAATACTGGTAGGTCGGCCCGGCCGTCGCCTGGACGTACTCCTCCCACAGCAGTGCGAGGGTGACGTTCTTGCGCTTGAGGCCTTGATGGACACCGGCGAGATCGGGCATCCGGTAGCCCACCGCCGTCCCGCGCGGACGCGGCGTCCCGCCCAGCAGTGCACGCAAGCGCGCCTCGTCGGCCGCCGCCAGCTCGGCCCAGCCCACGCCGCTGGCCTCGGCCGCCTTCAAATACTTGGCGACGACGCCCTTGGAGATCGACAGCGCGCGCGCGATGCGCTCATGCGAGAGCGCGCAGTCGTACTTGAGCCGTAACAGCTCCTTGATCTTGTGCATGGCAATCCGCTCCGCCGGCATCCCTTCGCTCCGCGCAAAGCGCGCGAGGGTAGCCGTGACAAGGATGGTTGCCACGCTGGCCGCACAGGCCGTTCCGATCTGATCGTGACCGACGATTCCGACAACGTGACCGGTGATTCCGACGGCGGCCTGAATCGGTCACGATCAAATCGGAATCGCCGGTCACGACCTCGGAATCACCGGTCACACCCTTCTCGGAATGGGCGGTCACGATGGGTCGGAATACGCACACCTTGTACGTGTCCGGCCCCGGTTCATCCCCACGGGCGTGGGGAACACTGCGTGCCGGCGGCCACGTGCTCGGCGTCCGACGGTTCATCCCCACGGGCGTGGGGAACACCAGGCCGAGTTCATCCGCAAGACGTGCGCGCGCGGTTCATCCCCACGGGCGTGGGGAACACCTGCGCAGCATCTGCAGTTCTCGAAACGTCGGCGGTTCATCCCCACGGGCGTGGGGAACACGTTGCGTCGGAAGGGTCGGTCATGCCTGTGAGCGGTTCATCCCCACGGGCGTGGGGAACACCGTCATTCCGCTGGTGTCGGGGCTGCGTTCGTCGGTTCATCCCCACGGGCGTGGGGAACACCAGATTAAGTCCGCCACCGGAAACAACGGCAACGGTTCATCCCCACGGGCGTGGGGAACACAGTGGGACGTTCCGCCCGCAGCCGCAAGCAACCGGTTCATCCCCACGGGCGTGGGGAACACCACCGCCGCCCCGTTCCACAGCGCCACCGCCTCGGTTCATCCCCACGGGCGTGGGGAACACGCCGCCAGTGACGTCGACGTGCTCCAGGAACGCGGTTCATCCCCACGGGCGTGGGGAACACCTTGTCAGGCGACACCGTAAATTGACCCCCTAGCGACACGAGGAACTGACCCCCTCGTTCGCGAGGAGGCCATCATTGGAAACGAAGCACATCGAGGTGAATCCTGTACGCCGTCTGGTTTGCGGAGTGCAGGAGATGTTGGAGCCGGAGGCGGTCACGACGATCGTTCGGTTGGGGCAATCGGGCTGGGGTGCGAAGCGGATTGCGAAGGCGCTGGGCATCGCGCGCAACACGGTGCGGCGGTATCTGAACGCGGGCGGGCCGGTGGCGTACCGGCAGCCGCAGCGTGCCAGCGTGCTGGGCGGTCACGACGCATGGCTGCGGGAGCGTTTCCTGCAGCACCGGGGCAACTGCGACGTGGTGCGTCAGCAGTTGAGCAAGGAATTGGGGATCGAGACGAGCCTGCGCACGGTCGAGCGCGCGTGTCGAGGGTTCCGCCAGGAACTGGAGGCGAGTCGCCGTGCGACGATCCGCTTCGAGACCGGACCGGGCGAACAGATGCAGATCGACTTCGGCCAGACACGTGTGCTGATCGGCGGCGAGTCGGTGCGAGTGTTCCTGTTCGTGGCGACGCTGGGCTATTCGCGCCGGGGATTTGCGTGCGCGTTCCGGCACGAGCGCCAGAGTGCGTGGTTCGCTGGGATCGAGGCGGCGTTTGTCCACTTCGGCGGACGGCCGCAGACGCTGCTCATCGACAACGCCAAGGCGCTGGTCGACAAACACGACACGCAGACGCGCCAGGTCCGACTCAACAGCCGCTTCGAGGCGTTCTGCCGGCACTGGGATATCCGTGCCAAGGCGTGCGCGCCGTTTCGCGCGCGCACCAAGGGCAAGACCGAGAACGGCGTGGGCTACGTGAAGAAGAACGCCATCGCCGGCCATGCTTTCGAGAGCTGGACGGCGATGGAGGCGCACCTGGCGCGCTGGCAGCGCGAGGTGGCCGATGTGCGCATCCACGGTACGACCGGTGTCACGCCCGCTGAGCGCTTCGACTTGGAGCGTGAACACCTGCGTCCGGTTGCCGGGATCGCCCCCTTCCTGCAGGTGCGCGAGCTCGTGCGCCGAGTCAATGCGGAGGGCTGCATCGAGCTCGACACCAACGCCTACAGCGTGCCGTGGCGGCTGATTGGCGAGACGGTGACGGTCGTGGTCAGCGCCGACACCGTGGTGGTCGAGTACGCCGGCGAGGAAGTCGCCCGCCATGCGGAGCTCGCCGGCAGTCGCGGTCGCAGCATCGAGCGCAGCCACCTGCTGGGTGGGTCGCTGCCGCCGGCCCAGATCGAGGCGCCGCCGCCCACCGATGCGCTGCTGCGTCCGCTGGCCGAGTACGAAGCGCTCGTCGGAGGAGGCTGGTGATGATCGATGCCGACCGACTCGACGAACTGCTCACCCGGCTGCGGCTCACGGCGATCCGCGACCAGCTCGACAGCCTGCTCGACGAAGCCAGCCGGGCGCAGATGACACTGCGCGAAGCGCTGCTCTTCCTGGCCGAGCGCGAGGTCGCCCGGCGCGACACCCGACGCATCCAGATGGGCATGAAGCTCGCCCGTTTCCCGTGCGTGCGCACGCTCGAAGGCTTCGACTTCGACGCGCAGCCCTCGATCGATCCAGGGCAGATCCGGGATCTGTCCTCCGGTCGCTGGATCGGGCACGGTCAGGCCCTGCTGCTGCTCGGTCCGCCGGGCGTAGGCAAGACGCACCTGGCGGTCGCCCTCGGGCGCGAAGCGGTGGATCGCGGCTACACGGTGCTCTTCACCTCGGCAGCGGCGCTGATGGCCGGGCTCACGAAGGCGCACGCCGACGGACGGCTCGAGGAGAAGCTGCTGCAGCTCTCCAAGCCCAAGCTGCTGATCATCGATGAGCTGGGCTACCTGCCGCTCGAGCCGGCCGCTGCGCACCTGTTCTTCCAGCTGGTGTCGCGACGCTACGAGCGGGCCAGCATGCTGATCACCAGCAACCGGCCCGTTGGCGAGTGGGGGCAGGTGTTCGGCGACGCGGTGGCCGCTACCGCCATCCTCGATCGGCTGCTGCATCACAGCCAGGTCATCACAATTAGGGGCGACAGCTACCGGCTGCGCGACAAGCGCCGCAGCGGCCTTCTGCAGAAGGCCGCTGCCCCCACCCCGATCACGTCGGAGAGTTGATTAACCCAGGGGGTCAATTCCAGATGTCGTCAGGGGGTTAAATCTTCGTGTCGCTTGACACACCTGGCCGTCGAGCTAGGATCGGCCGCACGGCACGGTTCATCCCCACGGGCGTGGGGAACACGCCATGACGTCTGCGAGGGTGACGTGGTCGCGCGGTTCATCCCCACGGGCGTGGGGAACACGTCGTGGCCGGCGCCGATGGCGCCACCACCACCGGTTCATCCCCACGGGCGTGGGGAACACCCGGCGGCGCTGGCAAAGGCGGATCTCTCGGGCGGTTCATCCCCACGGGCGTGGGGAACACGAAAACCATCGGGGCGCGACGCCCCTGGTGCGCGGTTCATCCCCACGGGCGTGGGGAACACGTCGATCTGGCGGGCGAAGCTCATACCGGCACCGGTTCATCCCCACGGGCGTGGGGAACACGCGCGCCTCGCCCTGTTCGACCCGCGCAAGCTCGGTTCATCCCCACGGGCGTGGGGAACACCCACGCATGATGATGAGCCTCGGCTTCTTCGTCGGTTCATCCCCACGGGCGTGGGGAACACGGTGAGCCCTGCCGCCTCGCGGGCGGCTCGGACGGTTCATCCCCACGGGCGTGGGGAACACGCATCAGCAGTCCGCCAGCCATTTCCTCACTCCGGTTCATCCCCACGGGCGTGGGGAACACGATTCATGCGCTCTCTAGCCATCGCTCATCTCCGGTTCATCCCCACGGGCGTGGGGAACACGCGCATCGCGACCGCGACGGCGACCGCAATCACGGTTCATCCCCACGGGCGTGGGGAACACTCGAGCGCGGATTGCGTCAGCACCACGGCGTGCGGTTCATCCCCACGGGCGTGGGGAACACGGCGCCCTTGGCTCCGAGTACGGTGCCCAGCACGGTTCATCCCCACGGGCGTGGGGAACACTTGTGCGGGCCAACCCACAGCGAGACTCGCAGCGGTTCATCCCCACGGGCGTGGGGAACACGGGCTCCATCGGCCTCGCGTTTGATCGTGATTCGGTTCATCCCCACGGGCGTGGGGAACACTCCACGATTTTGGCCGCGACCCAAACGGGAGTCGGTTCATCCCCACGGGCGTGGGGAACACGATGTTCTTGGCGATCGCGCCGCGGCCGTAGTCGGTTCATCCCCACGGGCGTGGGGAACACTTGGCGATGGGGATCTTGTAGAGGCCGGCGACCGGTTCATCCCCACGGGCGTGGGGAACACAGGTTGCGCATGGGGCGGGCGATGACGTTGGCCGGTTCATCCCCACGGGCGTGGGGAACACTCTGCTGCCATTGGCACAGGAAAAACGCGATGCGGTTCATCCCCACGGGCGTGGGGAACACGCGAACAGCGGCGCGGCCCCGCGGAAGTACACCGGTTCATCCCCACGGGCGTGGGGAACACCGTAGTTGGCTGCCATTCAGTTACTCCACAGCCGGTTCATCCCCACGGGCGTGGGGAACACCTATTCGCCGGAGCCGGCACATGACCCTGCGCCGGTTCATCCCCACGGGCGTGGGGAACACGAGGCCCGGCGTGGGGTTGCTGATGTTGGCGTCCGGTTCATCCCCACGGGCGTGGGGAACACATGTGCTGGTCCTGCCCGCCCTCGCCGTAGTACGGTTCATCCCCACGGGCGTGGGGAACACTGAGCTGTGCCCAGCATGTCTGGTGCCTTGATCGGTTCATCCCCACGGGCGTGGGGAACACCGAGCCGCGCAGGCGTAGGTAGCGCATCACCATGGTTCATCCCCACGGGCGTGGGGAACACGAAAAGGTCGATCACGACGCCTGCTGTTTCCGCGGTTCATCCCCACGGGCGTGGGGAACACGAGCGCGAGGATGGCGCTTGCCGCATCGAGCACGGTTCATCCCCACGGGCGTGGGGAACACGCGGTCAGCAAGCCTATCAGGCGCTGATGGCGCGGTTCATCCCCACGGGCGTGGGGAACACGTTCACCCGGATGAGCCGGTGCACGCGGTGGCCGGTTCATCCCCACGGGCGTGGGGAACACCAGGCCAGCGCATCGACGAAGAGCGGGGAAAACGGTTCATCCCCACGGGCGTGGGGAACACTGCATCGCTTGCTGCGCGACTACATCGTGCGTCGGTTCATCCCCACGGGCGTGGGGAACACGCCTTCCTCGTCGGTGATCTTCAGGATGGTTCCGGTTCATCCCCACGGGCGTGGGGAACACGCCCACGGCTTCCATCATCCGCACGACCACGTCGGTTCATCCCCACGGGCGTGGGGAACACGGTCTCCTGCGGTGGGTTGGGCCGTTACTCGGCGGTTCATCCCCACGGGCGTGGGGAACACTGCGGCTCCTTGTGGGCAGGGTTGTGCGGGCACGGTTCATCCCCACGGGCGTGGGGAACACTCGCCGAGTAACCCGGTCGCCAGACCAGAACGCGGTTCATCCCCACGGGCGTGGGGAACACCGAAAAGCTCATGAACAGGAACTGACCATGTACGGTTCATCCCCACGGGCGTGGGGAACACATGCTGACGCGCCAACTCAAGGACGCGCTCAACGGTTCATCCCCACGGGCGTGGGGAACACGATCGTGATGCGGTCGTGACATGGCTCCATCGCGGTTCATCCCCACGGGCGTGGGGAACACACCAAGAACTGGCGTAACGAGATCCTCGCCTACGGTTCATCCCCACGGGCGTGGGGAACACCGCGGTCTTGAGTTCGTCCCAGTCGAAGCCGCCGGTTCATCCCCACGGGCGTGGGGAACACTCCCAGGTCGCTGTCGCTGACCTGATGGACAACGGTTCATCCCCACGGGCGTGGGGAACACTCATGCAAACGATCATTGAGCTGGACGCCGCGCGGTTCATCCCCACGGGCGTGGGGAACACGTCGCCCCCGTCTGCGAGGATCTGGGCGCGCGGCGGTTCATCCCCACGGGCGTGGGGAACACGTTCGCTGACGATGCGAGCGGGCGCATGACGCAGGTTCATCCCCACGGGCGTGGGGAACACATGTCGGCGAAGCGCATTGCCTCGTCAAGATCCGGTTCATCCCCACGGGCGTGGGGAACACTCTTGGCGCGCAGATTGTCGCGCTCGTGGTTGCGGTTCATCCCCACGGGCGTGGGGAACACGCGCTGAATCCCGCCATCGCGCCGGTGGGCGACGGTTCATCCCCACGGGCGTGGGGAACACGCATTCGAGAAGCTGATGGGCCATGAAGGTGACGGTTCATCCCCACGGGCGTGGGGAACACCGCGGTGTTGATCGCGCCGCCGCTGCGCAGGGCGGTTCATCCCCACGGGCGTGGGGAACACTACATCCTCATCGACAATGACTCCGGCTACATCGGTTCATCCCCACGGGCGTGGGGAACACGACGCGAAGTCCACGCGCTCGTCGTGCGTGCGCGGTTCATCCCCACGGGCGTGGGGAACACCATCGCCTCCACGATCGGCTTCGCCGGCACCACGGTTCATCCCCACGGGCGTGGGGAACACCAGTCCGGCGGCGCACAGGGCGGGTTCGGCGACGGTTCATCCCCACGGGCGTGGGGAACACACCACCTATGACGGCAAGCTTGCCGCCATTCACGGTTCATCCCCACGGGCGTGGGGAACACGCCGCGCGCCCCATGCCCGACATCTACGCCCCCGGTTCATCCCCACGGGCGTGGGGAACACACTTCCTCCATCTCCATGAATTTCCATGGAAATATTGGTAGCGAAAATTCTACCGACTCATGCGCTTGTCGGTGTAATTTTCCGGGTTTTTAAGGATCGTCGCGTCGCGCTTCCGGGTGGAAGCTGACCAGCCGTACACCGTCCCAGTCGGCGGGCAGGCGGCGATTAGGGCCGAGGGTCTGGAATTCGAAGCCGGCCTCGTTGTTGGTGTGCCACATCATCACCGCATTGCCGTCCTCGATACCTGCCTCCACCTGGCTCCAGATGTGCTCGCGCACCTTCCGCGAATAGGTGCCGACGTACACGCCGGCGCGTACTTCGAGCAACCATACCGCCAGCCTGCCTCGCAGTCGGGGCGGAGCGTTTTCAAGCACGATGACCAGCATCGCCCAGGCTCTCCGGATTGGGGATGGCGGGCCCGACCGATTCTTCCGGTGCTTCGGGGCGGGGGATCTCGCCGGCCCCGAGGATTTCCTCGATGTCCGGGATGATGCGCTCCAGAAGTCTCGACTTGCGGAAAATGTCGCGGCAGGTTAGGCGCACGGCCTGCTCCGGGTTGTGTGGGTTGCTGGAGGCAACTTGGAAGGCAGCGGGTACTACGGTGTCAAATTTGTAGATGTCGGCCACGTCGTATACGAACGAGAGCGGCTTGCCAGTGTGGATGAAGCCCACTGCCGGGGCGTATCCCGCAGCCAGCACTGCGGCTTCGGTCACGCCGTAGAGCGCAGCGGTAGCGGACGACAGACAGCGGTTGGGCAGGTCGGAGACGTCCCAGTCCTCCGGGTTATAGGCTCGACCGGTCCACTTCACGCCGTACTTCTGCGCGAGTAGCTGATACGTACGCTTGACCCGTGCCCCCTCGATGCCGCGCAGCTGTTCCACGCTGCGTCGGGCCGGCGGCTCATCACCGAAGCGCATCGCGTACATCTTGCGCACCACCTTCAGCCGCAGGGCTTCGTCCAGCGCCAATCGCGCTTGGTAGAGCAGTCGGTCAGCGCGCGCTCCACCGGGCTGGCCGGAGGAATACAGGCGTACGCCGGCCTCCCCGACCCATACCAGTAGCGTACCAACCCTCGCCGCCAGTGCAGCTGCCATATGGGATACCCGCGTGCCGGGCTCTAGCATGATGCAGGCAACCCCGCCTACCGGGATGTGGGTGAGCACCGGCCGCACCCGGAAGCCTTGCTGGTCCACTACCACGAAGGCGCCATCCACCACATCGATCTCACCTTTCTCGACGAAGACGATCGACAGGCGCTCCTTGATCGGGATGGGTTTGAGGGGTGGTAGCATGCTCAGCCGTGCCCTGGGGCGATCGACAGCATACCCTGGCCCATCGCTTTGGCATGGCCGATGCCGTTCACCAGAGCCTGTCCTAGTTGCGCCGGATCCTCCGCCCGCAGCAGGCCATCGAATTGCACCACCTGCAATGTGATGCGTTGACCACCACGTCCCTGGTGATGGGTAGCGTGCTCGCTGCGGACGATACGGGCATGGAGCGGGGTGAATCCATGTTGGCGGCCTTGGCGGGCCAGCCAGGCGACCTGTTCTTCTTCGCGCAGTAGACCGTAGCGTTTGCCGTTGCGGGTGACGGTTGGATTGCAGCAAAGCCGGAAAACATAGCTGCGACCCGGCTGCAGCAACTCATCGAGAGCTACCGCCTTGTCCGGATACAGGGCATGGAGGTACCCGGTCAGTTCCTGCAGGCAACGCCAGCGGCCAGGCGTCGCAGATTGCAGCAGTACGGTGGTGCCATCCTCCGGTAGGTGGTTGCCGGTGTGTTCCAACCGCCACAGGAAGCGTGCCGGCGGGCCATCTGGGCTCTCGGCATAGACCCGGCTCAGCGTACGGTGCATCTCATAGGGATTGGCAAGATCCCGCCGCGCCTGTGGGTGAGCGGGGTCAAGGACCAGTTTGGACAGGAACATCCAGCACCTCCGAAACGACGAAACGGGGGCCAAAACGGCGCTCGTCAAAGGATGACAGGGGCTGATCCATCTTCATCAGACCGGAGCGGTCGGCGGACTCGAGGGACAGAATCCGCGGGGTAGGTGGCGCGCCCGGGCGGGGTGAGGCGATGGCGGGCCACTGGACAAGTGTGTCGCGCATGTCGGCATCCACTACCGCATCGGGCATCCAGATAGGCTCCGAGGGCACATAGGACTTGCGTCCCAGGGCAAGCGGCCACACCGGATCGGCGAGGGCGCCATGGATGCGTTCGAGCAAGCCGCGGTCGTCGCCGCACAGGCCGACCAGGAAGGCCGCGTCGGCGAGGTAATGGCGGGTGGTCACGGCGGGATCTTTGGCAAGCCCATTGCCAGTAATGACCCCTTGTGCGGTCTGGTAATCTCGTTTTGGCACGCCGGGACGATCGTGGCGCACGCCCATGCGCAGCCGGCACAGGGGTTCCAGGTCGTGCCAGTTCTCCCGATCAATGCCAAGGGCGGCCGCCACCAGCCCGAGCACGCCTGACTTGCTGGGCTCCTTTCCGGTGTCCCGCTCATCGAAGCGGCTGGTAGTGCCCCAGGACTGCATCGGCCCCATCAGGCGCAGCAGTACGGTGGACATGGGTCAACCCCGCCGCACTTCAGCCATCACGGCGTCAATCAGGGCAGCGAGCGAAGCCGCCGGCGCCGCCGCGTCGCCGATCTCCGCACCGGTCAGATCCAGCACGAAGGCTGACGATTCGCCACCATAGGCCGCCTGCAGCACCCTGGCTTTGCCCAGCAGCGCGTTGGCGGAACTGCGCGTCAGGCTGTCCCGGGCGCGGATGGCCGTCTCGAACGCATTGGCCAGATTGCGCGGTGCCGTATTGCGACGCACCGTGACCAATATGAATTCCGGCGGGTTGTGGGCGGCAAAGGTGTTCTGCTTGCCGGTAGGTTCGGCCACCACGAAGCCTTCGAGAAAGGCACGCAGGCCCTTGGCGGCCAGTTCGGTGTCGCCCTGCAGGTTTTCCCCGAGCTTCTCCCAGTCCACCACGGCGTAGCGGTAGAAGCAGGCAGAATTGAATTCCACCGTTCCCATCATGTCCGCGCCGGCGGTGTCCTCGGGCTTCAGGTCGTCGACGGCAGTGTAGAAGTCGAATTCCCGTTCCACTGCATGGGTGGACAGGGCATGAGCGACCTGGCAGGCGGCGTTCTGGTTCTTTTCGGGCATGTTTGCGAGCATGCGGCCGAACAGTGCCAGATCAACTGCTTTCCCACCGTCAAGAATTTTCAGGAGATACTTTCCTAGAATAGATGCGCCACCCTTCTCTGCCTTTAGCAGATCGGCCAGATCGACCTCCCACGCGGGAATTTCTTCCTTCTTTCTTTTGGGTATCTTCTTGTCCAGCAATTCCGGAATTTCAGACTTGTACTTTCTGAGCAAACTGAGTATCTCGTCCAAGCTGTTTTCGGCAGCGACTACGTTCTCCTGCTTTACCTTCCCTACGTCGCCGTCAACCTTCAGTAGGCAAAAAAGGTAAGCCAACTGTCGTTCATTGAGATCGCTCGCCAGATCCTCTCAAGAAACAAAACTAGCCGGGGCGGTTTTCATGCGGCTGCCCCGATGGGGTTGATCTGGAACCCGAGCGCGGTGGCTCGGCGTTTGAGTGCAGCGATGCTGCGCTCGCGTTGCAGTTCTTCGTATCGCTGCTGCCCCTGGTCGACGAAGGCCTCGCCGCGGGTGAGCATGAAATACACCATGCGCGCGAGCTTATGCGCCGTTGCGGTGTTCGCCTTGGGTTTGTCCATCCGGCTGCAAAGGCGCCGATAGAACGCTCCGAGGGCGGAGTTGCTGTGCGATAGCGTCATCGCGGCCATCTTCAGGGCCTGGCGCACGCGGTTGGCCGAACGCTTGGTACCGGCCGAGAGCACCTTGCCACCGCTGACCTTGGTCCCTGGGCACAGCCCCAGCCACGAGCAGAAGTGCTTCACGTTGGCAAAGCGGGAGAGGTCGGGTCCGATCTCGGTCAGGATCTTCATCACCGAGCTCACCTCGAGCCCGTTGATCCGCGTCAGATCGACCCCTGCCCAATTGGCGAGCATCTGCCGGACATCGAAGGCAGCGCGCGCCTTGCTGCCGGCTCGAGGCACCGCGCCAACGTTGATCGCGCACTGCGCCCGCTGCCCGAGCAGCACCTGCATCTGGGCGTCGCATTCGCGCAGGTGACGGGCGATGTCGTCGTACATCGACAGTGCCTGACCCAGCACGAACAGATGCTCCTGGCGCCAGTTCCCGGTCAGCGCACGGATGACCTCCTCGGTGCTGGCCTTGACCCGCCGGTGACGGTGACGCGCCAGCACTTCAGGGTTGCGCTCGCCGGCGACGATGTCACGGATGATCGCCTGACCGCTCATCCCCATCACGTCGGTGAGCACCTCGGTGAGTTGAATATTCATCTGCACCAAGGCTTTTTGCATGCGCTGCACCCAACTGGCCTGCTCGGCGAGCAAGGTCTCGCGCAGCCGGGCAATCGCCCGTAGCTCACAGACCTCTCCGGCAGGTCGCCATGCTGCGCGCAGCAGCCCGTAGCTCATCAAACGCTGCAGCCACTGACAATCCTGCACATCACTCTTGCGGCCGGGCACGTACTTCATCTGTCGCGCATCGACCAGCCAGACCTGCAGTCCGCGCTGCTCCAGGATCTCGAACAGCGGGATCCAGTACACGCCGGTCGACTCCAAGGCGACGATCTCCACCTTGCACGCCAGCAACCAGTCGGCCAAGGCGCGCAGATCGTCCGTCATGACGCCGAACTCGCGCACCGACTCCTCTGCCGCGTCGGGCGGCACCGCCACCCAGTGGCTCGAAGCACCCACATCGATCCCCGCCGCGTTCGGGAACACCGTGTCTGTCCGCTTGCGCATCGCCATCATCTGCTCCATCCTCGTCCAAGAACGGCAGCGCCAAGGGAAGCGTCGATTTCGACTCGATCTCTCAAACGGGATGCACATCGCTGTGCTCACCACTGTCGCCGACGATTCCCGGACCATGCTCAGAGTCGGGCTCGCTCCACAGCGTCCTCTAACGCCGCGAGCTCGCACCAATGACGTGTCGGTCATCGCGGCGCTGCCGTTCTCCTTGTAAGCCATAGTCGTTTCTTCCGGAACGCCGGGCGTGCGGGACGCGCGGATGGGATGCTCAGAAATACTTTGTCTCAACCGGGCAGCCTGTGCGGAACTATCCCCGATTTCATTCCATCGCTTGTCGATTTCTGCAGCAAGCCTTGAGAGTTCCTGTTCCCCGAGAAATAACAAATACTCTGTTTTCTCACCCTTGAGTTTTAAACCTGTAGCCGTAATCGCAGCAGACACCTTCGTTTCGATGTCTTCATCATTCCGCTCAGCGTTTCTCAGCCGACTCTTTAATTCCTGAAGCAGCCGTTTCGTTCGTACGGCAAGCTCTTCTTTAGTGAAAATTCCGTTTGTCGCAAAGAACTGCCGCACTGCCCGCTTGGAACACTGGCTGGAAACGCGCGCCCGGCGGGTGCCGCCGAACAGGGCGTCCTTGGGAGCGCCAGTGTCGTCGCGGTTCAGGTTGGAGGGGGCGAAGTTTTGCAGCACGTGGACTTCGACGATGGTTTTCATGCGGACGCCTCTTCGGTTTCGGATTCTTCGGGCAAATCGGTGTCTTTTTGCAGCGTGCGATAGAACTGGCGCGCCCACTGGTTCTGGATGCGCTTGCCGGGGGCGTGCCAGCGCAACAGGTCGGCGAATAGTGCATCGAAGTCGATGGCCTGATCCTTCAGCAGGGCGACCATCTGGCGCAGCCGGTAGGGCAGTTCGTCAGCATCCGCATCCAGCAGGGTGATAAAGCGGCGCTCGGTGCTGGCAGAACCACTCATCTGCTGGTGCTGCGCAACGGCCTCGCCAATGGGCAGGGCGATTCCGGTACGCGACGCCGTCCAGTGGGTCGCCCACAAAGCAGCTACGAGGTAATGCACCTGTCGGCGCCAGTGGCTGTCTTCGTCCCTGAGGAAGGGCTCGACATAGGGATAGGCCGCTGGAAACGCGCCGGGATCGAAGGCTAGGCTGCGGCGCAGCACGGCCCGGACGCGGCTATCCCTCTTGTTCGAATCTTCCAACCAGTCCAGGTAGGCACTCATGCGGACTCCTTTGTAGGTTCGAGCTTGGAAATTTCTTGATTGAGCCTGCCGAGGTGGCGCAGGACAGGTGCTTCGGCCTGGGCCAGCGCACGGATCGCCCAGGCATCGCCGGCTGCCACGCCAGAGGCGTGAGCGCGCCATGCGCTGCGCATGGCGGAGCGCACGTGCCGGAGCCACGAAAGGCGGATGTCGTCGGGATCGCGTTCCTCGGTGTACTCGGCGAGGATCTGATGAAAACAGGGCTCCAGGCTGGACCAGTAGCTGTCGGTGACGGGCATCTGGCGCAGGAAGTTACTTACATCCTTGCCAGCCGGCTCCCGCTCACCACGGCTGAGCAGATTGCGGGCAAAGGCCTTGCAGGCGTGCCAGAGCGCGGTTTGTGCCTCTTCAGCGGCGGCAAGCAAAACGCGAATCTCCGCTCGTACCATGCGGCAGCCGGCCAGCGCGGGCGGCAGACTGAAACGCTCCATGCGCCAGTATTCGATCTTGGCCTTGTCGTTGGACTGCCCTGCCACCAAGACCGAGGAAGGAAAGCGTTGCGGCACCGCGCGACCGAGGCCGATAGCGTGTTCGATGATCTGGGGGGCGCAGCCGATCGCATCGGGCAGCAGGGAATCGAAGTCGCGCCAGAACCCCCGTTCCCGAAAGATCACCGGCAATCGACCTTTCTTCTCGTCGACCCGGTAACCCAGCATCGGATCGCTCTGCTGCTCGGTCTGCGGCCCCACGCCGGATGCAAACGCCAGTCGGGAAACCGCGCCATGGCTGTCGACTTGCAGACGGATGGCACGAATGCGCCAAGTGTAGCGGTCGGCAAAGCCGCTGACCGCACGCTCGCAACCTCCTTTTAGCGCCTCCAATGTTTCCGGTTCCCGCTCCCATACAGGGAGGTCGCCGGCCAGTACCAGCCGGTTCTGCGGCACTAGCGCGTAGGACAAGGTATCGAAGAGATTGCGCCCGAGCGGCAAAGCCATCACCGCCGTCGCCGAAGGTGCGGTACCGGTGTGGGACAACTCGCTCTTGCCGCAGCTCACCGAGAAGGTCTGGGTCGCCAGCAGCCAGCGGATGGCCTGGGCCGGGGCAATGGCACCGGCCCGATTGACATCCACATGGTCGAACAGGACCTTGGCGTTGTCGGCATTGTGCTCAGCGGCCAGTACGGTCCACGCGCGCCAGATTCGCGGTTCGAAGCTGGAAATCTGCGCAAAGTGGCCGGCGACAATTAACCTGACCGGTCGACGACAACTATCCTGGCCGGTTGGATCTGCAGCCGGGAAGGTCCGGAAGCGA